>DATLRS010000033.1:0-9141 GCA_035534535.1 Allostellaceae bacterium | reverse complement strand
CGCCGTCTCGACAAGCTCGACAAGCTTAGATGCAGATATGTGCGTTGCCATCAGCCGCTCCCTTCGTAGCAAGGCGGCTTCCTTATTAGGGAGGAAGGTGAAGGAAGTCAACGCGGAAATGCGCCGGCCGCCCTAACCGTTGCTCATCATGGTGCAGCAGGTTCCGTATTCGTTCTGAGACCAAAGCGAGACCTTCTCCCTAACCTGTTGATTTTTCGTTTGACACTCAGCGTGCCCTAGTGGCGGATCAGCCGCGTGTCGCTGAGCAGGGCCTCGGCGAAATCGCATCCGCCTGTTTTCTCAATAGGCCGAGCGCGCGGGTGCTTGGCGGACATCGAGGTCGGGGACGGCGAATTTCTCGCGCAGCCGCATCAGCCGGTAGCCGAGCCCGAGATAGACGCCACACTCGGCGCGGGCGGCGATGAATTCGGCCGGGCTGGTGTCGTGGCGCTCGCGCAGATGCGCGACGACGACCGAATCAACCGGGATGCGGCTGAAATCGTGCAGCAGCATCCGGCAATGTGCCGCCGCGTAGGGCCCGATGCCCTTGTGGCTGGTCAGATAGTCGTGGTCGAGCCGGTCGGGATCGCCGTTGCCCTGCCGGTCGATCGCGCCGTCGTCGAGCATCCGCCTGGTGGCGGCGATGATTGTCGGCGCGCGAAAGCCGAGCTTGGCGACGCGGCGCAGCTGTTCCTCGCCATAATCGAGCACCGCCTCCGGCAGCGGAAACGCGCCGCCGCCGGGCTCGGCCACCAATGCCGCGCTCATCCGGCAGGTGCCCGACCAGCTGGTGTTGACGGTCAGCACGGTCTTGACGAAATCCTCGTAGAAGGTCGAGCCGCGCAACAGGCGCCCGCCGCCCGCCGCGATCAGCGCGGCCTCGCCGGCAAAGCCGCCATCCAGCGCCGCGATCGCCGCCGCGGGGTCCCATTCGGCCGACACCCAGCGCGCCACCCGGCGCAGGATCTCCGGGGTGGCGTCATCGCCAAACCCGTCCCAGGCGACGGCCAGCGCTTGCGGCTCGGCCTGCCGCACCGCGACCGTGCCGAGCCGCCCGCCGATCGTCTCGCTGTGCGCCAGCCGGCCGACGGCATTGTCCCAGCGCCACGGCTCCAGATGGACCCAGCCGTGGCTGACGACGGTCAGCCCGAGATCGATCGGCCATTGCAACAATAGCTCCCTCTCCCCCACCGGGGGAGAGGGTTGGGGTGAGGGGGCGAAAAGGCGACGGTTCGAGCGGCCCCCCTCACCCTCCCCTCTCCCCAAATCGGGGGGAGAGGGTTCTGTTATGGGCTGCCGGTCGATCACGCCTTGTCGAGCGCCTGCTTCAAATCGGCGACGATGTCGTCCTCGTGCTCGAGACCGATCGACAGCCGCACATAGCCGTCGGTAACGCCGGTCTGCAACTGCTCCTCGGGCGTCAGCTGCGAATGGGTCGTCGAGGCCGGATGGATCGCCAGAGAGCGCGCGTCGCCGATATTGGCGACGTGGTAGAACATCTGGAGCGCATCGATAAAGCGCCGCCCGGCATCGAGCCCGCCCTTCAATTCGAACCCCAGGAGCGCCCCATAGCCGCCCTTCAGATAGGTGTCGGCGCGGCGCTTGGCTTCGCCGGTCATCAGGCTGGGATGGATGACCTTGGCGACCTTGGGGTGTTCCTGCAGATAGCGGCCGGCGACCAGCGCGTTGGCGCAATGCACCCGCATCCGCAGCGGCAATGTCTCCAGCCCCTGGATGTGCAGGAACGAGTTGAACGGGCTGGCGGCGGCGCCGAGATCGCGCAGCAGCGTCACCCGCATCTTGACGATGTAGGCGACCGGGCCCATCGGCTTGACCGCCTGCGTCCACACCGCGCCGTGATAGGACGGGTCGGGCTGGTTCAACAGCGGGAAGCGGTCGGCGTGCTTCTCCCAGTCGAAATTGCCGCCATCGACGACGATGCCGCCGATCGAGGTGCCGTGCCCGCCGATGTATTTCGTCGTCGAATGCATGACGATGGCGGCGCCGTGGTCGAGCGGCCGGCAGATCACCGGCGACGAGGTATTGTCCATGATCAGCGGCACGCCCAGCTCGCGGCCGATCTTGGCGACCTCGCCGATCGGGAAGACTTCGAGCTTCGGGTTGGGCAGGGTTTCGGCATAGTAGCAGCGCGTCTTGGCGTCGGTGGCGCGGCGGAAATTCTCCGGATCGGAGGGATCGACAAACCGCACCTCGATCCCCATCGTGCGCTGCATCGTGTGCAGGAACAGGTTCCAGGTGCCGCCGTAAAGGTCGGTCGAGCTGACGAAATTGTCGCCGGCCTGCGCGATGTTGTTGACGCAGAACATCGAGGCCGCCTGCCCCGAGCCCAGCGCCAGCGCGGCAACCCCGCCTTCGAGCTGGGCGACCCGCTGTTCCAGCACGTCGCTGGTCGGGTTCATGATGCGGGTGTAAATGTTGCCGAGTTCCTTGAGTCCGAACAGGTTCGAGGC
Organism: Allostellaceae bacterium; assembly: GCA_035534535.1. Taxonomy (GTDB): domain Bacteria; phylum Pseudomonadota; class Alphaproteobacteria; order ATCC43930; family CGMCC-115725; genus DATARH01. The sequence goes on along the minus strand of DATLRS010000033.1, from coordinate 6,670 downwards.
ATGTTCGGTATTGCGGAACTGATAGCTTGTCGTCTGGTAGATCGGCACGGCGACGGCCGTCGTCGCCGGGTCGCTGCGATAGCCGGCATGCAGCACGATGGTTTCGGGATGCTTGCTCTCTGTCGCCATTGCACACTCCCTCGTTGGACGATCGTAGCCGCGCGACGGGGCGGGCGGCGTGATAAGGGATCAGGATATAGGGAAGTGGGCCGACATGTCGATCAAGTGGCGGCTGCCGCATTTGGTCTTAAAGCGGTTGCAACCCGAACATCCCGGTATCGAGTCCCGGCCAGGATCAGGCCGGCGGGGTTCTCGTTGGCGGGCGGGGACGCGATGGTGCCGGCCAATCGCGGGCGATCCTCATCGCCAAGAAGGATACAGGCGGTCTGCGCCATGCCCCGCGGATCGCCACGCGGCCCGCGGATCGCATGGCTCAGACCCGCGGTGAATCCTATGTTTGCCTCAGGGCACTAGGCGACCGCCGCAGTCAACCGGTCCTCACCGCAGTTTGGATTCCGTTCGAGCAAGGACTCGATTAGAGAGATAAAATCATTAACGATAAATGGTTTCGTGATATAACCGTCACATCCGCTTTTGCGAAGTTCCACGTCGTCAATGAGAAACGCAGTCGCGATAATAACAGGTATATCTTTCGTGTGAATGCTATCTTTGAGGGTGCGAGTGACCTCAATTCCGGACAGCCGGGGCATGCGAACGTCCATGATTATTAAATCAGGCTGAGCTTCATGGGCAAGAACGAAGCCGTGAAAACCATCTACCGCTTGCACCACATGATATCCGCGCTTGCCCAGTGTCAGGGCAAACAGTTTCATGTTCAAGGGTTCGTCGTCGACCACAAGGATGCGCCGCTGGTTGACGGGGCTTGGCTGCTTCGTGCGCTGTCTGGTGTTCATCGGTGCACATCATCCGAATATTACTAAGGAATTTATGATTGGATTTCATTTCGCAGAGGTTAATAACGAAAGGAGAGTGTTCGAAAATCCATCATGTTTAGTGCAATATTTGATGAAATTCTTTCTTGCCTGGGCTGGGGCGCAGCAGCGGCGACTGCCGCTGGCGGTAGCGAGCGCGCGGCAGACGGTATTCAGGGCGGTGCCTGCGGTGCTATAGGCGAGGACGCGATCAGCAGAACACGGAACTCGCCATGCCGGATGACAGCGATAACGGGCCGGGCAGCCGCTGGGACGTTCTGACCAAGACCGGCAAGGGCACCCCGATGGGCGATCTCTTGCGCCGCTACTGGTGGCCGATTGCCGGCGCCAGCGAACTCGACCGGCCCGGCACGCTGCCGGTGCGCCTGTTGGGCGAGGATCTCGTCCTCTACAAGGATCTCGGCGGCACCTACGGCCTGCTCGACCGGCATTGCCGGCATCGCCGCGCCGATCTCAGCTACGGCTATGTCGAGCAATGCGGCCTGCGCTGCAATTATCACGGCTGGCTCTATGATGCCGACGGCGCCTGCCTGGCGCAGCCCTATGAGGACATGGCGCATCCCGACGGGCAGTTGCGCGACCAGATCCGCGTCAAGGCCTATCCGGTCGAGCAGCGCGGCGGGCTTCTGTGGGCCTATCTCGGCCCCGAGCCCAGGCCGCTGGTGCCGGACTGGGAATTCTTCTCGTGGAAGAACGGCTTTCGCCAGATCGTCAAGGCCGAGATCCCGTGCAACTGGTTCCAGTGCCAGGAAAACTCGATCGACCCGGTGCATTTCGAATGGACCCATTCGAACTGGAGCGTGCGCCTCGCCGGTGCCGCCGGCCCTTACGCGCCGACCCACGTAAAGGTCGATTTCAGCGAGTTCGAATACGGCTTCCAATATAAGCGCATCCGCACCGACACCAGCGCCGAGGACCGGCTGTGGACGGTCGGCCGGGTCTGCCTGTGGCCCAACGGGCTGTTCACCGGCAACCACGTCGAATTCCGGGTGCCGGTCGATGACGAAAATACCCTCAGCGTCATGTGGCATTTCAGCCGCGTGCCGAAGGAGCGCGAACCCTACGAGCAGAACAGCATCCCGACTTGGGCCGGGCCGATCACCGATCCCGCGACCGGGCGCTGGGTCACGACCCATGTGATGAACCAGGATTTCGTCACCTGGGTCGGGCAGGGCCGGGTTGCCGACCGCAGCCAGGAATATCTGGCGCCGAGCGACCGCGGCATCGTCATGGTGCGGCGGCGCTTCCTCGACGATCTCGCGGCGGTCGCGGCGGGCAAGGACCCCAAGGCGGTGATCCGCGATGCCGCGGTCAACCGCGCCATCGCCTTGCCGGTCGCCGAGCGCAAGGGGCTCATCGACGGTTACACGCGGGCCGAGTTGCTGCGCGACCCGCTGGCCGGCCGCGGTCTGCAGGGCTACATCTTTCAGACCGGACAGCCCGCCGAGGTGCGCGCGGCGTTTCTCGCGGCGATGGGGTTCACCGAAGCCGAGCTGCAGCCGCCGCGGCGGGCCTTCGACCCGCTGGCACCGGCGGCGCGGTGAAGCGCCTCATCCGGCTGCGTCGGCAGCGTAGGGATCCCCTCACCGCCGCCCTGCCGCCCGCGTCTTGACCAGCTCGGGTGATGCTTTCGGCATCGCGGCTGCGGTTTCCGGCGGGGCGGCGGCGATCTTGACGAGGACCTGCAGCAGCCGCGCGACGCCGGCGAGGCGCTCCTTGGCGTCCTCCCAGTTGCGCAGATAGACCAGCTTGTGGTCGGGCCGCAGGCGGAGCGTACCGGCGTTTTTCTGGATCAGCTCGACGAGCCCGGCCGGGTTGGCGAAGCGGTTGCCGCGCAGCGTGATGACCGCGCCCTTGGGCCCCGCCTCGACCCGCTCGACCCCGGCCTCGCGGCAGGCGCGCTTGATCGCGATGATCTGCAGCAGGTTCTCGACTTCGACCGGGAGCTTGCCGAAGCGGTCGATCAGTTCGGCGGCAAAGGCGTCGCGCTCGCGGCGGTCGGCGAGCTGCGCGATGCGCCGGTAGAGCCCGAGGCGCACGCCGAGATCGGCGACATAGGATTCCGGGATCAGGACCGGCGTGCCGATCGTGATCTGCGGGCTCCAGTCCTCGACGGCGGCCTCCCCCTCGGCGCTTCCGGCGGTCTTGGCGACCGCGACCGCCTCTTCGAGCATGTGCTGGTAGAGTTCGATGCCAACTTCGCGGATATGCCCCGACTGCTCGTCGCCCAACAGGTTGCCGGCGCCGCGGATGTCGAGGTCGTGGCTCGCCAATTGAAAGCCGGCGCCGAGCGTGTCGAGCGTCTGCATCACTTCCAGGCGGCGCAGCGCGGTCGGCGCCAGCTGCTTTTTCTCGGGCAGCGTCAGATAGCAATAGGCGCGCAGTTTGCTGCGCCCGATGCGGCCGCGCAGCTGGTAGAGCTGGGCCAGCCCGAACATGTCGGCGCGATGCACGATGAGGGTATTGGCGGACGGGATGTCGAGCCCCGATTCGATGATGTTGGTCGATAGCAAGAGGTCGTAGGCGCGCTCGTCGAAGGCGGTCATCACGGTTTCGAGTTCGCTCGCCGGCATGCGGCCATGTGCCACCGCGACGCGGATCTCCGGCACTACCCGCCGCAGCTCCTCGCGCACCTCGTCGAGGTCGGCGATGCGCGGCGCGACATAGAACACCTGCCCGCCGCGGTCGCGCTCGCGCAAGATCGCCTCGCGCACCACGACCGGGTCGAACGGCGTCACAAACGTGCGCACTGCGAGGCGATCGATCGGCGGGGTTGCGATGATGCTCATCTCGCGTACCCCGGACAGCGCCAGCTGCAGCGTGCGCGGGATCGGCGTCGCGGTCAGCGTCAACACGTGCACGTCGGCTTTCAGCTGTTTCAGCCGCTCCTTTTGCGCGACGCCGAAATGCTGCTCCTCGTCGACGATGACGAGGCCGAGATGGTGGAAATGCACATCCTTGGCGAGGAGCGCGTGGGTCCCGACGACGATCTCGATGCGGCCTTCGGCGATCTCGGCCTTGATCTGCTTGGCGTCCTTGGGGGCGACGAGGCGCGAGAGTTGTGCGATCCGCACCGGCAGCCCGGCAAAACGCTCGCTGAACGTGCGGTAATGCTGGCGGGCGAGCAAGGTCGTCGGCACGACGATCGCGACCTGCCCGCCGGCAAAGGCGGTGATGAACGCCGCGCGCAACGCCACCTCGGTCTTGCCGAAGCCGACATCGCCGCAGATCAGCCGGTCCATCGGCTTGCCGGCAGCGAGGTCGCCCAGCGTATCCTCGATGGCGCGCAGCTGGTCCTCGGTCTCGGGGTAGGGAAAACGCGCCGCGAACTCCTCGTAGATCCCTTCCGGCGGCATCATCGTCTCGCCCGGGCGCAGCTGGCGCTCGGCGGCGATGCGGATCAGTTCGCCGGCAATCTCGCGAATGCGCCGCTTGACCCGCGCCTTGCGCGACTGCCAGCCGACGCCACCCAGGCGGTCGAGCTGCGCGCCGGCTTCCTCGGAGCCGTAGCGCGACAGGACCTCGATGTTCTCGACCGGCACAAACAGCCGGTCGTCGCCGGCATAGAGGACCTTCAGGCAATCGTGCGGCGCGCCGGCGACGTCGATCGTCTCCAGCCCTTCGTAGCGGCCGATGCCATGCTCGTCATGGACGACGAGGTCGCCGGCGACGAGGCTCGCCGCCTCGGTGATGAACTCGTCGAGATTGCGGCGCCGATGGCCTTGGGGGCGCGGCACCCGCGCCAGCCGGTCGCCGAGAATGTCCTGCTCGCCGAGCAGCACCAGCGACTCTGTGGCAAAGCCCTGTTCGAGCGGCAAGAGCGCGAGGCCGACCACCCCCTTGGGCAGTTCGGCGAGCGCCTGGCCATCGGCCACCCGGCGCAATTCGCTCGATCCGTGCTCGCGCAGCACCGTGGCAAGCCGGTCGGCCGAGCCCTCGCTATAGGCGGCGATCGCGGCTCGGCGGCCGGCCGCTTGCTCGGCGGCGAGATAATCGCGCACCGCATCGAACAGCTGCACCTTGGGGTCGGCGCGCTCCACGGCGAAATTGCGCGCCGGCCGGCCGCCGGCATCGAACGCCTCGCCATCGCCCTCCGATGCGGCAAACGGCGACAGCCGGACAACCGACCGGCCGGCGATCGCCTGCGGCCATTGCGCCTCATCGAGAAACATCTGTTGCGGCGACACCGGGCGGTAGAGCGGCGCCGTGCTGCGCGCCACGCCGCCCAGGCTGCGCCGTGCCGCGTAAAATTCGGCGATCGCCTCGAACCGGTGGGCCCGCGCCTCCGCGACCTGGTGGTCGAACGACAGCACCGCGCCCGGCAGATAGTCGAACAGCGTTTCCAGCCGCTCATAATAGAACGGCAGCCAATGTTCCATGCCGGACTGGCGATGCCCGGCGCTGATCGCCTCGTAGAGCGGATCGTCGGTGCCGACCGCGCCGAAGGCCTCGCGGTAGCGCGAGCGAAAGCGCTGGATGGCGGCATCGTCGAGCAATACTTCACTGACCGGACGCAGCTCGAACCGCTCGAGCGTGCCGGTTGAGCGCTGCGTCAACGGATCGAAGCTGCGCAGGCTTTCCAGCGTGTCGCCGAAAAAATCGAGGCGGATCGGCGTCGCCGCGCCGGCCGGATAAAGATCGATAATGCCGCCGCGCGCCGCGAACTCGCCCGGCTCGCGGACCGTGTCGGTGCGGCTGTAGCCGTTGTTGCGCAGGAAGCTTTGCAGCCGATCGAGCGGCATCCGCCCGCCCGATCCCAGCGTCAGCACGCGGCCGTCGAACAGCCGGCGCGGCGGCACGCGCTGCACCAGCGCGTTGACCGTGGTCAGGACGACCAGCGGCGGCGGCTCACCGCCGCTTGCCCCAACCCTTCCCTCCCCCGCATGCGGGGGAGGGTTAGGGAGGGGGCGGCCGGCTGCGAGGCGGGTCAGCGTGTCGATGCGGCGGCTGACGATCTCGCCGTTCGGCGACACCCGGTCATAGGGCAGGCAATCCCACGCCGGAAAGGTCAGCACATTGAGGCCGGGATGGAAAAACCCGAGCGCGGCAGCAAACCGCGCCATGCGGCCGTCGTCGCGGCAGACATGCAGCCAGCTCGCGCCGCCGCTCTCGACGAGAAGACGGCCGACGGTCGCCGCGTCATGCCCTTCGGGGACGCCGTAGAGCGTCACGGCAGGCCGCCCCTCGGCGAGCGAGCGGGCCAGATCTGCCAGCGCCGTCACGTCGCGTGCGGGTCGTAGCGGAAGGCGAGCAGCAAGCGCGTCACCGCGGTGTCGTGCGCTGCCGGCGGGGCGGCACGGCCGGTGATCCAATCGAACAACTCGGCATCGGGGCATTCGAGCAGCGCCGCGAATTCAGCGAGCCGCGTCTCGTCGAACCCGGCGAGATGCGCGTCGGCAAACGAGCCGAGGATCAGGTCGGCTTCCCGCGTGCCGCGGTGCCAAGCGCGGAACAACAGCCGCTTGCGGCGGATGTCGGTGAGGCTCACAGACTCTGGGGCTGGCATGACGCTCCGGATATAGCCATGCTCGGCGCCTGCGTCAGCCGGGATTTGCAGTTATCGCAGCAGCCATGCGCCCCGCCCTTCTCGATCACCTGTTCGCGCCGGTGACGGCGCTGCCCGGCATCGGGCCGCAGCTGGCGCGCCTCCTGCACCAGCTGATCGGTCACGGCGCCGAACCGCTGGTCGTCGATCTGTTGTGGCACCTGCCCTCGGG
>DATLRS010000032.1:0-33037 GCA_035534535.1 Allostellaceae bacterium | reverse complement strand
AGCCGCAGCGCCAGCAGGTCAGCCAGGCCTTCGCGCGCTACATCGCGGCAATCTATGCCGAGCGCTTCGACAGCTATTCCGGTGAGCGGCTGCAGGTCACCGGCGAGCAATCATCCCCGGGTGGCGCGATTATCACCAGCCGGATCGTCAAGTCGGACGGCGAACCCGTCAACATCAACTACCTGATGCGCGACAATGCCGGGATCTGGCAGATCGCCGATGTCTATCTCGACGGCACGATCAGCGAACTGGCGACCCGCCGGTCCGAATTCGCCGCGATCCTGCGCACCGGCGGCATCGATGGACTGATCGACGCGCTCAACACCAAGGCCCAGGCGCTGGCGTCCGCTTCGTAACACGCCGGCCCTATCCTGCCGCCAGCAGCCAGTCGCGGATGCGCAGGCTGGCGAGGCCGTCGCCATAGGGGTTGTGGGCGCGGGAAAATTCGGCATAGCGGGCCGGCGAGTCGAGCAGTTCGGCCACCGCGTCGTGAATGCGGGCGCGGTCGGCGCCGACCAATGCCACGGTCCCGGCGGCGACCGCTTCCGGCCGCTCGGTCAGGTTGCGCATGACCAGCACCGGCTTGCCGAGCGCCGGAGCCTCCTCCTGGATGCCGCCCGAATCGGTCAGGATGAGGTGGCTGCGCGTCATCAGATAGACGAACGGCACATAGTCGAGCGGCGCCAGCAGATGCACATTCGGCAAGCCGCCGAGGAGGCGTCGCACCGGCCTCTGCACAGCCGGGTTGAGGTGCACCGGATAGACGATCTGCACATCCTCGCGTGCCGCGATCCGGCGCAGCCCGCCGCAGATCTCCTCAAAGCCCTGCCCGAAGCTTTCGCGGCGATGCCCGGTCACCAGGATCAGGCGCTTGCGCGGATCGAGAAAGCCGAACCCCGCGGCGGCCGATTGCGCCAGTTCCGGCTCGCTCGCGAGGCGCTGGTGCACCGCGAGCAGCGCGTCGATCACCGTGTTGCCGGTCACGACGATTTTCTCCGCCGCCAGGTTTTCCCGCAGCAGATTGTCGCGCGCACCGGCCGTCGGCGCGAACATCGCGTCGGCGAGGCGATCGATCACGCTGCGGTTCATCTCCTCGGGCCACGGCTGGCGCAGATCGCCGGTCCGCAGCCCGGCCTCGACATGGCCGATCCGGCAACCGGCGTAGAACGCGGCCAATGCCGCCGCCAGCGCCGTCGTGGTGTCGCCGTGCACCAGCACCCAATCCGGCCGCTCGGCCCGCAGCACGCGCTGCACCCCGGCCAGCACCGCCCGCGTCACATAGACGAGATCCTGCTGCGGCTTCATGATTGCCAGATCGTGATCGGCGGCAATGCCGAAGCAATTCATGACCCCGGCCAGCATGTCGCGGTGCTGGCCGGTCAGGCAGACGACCGGGCGCAGGGCGTCGCTGGCCGCCAGGGCGCCGACCACCGGCGCCATCTTGATCGCCTCAGGCCGGGTGCCGAAGACGACGAGGATTTTCTTCATCAGCCGGGGCCGGGGCGGGGGCCGGAGCCGGGCCGGAGCGGGCGGCTCGCGATGATCGCGGCGCCGGTCGGCCCGGTGCCCGATCGCTATATCGCCTCGCAGGCGGCGCGGAGCAGCGCATCGACCCGCTCGGACGAGTAGTGTGCCAAGACATGCGCCTTGCAGGCGGCGACGACCCGCTGATATTCGGCGGCGTCTTGGCACAGCAGCGCGATCCGCTGCACCAGCACCTCCGGTGCGTCGGCGACGAGCAATTGCAGCTCCTCGGGCAGGCCGACGCCTTCGGCGGCGACCGTCGACATCACACAGGGGATCCCGGCGGCCAGGCTCTCCAGGACCTTGCCTTTGAGGCCGGCGCCGAAGCGCAGCGGCGCGATCGTCAACCGGACGCGCTCGAACACGCTGTCAAGCGCCGGCACAAAACCGACCGGAACAATGTCCTTGCCCGCGAGCGAGCTGATCTCGGCCGGCATATTGCTGCCGACCAGCAATAGCTCGATGCCGGCAACCTCCTTGCGCAACAGCGGCATCAGGCTCTGCGCTGCCCATTTCGCGGCGTCGACGTTGGGCGGGTGGCGATAGCCGCCGATGAACGCGATGGCCGGCTTCTCGCTGTCCTTCACGACGATATCGTGCAGCGGCACCGTCCACGGGATCACCTGCACCTCGATGTCAGGCGCGATCTCGCGCAACAGCTCGGCTTCGGCGTCCGAGTGGACGATCACCCGATCCACGAACGACATCGCGCCGAGTTCGAGCCGGCGCAGCTGGTCGGCCTTCTCGCGCAGCTGGGCATCGTTCTGCAGCTCGGCTTCCCGCTGCGCCCGCAGGAAGTGAAGATCGGCAACGTTGTAGAGAATGCGCGCTTCAGGGAAATGCTGCCGCATCAGCCCGGCATATTTCGACGCGTTCGAGTAGCGGTGCAGATACACCACCTCGAACGGCGCCCGCTGCCGTTTGACGGCATCCTCGACCGAGAAATAGAACGGATGGTACAGGCACTCGATGCCGCGGCGCTGCAAATCGGCCGTGTAGGGATTGATGCGGGCCATGTTGTCGGCGGGGATGAAGCTCACCTTGTAGCCGAGGCGCTGCAGCGACAGCATGTGCTGCAAGGCAGCGTTCGACCCGGCGTCGGTGTCGGGCTGCGGCACCGAATCGTCGATGAACAGGGCGCGCTGGCGGACATTGCGCTCGGCCTCGAGTTCGGGCAGTTCGCCGTTGAAGCGATGGCTCGCCAGAACGTCCTTCCAGCGCATGAAAAACTTGCGATGGTTGATCGCCTGGAAGCGCTTCATGCCGGTGCCGGTGACGCTGGTTCCGGCGCTGGCGCCCTCGAAATGAACGACCTCCGAGGTCGGTTGCACGACGACGCGATAGCCGGCCTGCCGGGCGCGGAAGCACAGGTCGGTATCCTCATAGTAGGCGGGCAGGAAGTGCTCGTCGAATTTGCCCAGCTCTGCGAACAGGCTGGCCTTGATCATCAGGGCCGCGCCCGAGACGTAATCCGCATCGCGCATATAGCTGAACCGCGGATCGTCGGCCGGCTGGTCGCGGCCCCAATTCCACCCGTCTCCCAGACGCCAGACGATGCCGCCGCATTCCTGCAGGCTGCCGTCGGGAAACAGCAGTTTCGAGCCGACGATGCCGATTTTCGGATCGGCTTGCAGCGTCTCATACAGCTCGTCCAGCCAGCGCGCCTTCACTTCCGTGTCGTTGTTCAGAAAGACGACATAGTCGCCGCGCGCCGCATCGAAGCCGCGGTTGCACGACCGGATGAAGCCGGAATTCTCGGCGTTGCGGATCAGCCGGATGCCGCGGCCGAACGCCAGGGCCGCCAGCATCGTCTCATCGCGCGAGCAATCATCGACGATGATGATCTCAAACGGCTGCTCCGCCCCCTGTTCAACCAGCGCCTTGACGCAGTTGTAGGTCAGTTCGAATTTGTTGAACACCGGAATGACGACGGATATCGCGGGCTGTTCGGCGAGTTCATTGTGAAGCGGCGGGTACGACCATTGAAGTGACTTGATCAGTAGCTGGAACTGGGGCGCGAAATCTGCCGGATTCAGCAGCTCGATCGCATCCGCCGTCGTGTCTTCCGCAAGATCGACGTAGCGCGACACGGCCACGTCGAGAAAACTGACCAGCGAGGTGACGAGCGGCGCCAGATCTTCCGCCTTTTCCGCGCGTTCGGCGTCGGCGACGATGTTGCCGAGGATGAATTGCACGGTCGGATCGAGCCCGGCATCCTCGCGCGTGAAGACGCGGGGAAAGGTGGGAACTTCCACCGTCGATCCGACCGGCCGCAGATGCAGGATGTGCCGGGCATAAGGCAGCTGCGTCTCGCTGAACGAGAGCGTGAACCCATGCCGCCCGTCGCCGATGCCGGCCTCTTCGAGGTCCTCGCGGTATTCGCTCGCCAGCACCGTCGCCAACAACGTGTCGCCGTCGAGCAATTCAAGGGCGATCCGCTGTTGCGGGCGTTGCGGACTCCACACCCAGCCCCGGATACCGGTCCAGTCGGCGATATCGATATTGCATTGCAGGATGGCTTCGGCATCCCACGCGAGCCCGGCGGCGGGCGCCGCCGCGTTGTCCGGCCTGAACGTGTCTGGCCTGAACGTGTCTGGCCTGAACGTGTCCGGCGCGCTGCCGATCTCGGCCGGGGACGACAGCCGCGCCGGGAACGGCGCGTCGGCACCGGCGGCAAAACCCTCGGTTGGCAGCCGGAAGGTGCCGCGCGCCAGATCGAACGGCGTACCCCCGAGAGCAGCGGATAGATCGACGGCGGGCGCGGCCGCAAGGTGCGGCGCCATAGGTTCGGGCGGGGATCGCGTCGCCGGCTCGAAGACGGCCTGGCCTGCGGACGGGGTTGGCGCGGTGCGCTCGACGATGATCGGAGAGCCGGGGATTTCGACGCCGGTCTGCGCCACGCACAAGCGCAAGACATGCCGGCCCCCCGGCAGCAGATCCGCGCCCAAGGGGATCGTGAAGGCGTAGCTGCCATCGCCGATGCCGGCGTCGCGCAGGTCGCTGCGGTGCTGGTTCGCCACGACCCGCACCAGCGGCCTGTCGCCGTCCAGCAATTCGAGTTCGATGCGGCTTTGCGGCCGTTCGCGATCGCGAATCCAACCCTTGATGCGCTCGTTGCTCGCCTCGTCGATATAGCCCTGCAAGCTATCTTCAGGCGTGACCGCCGGGGGCTGCGGCTCGGCCGGTTGCGGGAAGTCGGGCTCGCCCGTGTCGGCCGCGGCCGCGGCGGTGTCGACCAGAATTTCTGCCTGGAAGGCCGGTGCCCGTGCCGTTCCTGCTGCGTCGGGTCTTGGCGCGTCGGGTCTTGACGCGTCGGGCTCGATTGCTTCGGCGGTACGCGCCGATCTTGTCCTGTGCCCGCGCACCGTTCTCGCCATGCTCCCCTCAGATCAGCCGATAAACGTTAAGGCATTTCCGGTGCCAACAAACCGGGATCGCCGGTCGCGAACCCGTCTGCCCCGGCCTGCGATGATGGTCGAGACGCGGGCACCGCGCAACACGTACCGTCCCGGCGCCGAATGGCCGCCGAACGGCCGGTTAAGATTTTGGTGAGAGTCTGCGTGCATAATGGCGGCTACGCGCTTCTCCGACGCGCGGCGCCCAGACGGGCATCTTCCCCTCAGCCTCGAGGCCGCCGCCCGGCGGCCTCCTTTTTTTCCGCGCAGCATCGCCGCATGCGGGCCGGGCAAGTTCGGTTATGCTGCGGCATCGGGCGCGCGCGGCGCCAGCCAGGATGGGACATGACCATGCGTCTGAAGCTCGCATCGACGGCCGCGCTGATGGCGCTTTGTCTGCTGTTCGCCGCCCCCGCCGGCGCCGCGGATTCGGCCGGGCCGCAACTGAAGGCCGCGATCGACGCCCTGCTCAACCAGCTCGACGCCAGCACCCACGGCCAGCTCAAATGGGAGGGCAGCGATCGCATGGCTATCCACGAGGAGGGCGATGCGGCGATTGCCGAAATCACCAACGCCCGGTTCTCGATCCACGCTCCTGCGGACAAGCCGGCGGCAACGCTGGCGCACCTGACCCTTGGCCATGTCGAGATCCGTCGCGCCCCGGGGCCGGACGGGACGAGCAAGCTGTCGATCGCCTTGCCGAGCGAATCGATCCTCGACACGCCCGACCACGGGCAAACCAAGATCACCCTCAAGGACGCGACGGCGAGCGCGATCGTCGACGGGCAATCCGGCATGGTCCGCGCCAGCACCTTGGCCTATGCCGGCGCGCGGATCGACGACAAGCCGACCGGCGACTGGGTCACCTTCGGGCCGTTGACGGCGTCCTCGAAGATCGCTGCCGCCGCCAATGGCGGGTGGACCGGCCCGATCGCCTTCGAGCAGAAGGAGATCGAGTTCTTCGCCACCCAGGGACCGGCCAGCGGCGCGATCGACCGCATCGCCTATACCGCGCTATCGAGTGGCCCCGATCTCGCCGCGTTCAACCGGCTGCGCCAGCAGCTCGCGGCGCTGCGTCAAAAGAATCTGTCGCCGCCGGCGCGGCTCGACGCGACGCTCGACCTGCTGCCGGGCATTCTCTCGCTGTTCACGATGGCCAAGGGCGAATTGACCCTCGAGGGGCTGGTGGTGCGCGCGCCGACCGGCAAGCCCCTCGTCGCGATCAAAAAGGCCAGTCTCGGCGGGGCGCTGACCGGGCTGTCGGGGGAGGCCGCGGCGCTGCGCGTCACGTTTGCGCAGGACGGGCTGAACCTCGCGCCCAACCTGATCGACCCGGACAAGGTGCCGCAGCGCGCGACGGTCGATATCGCGCTGGAAGACGTCGCCACCGGGCCGCTGCGCACCCTGCTCGAAGCGGCCGGCAAGCTGCGCCAGGGGACGAAGCCGGCCGACAAGCAGCAGGCCGAACAGCAGGCGCTCGGCGCGGCGGCAATGCTCAACCCGACGCTGCGCCTCTATGATCTGTCGATCGCCACGCCCGCGGTCGGGATCGACGCCACCGGCGTGGCGAAAGGCTCGCCGCTGTCGCCGAAGGGTTACACCGCGGCGGGCGATGTCGCGGTGCGCGGCTTCGATGCGCTGGGCGAACTCGCCGGCCACGCGCCGCCGGCCGCGTATCTGCCGCTGCTGAAGGAACTCGGCACGCCGGCGACGGCCGATGACGGCTCGCCGCGCCTCAAGTTCCACCTGGCTTCGACGCCGCAGAAACCGATCACCTTGAACGGCAGCGACATCAGCGCCTGGTTTGCACCGAACCACCCGATGCCGGGCCGGCCTCGCCTGTTGCGGCCGGCTGAGCCGGCGATGACCGGCACCGATGTCAGCGCGGTGCAGCAGGCGCTCGCCGCCGCCCACATCGCCGCGCCGCAGAACGGCGCCTATGACGGCGCCACGGCGGCGGCCGTCGCGCGCTTTCAGAAGGCCAACGACCTCAACGTCAACGGCGTCGCCGATGCGGCGACCCGGCTGAAGCTGGGACTGAAGCCGGGACCGGACGAACGCGACGGACCGGGTCACGGGCGGTCGCGAGCCGGGGGAAATTGACCAGGGGAGATTGACCGGGGAAAATTGACAGTCGGGCCGCGCCGGCACTATGACCGCGGGGTACTGCCGAGGAGCCCCCGATGGCGAACAAGGTCTACCCCGATGCTGCGGCGGCGCTGGCCGGGCTGCTGCATGACGGGATGATGATCATGGCCGGCGGCTTCGGCCTGTGCGGCATCCCGGAAAAGCTGATCCAGGCCGTTCGCGATTCCGGGGTCCGGGGGCTGACCTTCGTCTCGAACAATGCCGGGATCGACGGCGCCGGCCTGGGGCTGCTGCTCGAAACCCGGCAGATCCGCAAGATGATCTCGTCCTATGTCGGCGAGAACCGGCTGTTCGCCGAGCTTTATCTGAAGGGCGAACTCGAGCTCGAATTCAACCCGCAGGGCACCTTGGCCGAGCGCATCCGCGCCGGCGGCGCCGGCATCCCGGCGTTTTTCACCAAGACCGGGGTCGGCACGCTGGTCGCCGAGGGCAAGGAATTGCGCGACTTCGAGGGCGCGAGCTATGTCATGGAGACGGGCCTCGTCGCCGATTTGGCGCTCGTCCACGCCTGGAAAGGCGACCGCGAGGGCAACCTCGTCTACCGCAAGACCGCGCGCAATTTCAATCCGGTGATGGCGACGGCCGGCAAGGTCACGATCGCCGAGGTCGAACACCTGGTCGAGCCCGGCGAAATCGACCCCGACCACATCCACACGCCGGGCATCTTCGTGCAGCGCATCGTGCACTATCCCGATTACGAGAAGCGCATCGAGCAGCGCACGGTCAGGAAGCGCGGCGGATGAAGCGGTCGTCTTTTATCCCCCTCTCCACCCCCAGGGGTGGAGAGGGACGGGGTGAGGCGGGGGATTCCACAGCGCTCGCTGGCAGCCCACCTCACCCTCCCAGCGCTTTGCGCTGGGCCCCTCCCTCTCCCCCCTGAGGGCGGAGAGGGTCGCAATAGCACCAGCGGAGGGAACGAAGTCATGCCCTGGTCACGCGACGACATGGCGCGGCGCGCCGCCGCCGAATTGAAGGACGGCTTCTACGTCAATCTCGGGATCGGCATCCCGACCTTGGTCTCGAACTTCATTCCGCCCGGCGTCAGCGTGCAACTGCAGAGCGAGAACGGCATGATGGGGATGGGCCCCTTTCCCTATGAGGGCGAGGAGGACCCCGATCTGATCAATGCCGGCAAGCAGACCGTGACCGAACTGCCCTCGACCAGCTATTTCGACAGCGCGCAATCCTTCGGGATGATCCGCGGCGGCCATATCGACCTGTCGATTTTGGGGGCGATGCAGGTCGCCGAGAATGGCGACCTGGCCAACTGGATGATCCCCGGGCGCATGGTCAAGGGGATGGGCGGCGCGATGGATCTCGTCGCCGGCGTCAAGCGGGTCGTCGTGCTGATGGAGCACACCGCCCGCGGCGAGCCGAAACTCTTGCACCGCTGCAACCTGCCGCTGACCGGCGCCGGGGTTGTCGACATGGTGATCACCGAACTCGGCGTGTTCGCGATCGACCGGAAGGGCGGCGGCATGGAACTCGTCGAGATCGCGCCCGAAGTGTCGCTAGACGAGATCAGGCGCCAGACCGAGGCCGCCTTCCGGGTGCGGCCGGGGCTCGGCTAGGTCCGCCACCCGGTCGGGTCGCGGTGCAGACAACAGAGCATGGCAAGGGAGGAGAGCATGGCAACGGCGAAGGAGGAAGGCGCGGTCCCCGATTTTCTGCGCATGGACCAGCCGGTCAGCTCGGACCCGGCCAACGCCA
Source organism: Allostellaceae bacterium (assembly GCA_035534535.1). Classification (GTDB taxonomy): domain Bacteria; phylum Pseudomonadota; class Alphaproteobacteria; order ATCC43930; family CGMCC-115725; genus DATARH01. Next base: position 24,260 of record DATLRS010000032.1, on the reverse strand, counting down.
AGAAGACCGGCAACTGGCACGGCTGGCCGACCAAGGACATCAACCCGGTCACGCTGATCGACAATGAAGGGCGCACGGTGCGGATCCGGACACCAGTGATGGATCTGGAAGGGCTGATCACGCCCACCAGCCTGCATTATACGGTGCAGCATTTCGCCGTGCCGCCGGTCGTCGAGAGCGCGGCGTGGGAGCTGCGGATTTCCGGTGAGGTCAAGACCCCGCTCACCCTCAACCTCGACCAGCTGCGGCGCTTTCCCGGCCGCAGCGTGCGCACCGTCATGGAGTGTTCCGGCAGCGACGCCACCTACTTCGAATATTTCAAGGGCGAAGGCGCCAAACCCTCGCGCACCAAGGAGGCGATGATCCTCAGCGCCAGCGAGTGGACCGGCGTGCCGCTCGCGGCTGTCCTGCAGGAGGCCGGCCTGACCGCCAAGTCGCTCTATGTGCGGGCCGAGGGCAACGATCAGGGCGTGCCGGCGACAGCCGCGCCGGGCACCCAGCCGTTCTACTACGACAAGGGCCTGCCGATCGAAAAGGCGCTCCACCCCGACACCATTCTGGCCTGGGCGCAGAACGGCCAGCTGCTGGAGCACCTGCACGGCGCCCCGGTGCGCCTCTTGGTGCCTGGCTGGTCGGGCAACTGGTCGGTCAAGTGGCTCAACAAGCTGGAGGTCATGGAGAGGGAGCCGGATTGCTGGTATCACTACCAGTTCTACTATTACGGCAACTCACCCGACGACCCGAACAAGGAGCTGATCACCACGATCGGCGTCAAGTCGATGATCACCCAGCCCAACGACGATACCGAGCAGTTGGCGCCGGGCATCCACATGATCCGCGGCTACGCCTGGAGCGGCGCCGGCGCCATCGACCAGGTCGACGTCAGCGTCGACGGCGGGAAAACTTGGCATTCGGCCCATATCGAGCAGCCGCGCGACCGTTTCATGTGGGTGCGCTGGTCGTATCGCTGGGATGTCCGCCACAAGGGCGCCTATACCCTGATGTCGCGGGCGACCGACGAGGTCGGCCGGGTGCAATCGCACGAACCGCGCTACAACTACATGCGCAAGAACTTCAGCGCCATTGTCGGGTACCAGGTCACCGTAGTGTAGGGGCGGCGCGAGCGGGTCGCGGCGATCGCCACGACCCGCGCGGAGCCAGCGGCAGCGCCGCAAAACGCGACGAGCCGGCGGGAGCCGGCTCGCTAGTGGAGATAATGTCCTGGCAAAGGTGCTTGGCCGTAACGCGTTCCCGAACGTGCTTCCATCACAGAGCGTTACATCGCGTTACACAGTGTCACAAAACTTCCCAGAAGGCAAGGCCGGAATCGATGCGCCCGCGCGAGGTCATCTGCGATCGGAAACCGGCAGCGGCCGGCACCTCGACGGCACGCCCCAAGCGCCGGCATTCGATTGAACCACTGCATAAAAAATAAGCAGATGCGGCGGCGGCGCAGCAGCCGGCTTCAATCCGTCGCATCGCCGGGTATCCGCATCGCATTGCCGAGGTCGCGCGACCGCGTTCGCCCGCCGGCGCGCCCGGGAGTGTGAGCAAGCGTGCCCGAGCCATCGGCCACGCGCGATCTGCGTCTCGACTTCTTTCGCGGGGTGTCGCTGATCTTCATTTTTGTCGATCACATTCCGGATAACGTCCTGAGCCATTTCACCTTGCAGGCGATCGGATTCTTCGATGCGGCGGAAGTCTTCATTTTCATCTCCGGCTTTACGGCGGCGCTGGTCTATGGCCGTCGCCTCACCGACAAGGGTCCGCTCTACGCCAGCGCGCAAGTGCTGCGCCGCGCCTGGCAGCTTTACGTCGCGCACATTTTCCTGTTCGTCCTGTTCATCGCCGAGGTGTCGTACACCGCGACTGCCTTCCAGAACCCGATGTACAACGAGGAAATGCGCGTAGCGGCGTTTCTCGACGAGCCGCATATCGCGGTGGTGCAGGCCTTGCTGCTCGAGTTCCAGCCCGCCTTTCTCGACATCTTGCCGATGTACATCGTCGTGCTGCTGATCTTTCCGGCGGTGCTGCTTGGCATGCGGCGCCATTGGCTGCTGGTGCTGGTGCCTTCCGCGCTGATCTATCTTGCGGTCCAGATTTTCGACCTCTCGGTCCCGGCGTACCCGCCGGGCCACACTTGGTTTTTCAACCCGCTCGCCTGGCAGTTCCTGTTTGTCGCCGGAGCGCTGCTCGGCGACGCCGCAATCCGCGGCCGGGACCTCACCCGTCTGGTGCGGCTGGCCTATCCGGTTGCCGCGATCGTCTTCGCGGTGACGCTGGTCGTGCGGCTGACCTGGACGATCCACGGCGTCTGGGACGCCTCGCCGGCCTTGTTCCTCAAAGAGCTGTGGCCGGTCGACAAGAGCAACCTGGCGCCAATTCGCCTGGTTTCCTTCTTTGCGGTTGTCGTGCTGGTCACGGCCCACGTGCCGCGCGACGCCCGTTTCCTCAACAGCGCGGCGGCCCGGCCGCTGGTGCGATGCGGCCAGCAGTCGCTCGAGATCTTCTGTCTCGGCATCCTGCTTTCGGCGCTCGGACATTTTATCCTGGTGGAATATAATTCGGCGCTCGCGATGCAACTGGCGGTCAACGTCGCCGGTATTTCGACGATGCTGCTGATCGCGAGGATGATCGGCTGGTATAAGGCGATGGACCGGATGCCGTTGCGCCAGCCGGCATCAGGGCGCCGCGGCGCGGACGGGGGGGAACCATGAAGCGCCGGTTGCTGCTGTGGCTGGCCAGGGCCGCGGCGCTGACCCCGCCGACCCTGGCGCCGACCCTGGCGCCGACCCTGGCGCTGACCCTGGCGCTGACCTTGGCGCTGCCGGGGGTCGGCCGCGCCGCGCCGGGCGATTGCGCGGTGCCGCCCGAACTGCAGCAGGTCACCGTCGGGCTGCCGCATCTGGCGGCGCGGCTGCGGGCCAGGCAGCCGGTCAAGATCGTCGCGATCGGCGGCGCCTCGACCCGCGGTGCCGCGGCCGGCTGGCCGCAGCTGGCCTATCCGCACCGCCTGCAGCTGCTGCTCGAAGCCATCTACCCCGGCGTGCCGATCACGATCGTCAACGAGGGCGTGCCGCGCCAGTCAACGCAGCAGATGCTCGACCGGTTTCCCGCCGACGTGCTCGCGCAAAAGCCGGTCCTCGTGGTGTGGGAGACCGGCATCAGCGACGCCGTGCGCGGCGTCGAAACCGATGATTTCGCCGCCGCCCTGCAGGTCGGCATCGATGTCGTGAAGAGTCACGCAATCGACATCCTGCTGGTCGATATGCAATTCTCGCGCGGCGCTGCCGCGGTAATCGATTTCGACCCATACCTGCGCACGATCCATCGCGTCGGCGACCTTAACGACGTGTACGTTTTCCCGCGCTTCGAGATGATGCGCTACTGGAGCGAAGAGCACATGTTCACGTTCGAGGCGGTCGCCAAGGCGGAGCGCCCGCGGCTCGCCGCCAAGGTCTATGACTGCATCGCTCGCCAGCTCGCCGGGGCGATCCAGCGCGCCGTCGTCCAATGAGGCGCCTCCCGCGCCGCCCTCTGCGCCGCCTGATGTGCTGCTGCCCGCTGGGCAACGCACTCGCCGCCGCGCTCGTCGTCGCCGTTGCCGGGGCGGCCGCGGCGGCCGAGCCGGGCTCGGTCGCTCGCACCGCCTGTGCGGCGCCGCCGACGCTGGTCGCAATCGGCCGGCCGCTGGCGCACAGCGCGGCGCGGCTGGCGCGCGGCGACGGGCTGACGATCGTCGCCGTCGGCTCGTCCTCGACCCAGGGTATCGGGTCGACCGCGCCCAATTTGAGCTATCCGAGCCGGTTGCAAGCGGAGCTGTCGCAGCGGTTCCCGGACGCCCCGATCCGGGTGATCAATCGCGGCAAAAGCGGCGAGGACGCGCCGGAGGAAGTGGCACGGCTCACCCGCGACGTCATCGTCGAGCACCCCGATCTGGTGATCTGGCAGGTCGGCACCAACGCCGTGCTGCGGCGCGACGATCTGAGCGAAGATGGCGAGCGGCTCGAGCACGGCGTCGCGCAGCTCCAGGAAGGCGGCAGCGACATCGTCCTGATGGATATGCAATATGCGCCGCGCGTCATCGCGCGCCCCTCCTACTCGACGATGGAGCGGCTGATCGCCGATGCGGCGAAGAGCAGCCGGGTCGGACTGTTCCGCCGCTTCGATATCATGCGGTATTGGCAGACCGAGGGGCAGCCGAACCCGCCGCCGATGGTCGGCGCGGACAGGCTGCACATGACCGACGAAGGCTATGGCTGCCTCGCGGCCGACCTGGCCGATGCGCTGGCGGAAAATTGGCGGGCGCAACAGCGTGTCGCCGGGCACCCCAAGCCCGCCACGGTTGCCGGCCTGGCCGCGGCCCGCTAGCGCCTTGCGGCGACTTGGCGCCGCGGTTTTATGCGGCGAAAGGACGCGTTAACGAATCGCCGATATGCTTTAGCCATCGGGCGGGTCCCGCTAGGCGGGATTTTGAGCGATCCGGCAGAATCGATTTTGGAATCGGGCCATCCTCATATAGGCTGACGGCAGCAATGATAGGACCACAACATGTTGTTGGTTCTCGGATCGTTGACGGCAGGAGATGGGGGCTGCTTGGTGCCGCTGCGGGTGCCGGGCGTTCGCGCCGCCGGTGTACGAGCCGACCCTAGAGTTGCCATAAAGATTTGGCACGGTGATTGCGTCGGAACGCGATGCGCCCCTGCCAAAACCGGGGACGTCGTGTCGGGGCACGGCTGCCGCCGCAATCCGCGAAAACGGGATCGGCGCAGCGGGCCCCTGATGAGCGACGCGAATTTTTGTCCTGCACCATCGTTTACAGGGTGAGCGGTCAAAACGGTTGCGGCCGACAGCGCCCTCGATTGAGGTGACAAATGCGGTTCGACGAAGGCATCTTCGGAATTTACTCGCGCCTCTATGAGAATCGGCGTGAGGTGGAATACTCGCTGGAGGACTATCTGCGGGCCTGCTCTGACGACGCGTCGTTCTACGCCGGCGCCGCCGAGCGGTTGCTGAAGGCGATCGGCGAGCCGGTCATGGTCGATACGAGCCAGGATCCGCGCCTCGGCCGGATCTTCATGAACCGGACGATGAAGGTCTATCCGGCCTTCGAGGATTTCTACGGCATGGAAGAGACGATCGAGCGGATCGTCGGCTTCTTCCGGTACGCCGCGCAGGGCCTCGAGGAGCGCAAGCAGGTGCTCTATCTGTTGGGCCCGGTCGGCGGCGGCAAATCCTCGCTGGCCGAACGGCTCAAGCTTTTGATGGAGAAGGAGCCGATCTACGTGCTCAAGGCCGGACAGGAGATCAGTCCGGTGTTCGAGAGCCCGCTCGGCCTGTTCGATCCGACGCTCTTGGGCAGCGAGATCGAGCAGCGCTACGGCATTCCGATGCGGCGCCTGACCGGAACGATCTCGCCGTGGGCCGTCAAGCGGCTCGATGAATTCGGCGGCGACATCACCAAGTTCACGGTGGTCCGCCTGCAGCCGTCGCGGCTCAAGCAGATCTGCGTCGCCAAAACCGAGCCGGGCGATGAAAACAACCAGGACGTCTCAAGCCTCGTCGGCAAGGTCGACATCCGCAAGCTCGAGATGTTCAGCCAGAACGATCCCGACGCCTATTCCTTCTCGGGCGGGCTCAACCGCACGACCCAGGGATTGATGGAATTCGTCGAGATGTTCAAGGCGCCGATCAAGATGCTGCACCCGCTCCTGACCGCGACGCAGGAGGGCAATTACGGTGGCACCGAGAATATCGGCGGGATTCCCTATCAGGGCATCATCCTGGCGCATTCGAATGAGGCGGAGTGGCAGACCTTCAAGAATAACAAAAACAACGAAGCGTTCATCGACCGAATTTCCGTCATCAAGGTGCCGTATTGCCTGCGCTCGACCGAAGAGCGCAAGATATACGAGAAGCTTCTGCAGAACAGTGAGCTGTCGGCCGCGGCCTGCGCGCCGTCGACGCTGGATATCCTGTCGCGATTCTGCGTACTGTCGCGGCTGAAGGCGCACGAGAATTCGAACCTGTATTCCAAGATGCGGGTCTATGACGGCGATAGCCTGAAGGACACCGATCCGCGCGCCAAATCGGCGCAGGAATACCGCGACGCGGCCGGCGTCGACGAGGGCATGGACGGGATCTCGACCCGCTTTGCCTTCAAGGTGCTGTCGAGCACGTTCAATTTCGACACGCAGGAGATCGCTGCCGATCCGGTCCACATGATGTATGTGCTCGAGCAGTCGATCTGGCGCGAGCAGTTCCCCGATGAGATCGAGAAGAAGTACCTCAACTTCATCAAGGCCGAGCTGGCGCCGCGCTACGCCGAGTACATCGGGCACGAAATCCAGAAGGCCTACCTTGAATCCTACTCGGACTATGGCCAGAATCTGTTCGACCGTTATGTCGCCTATGCCGATGCGTGGATCGAAGACCAGGACTATAAGGACGCGGATACCGGCCAGCTGATGAACCGCGAGCTGCTGAACCAGGAGCTGTCGAAGATCGAAAAGCCGGCGGGCATCGCCAATCCGAAGGATTTCCGCAACGAGGTGGTCAAGTTCGCGCTGCGGGCGCGGGCCGCCAACAGCGGACGCAACCCGTCATGGACCTCCTACGAGAAATTGCGCGAGGTCATTGAGCGCCGCATGTTCAGCCAGGTCGAGGATCTATTGCCGGTCATCAGCTTCGGTTCCAAGAAGGATTCGGACACCGAGAAGAAGCACGCCGACTTTGTCGAACGGATGGTCGAGCGCGGCTATACCGAGCGCCAGGTTCGCCGTCTCGTCGAGTGGTACATGCGGGTGAACAAGGCGGGATAGCGTGCTCCTCACCGCTCGGAGGTGGTTCGATGAACATTGTTGATCGCCGGCCCAACCCGAAAGGCAAGAGCCTCAGCAACCGCCAGCGGTTTCTCGCGCGCGCGCGCGTCGAGGTCAAATCGGCGGTGCAGGAGGCGCTGCGCAAGCGCAAGGTCGCCGATATCGGGCACGGCGAGAAGGTCGCGATCCCGACGCGGGGGATTTCCGAGCCGACCTTCCACCACAACCGCCGCACCGGCCGCACCGATCACGTCATTCCCGGCAACAAGGAGTATATCCGCGGCGACGAGATCCCGCGGCCGCCGGGCGGCGATGGACAAGGCGGCCGCGAGGGCAGCCCCGACGGCAGCGGCGAGGACTCCTTCGAGTTCACCCTGTCGAAGGACGAGTTCCTCGACATGTTCTTTGAGGACCTCGAACTGCCCGACCTCGTCAAAAAGAGCCTCAAGGATACCACCGCCGTCGATCTGCAGCGCGCCGGCTACACGGTCACCGGCAACCCGTCCAACCTCAGCATTCCGCGCACGATGCGGCTCAGCATGGCGCGGCGGATCTCGCTGCGGCGGCCCAAACTGTCCGACATCGAGGCGCTGCGCGAGCGGGTCGAGGAGGCGCGCGCCGCCGGCGACGAGGAGACTGCCGAAAGCCTCGCCCTCGAACTCGAGCACAATGTCCGGCGCAGCAAGATCATCCCCTATATCGACCCGATCGATGTCCGCTACCGGCGTTTCGACCGCGTGCCGAAGCCCAACACCGAGGCGGTCATGTTCTGTCTGATGGACGTGTCGGGCTCGATGACCGAGGCGATGAAGGACCTCGCCAAGCGGTTTTTCATGCTGTTGCACGTGTTCCTGGTGCGGCGTTACCGCCATGTCGACGTCGTGTTCATCCGCCATACCAGCACGGCCGAGGAGGTCGACGAGGAGACGTTCTTCTACAGCCGCGAAACCGGCGGCACCGTGGTCTCGACCGCGCTCGAGAAGATGCTCGAGATCGCGCGCGCCCGCTATTCGACCGATCGCTGGAACATCTACGGCGCGCAGGCCTCGGACGGCGACAATTACGGCGCCGACAGCAGCCGCTGCGTCGCGCTGCTGGGCGGCGAGGTGATGCCGCTGTGCCAGTATTTCTCGTATGTCGAGGTTGGCGACGGGATGAGCGGCAGCCTGAGCGGACTGTCGCGCGACAGCGATCTGTGGCGCGCCTACAGCGAGGTGGCGCCGTCGCACCCGCATTTCGCGATGCGGCGGGTCGGCGATCCGGCGCAGATTTTCTCGGTGTTCCACGAATTGTTTGCCAAGGGAGGCGTGCGTGCCTAACACGCGGATCGACGCCGCACAGCTCAGAGCAGACATGCCGCTGTTCACCGGCCCGAACTGGGATTACGGCTCGTTGCGGCGGGTCTACGACGCGATCGAACGGATCGCGTTCGACGAGATCGGCCTCGACATCTATCCGGTGCAGATCGAGGTCATCACCTCCGAGCAGATGCTCGACGCCTACGCCTCGGTCGGCCTGCCGCTGATGTACCGCCACTGGAGCTTCGGCAAGCGCTTCGCCTATCACGAGACCCTCTATCGCAAGGGCCTGGCCGGTCTCGCCTACGAGATCGTGATCAATTCCAACCCGGTCATCTGCTACATCATGGAAGAGAATTCCATGACCATGCAGACGCTGGTGATCGCGCATGCCGCGTTCGGCCACAATCATTTCTTCAAAAACAACTATCTGTTCCGGCAGTGGACGGATGCCGGCGGGATCCTCGATTACCTGAGCTTTGCCCGCGACTATGTGACCAAATGCGAGGAGAAATACGGGTTGGAGGCGGTGGAGCGCGTCCTCGATGCCGCCCACGCGCTGAAGGAGCACGGCGTCAATCGTTACGCCCATCGCTCGAAGCCCAACCTCGCCGAGGAACGCCAGCGGGCGGAAGACCGCCGCGCCCACGAAGAGGCGACCTATAACGATCTCTGGCGCACCGTGCCCGGCCTCGCCAAGGATCCGGACGAATCGGCGGAAACCGAAAAGCAGGAAGACATCCGCGGCAAGCTCGGCCTGCCCGAGGAGAACCTGCTGTATTTCATCGAAAAGCGCGCCCCCCGGCTGGAAGATTGGCAGCGCGAGCTGATCCGCATCGTCCGCAACGTCTCGCAGTATTTCTATCCGCAAAAGCAGCTGCAGATGATGAACGAGGGCTGCGCCACCTTCTGCCATTACGAGATCATGAACCGCCTGCACGACAAGGGGCTGATCACCGAAGGCTCGATGCTCGAATTCCTGCATTCGCATTCGAGCGTCGTGCTCCAGCCGAGCTTCGACGATCCGCGGTTCAGCGGCTTCAACCCCTATGCCCTCGGCTTTGCGATGATGAACGACATCAAGCGCATGTGCGAGACGCCGACGCCCGAGGATCGTGAATACTTCCCCGAGATTGCCGGCAGCGGCGACGGCTATGCGGTGCTGCGCGACGCCTGGGCCAATTATCGCGATGAGAGCTTCATTCTGCAGTATCTGAGCCCGGCGGTGATCCGCAAGTTCCGCATCTTCGAGATCGCCGACGACAGCAGCAAGCCGGCGATGCGGGTCGAAGCGATCCATGACGAGGACGGCTACCGCCGGATCCGCAGCGCGCTGTCGCGGCAATACGATCTGTCGCGGCGCGAGCCGGACGTCCAGGTCGTCGATGTCGACCTGACCGGCGACCGTTGCCTCATTCTTGCGCACTATGTCCATGAGGGCGTGCTGCTCGAGGAAAAGACCTGCCGGTCGGTGTTGCGCTATGCCGCGCAGCTGTGGGGCTATGGGGTCAAACTGCTCGAAATTGAGGCAGCCACCGACAAGACCCTGAAGACCTACGAGGCCGCCGCCGAGGCGAAGTAGCGCCGGGACGACGCGACGGGGCGGGCGCCGCCGAACGGCGTCGCTTGCAGCCCCCGGCCCGGCCCGCCATCTTCGTTACATGCACAACGGGCTGACGGTCCTCGGCATCGAGACGAGTTGCGACGAGACCGCGGTCGCGGTGGTCGGCGACTGCCCGCATCCGACGATCCACGCCAATCTGATCCGCTCGCAACTCGTCGAGCACGCACCCTATGGCGGCGTCGTGCCGGAAATTGCGGCGCGGGCCCATCTCGACCATCTCGACGGGCTCGTCGTCGGCGCGCTCGCCGAAGCCGGGATCGCCTTCGATCGGCTCGACGGCATTGCCGCCGCTGCCGGGCCGGGTTTGATCGGCGGGCTGATCGTCGGCTCGATGGCGGCCAAGGGCCTTGCCTGGGCGGCCGGCAAGCCGTTCCTCGCGGTCAACCATCTCGAAGCGCATGCACTGGCCGCGCGCCTCGCGCACGAAGTCGCCTTTCCCTACCTGCTGCTGCTGGTGTCGGGCGGGCACTCGCAGCTCTTGGTGTGCGCCGGGGTTGGGCAGTATCGCCAGCTCGGCACCAGCCGCGACGATGCCGCCGGCGAAGCCTTCGACAAGACCGCCAAGCTATTGGGGCTCGGCTACCCCGGCGGGCCGGCGCTCGAGCGCGCCGCGCAGGGCGGCGACCCCGGCCGATTCGTCCTGCCGCGGCCGCTGCGCGGGCGCGAAGGCTGCGACTTCTCGTTTTCCGGGCTGAAGACGGCGGTGCGGCAGGTGATCGCCGGGCACGGGCCGTTCGGCCCCGACGCCGTCGCCGATCTCGCCGCCTCGGTCGAGCTGGCGATCTGCGACACGCTGATCGACCGCACCGCCAACGCGCTTCGCTGGTTTTGCCGTCATTATCCCGAGGGCAACAGCCTTGTCGCGGCTGGCGGGGTCGCCGCCAACGGACGGCTGCGCGCCCGGCTGGCGGCGCTGGCGGCGTCGGCCGGCCTCGCCTTTGTCGCGCCGCCGCCGGCATTGTGCACCGACAACGGCGCGATGATCGCCTGGGCCGGCCTCGAACGGCTGCGCCTCGGCCTGGTCGACGGCCTCGACGCGCCGGTGCGGCCGCGCTGGCCGCTCGACGAGGCCGCGGCGACGGCCAGTGCGGACCTCTCGTGAAGCGGCTGGCGGTGATCGGCGGCGGCGCCTGGGGCACCGCGCTTGCGACGGTTGCCGCCCGGGCCGGCACCGCCGTCGTGCTATGGGCGCGCGATGCGGCGATCGTCGCGGCGATCGAGCGGCGTCACGAGAACCCGGTCTATCTGCCGGGCATCGCGCTCGACCCGGCGATCGCGGCGACCACCGACATGGCGGTCGCGCTGGCCGGCGCCGAGGCGGTGCTGGTGGTCGTTCCGGCGCAATTCTTGCGCGGCACCCTCGGGGTGCTGATGTCGCATCTGCGGGCGACGGTGCCGCTGTTGCTGTGCGCCAAGGGGATCGAGACCGGGACGCTGATGACAATGTCGGAAATCGCCGCCGAAATCTGCCGCGAGACCCCGGTCGCCGTGCTCTCGGGACCGAGCTTCGCGGCGGAAGTGGCGCGCGGGCTGCCGAGCGCGGTCACCATCGCCAGCCGCGAGCCGGCGCTGGCCGGCGCCTTTGTCGCAGCGCTCGGCGGCGCGCGCTTCCGGCCCTATTTGTCGCAAGACCCGATCGGCGCCGAGATCGGCGGCGCGGTCAAGAACGTGCTGGCGATTGCCTGCGGCATCATCGCCGGGCGCGAACTCGGCGACAATGCCCGCGCCGCGCTGATCACCCGCGGGCTCGCCGAGATCATCCGCCTCGGCCTGGCCAAGGGCGCGGCGGCGGAAACCTTTCGCGGCCTGTCGGGGCTGGGCGATTTGGTGCTGACCTGCACCGGCGGGCAATCGCGCAATTACACGCTGGGAGTGGCGCTGGGGCGCGGCGCGACGCTCGCCGCGGCACTGGCCGGGCGACGCTCGGTCGTCGAGGGGGTGGCGACCGCGGCGGCGGTGGCGCAGCTCGCCGCGCAGCTCGCAATCGAGATGCCGATCACCGCGGCCGTCGATGGTGTGCTGCATCGCGGCATGGCAATTGATATGATGATTGAGGATCTGTTGCGCCGGCCCTATCGCAGCGAATGAGGCCATGTGAGTGGGGCATGCCAACCCGCCGCGCGGAACCGCAGCAAGGGGCTTTGCCGAAGGCGGGCAATGCCAATATCATCGGGAGCGGGAATCGCGAGCGACGCGGATTGATATGAGCGACAACGGCAAACGCGGCGGCGAAGGACCTGGCACCGGCGTTATCGTCAAGGCCAAGCCGAAGACGAAGAAGCCGTCGATGTACAAGGTATTGATGCTAAACGACGACTACACGCCGATGGAGTTTGTCGTGCACATCCTCGAGCGGTTTTTCGCGAAAAGCCGTCAGGAAGCGACCCGCATCATGCTGCACGTGCATCGCCGCGGCGTCGGTATCTGCGGCGTCTACACCTACGAGGTTGCCGAGACCAAAGTGACGCAGGTCATGGATTTCGCCCGGCAGCACCAACATCCACTGCAATGTACCTTGGAAAAAGACTAGTCCCCCATCGCCAGGAAGGGAGCGGCCGTGCTCTCACGCAATCTCGAAAAATCGCTGCACCGGGCGCTCGCCCATGCCAACGAGCGGCGGCACGAATACGCCACCCTCGAGCATCTGCTGTTGGCGTTGACCGAGGACCAGGACGCCATCGCGGTGCTGCGCGCGTGCAGCGTCGATCTCGACCGACTGCGCCGCGACGTCCTGACCTATGTTGACAACGAGCTGACCAACCTCGTTTCCAACCACAGCGACGATGCCAAGCCGACGGCGAGCTTCCAGCGTGTGCTGCAACGCGCCGCGATCCACGTACAGTCCTCGGGTCGCGAGGAGGTGACCGGCGCCAATGTGCTGGTCGCGATGTTCGCCGAGCGCGAGAGCCATGCGGTCTATTTCCTGCAGGAGCAGGACATGACCCGTTTCGACGCGGTCAACTACATTTCGCACGGCATCGCCAAGGCGCCGGGCCGCTCCGAGACGCGCCGCGTCCAGGGCGCCGAGGAGGAGGAACGCGGCGAAAAGGGCCAGAAGCGCAGCCACGATGCGCTCGACGCCTATTGCGTCAACCTCAACAAGAAGGCCAAGGCCGGCAAGGTCGACCCGCTGATCGGGCGCGAGGCCGAGGTCGATCGCACGATCCAGATCCTGTGTCGGCGCTCGAAGAACAACCCGCTCTATGTCGGCGATCCCGGCGTCGGCAAGACCGCGATCGCCGAGGGGCTGGCGCGCCGCATCGTCGGGCGCGAGGTGCCCGACGTGCTGGCGGGGGCGACGATCTACGCGCTCGACATGGGCGCGCTGTTGGCCGGCACCCGCTATCGCGGCGATTTCGAGGAGCGCTTGAAGGCGGTGCTGGCCGAACTCGAGGCGCAGCCCGGGGCGATCCTGTTCATCGACGAGATCCACACCGTGATCGGCGCCGGCGCCACCTCGGGCGGCGCGATGGATGCCTCCAACCTGTTGAAGCCGGCCCTGGCCGGGGGTGCCATTCGCTGCATCGGCTCGACGACCTACAAGGAATACCGCAACTATTTCGAGAAGGACCGGGCGCTGGTCCGCCGCTTTCAGAAGATCGACGTCAACGAGCCGTCGATCGCGGACTCGATCAAGATCCTGCGCGGCCTCAAACCCTATTACGAGCGCCACCACAAGGTCCGCTACACCGCGGACGCGATCAAGGCCGCGGTCGAGCTGTCGCACCGCTACATCGGCGACCGCAAACTGCCGGACAAGGCGATCGACGTGATCGACGAAACCGGCGCCGCGCAGATGCTGGTGCCGGAAAACCGGCGCCGCAAGACGATCACCGCCAAGGAGGTCGAGGCCTGCATCGCGACGATGGCGCGCATTCCGCCCAAGAGCGTGTCGCGCGACGACCGCGAGGTGCTGAAAAACCTCGACCGCGACCTGAAAACGATGGTGTTCGGCCAGGACACCGCGATCGAGGCCTTGGTGTCGGCGATCAAGCTGGCGCGCGCCGGCTTGCGCGAGGCGGAAAAGCCGATCGGCTCCTACCTGTTCTCCGGCCCGACCGGGGTCGGCAAGACCGAGGTGGCGCGCCAGCTCGCGCGCACCATGGGGATCGAGATCACCCGCTTCGACATGTCGGAATACATGGAGCGGCACACCGTCTCGCGCCTCATTGGCGCCCCGCCGGGCTATGTCGGTTTCGACCAGGGCGGCCTCCTCACCGACGCGATCGACCAGCACCCGCACAGCGTCCTCCTGCTCGACGAGATCGAGAAGGCCCACCCCGACCTGTTCAACATCCTGTTGCAGGTCATGGATTACGGGAAACTGACCGACCACAACGGCAAGATTGTCGATTTCCGCAACGTCATCCTGATCATGACGACCAACGCCGGCGCCGCCGAGCTGGCCAAGCAGGCGATCGGCTTTGGCAGCGGCATCCGCACCGGGCATGACGAGGAAGCGATCAACCGCATGTTCACGCCGGAATTCCGCAACCGGCTCGACGCGACCATCTCGTTTGCGCCATTGGCGCCGGAAACGATCGGCCGGGTCGTCGACAAGTTCGTGCTGCAGCTCGAGGAGCAGCTCGCCGACCGCAACGTCACGATCGAACTCGATGCGAGCGCCCGCGATTGGCTCGCCGGCAAGGGCTACGACCCGCTATTCGGGGCGCGCCCGCTCGCCCGCATCATCCAGGAGCACATCAAGAAGCCGCTCGCCGAGGAGCTGCTGTTCGGCTCGCTGGCGAAAGGCGGCATCGTCCGGGTGTCGGTCGACAAGGAGGCCGACAAGCTCGCCTTTATCTTTGTGCCGCGCCCGCCGGCGACGCCGGCCGAGCCGAAAGAGGCCGAACTGGTCGAATAGCCGACCCGGCTCGCCGCGCTCGGGGCGATGAGCGGCGCATCGGGCCGCGCCTTTGGCCGCCGCGCGCTTACCCTGTGCGGCAGCCTCGGCGCCGTCAATCTGGTCGCCTGGGGTTGGGCGTTCGCGGCGTTGCACGACCACCCGGCGTTGCTCGGCACGGCGCTGCTCGCCTACGGGCTCGGGCTGCGCCACGCCGTCGATGCCGACCATATCGCGGCGATCGACAACGTCACGCGCAAGCTGATGCAGGAGGGCAAGCGCCCGGTCGCGGTCGGGTTTTTCTTTGCGCTGGGGCATTCCTCGATGGTGCTCGTCGCCGCCACGGCAATCGCTGCGAGCGCCACCACGCTACAGCAACGCCATCCGGGACTGGTCGCCATCGGCAGCGCCGCCGGGACGGCGGCGGCGGTGGTGTTTCTGTTCGCCATCGCGGCCGCCAACGGCGCCGTGCTGGTGGCGATCGGCCGGTTGTTGCGCCGGGTGAAACGCGGCGGCGCCTACCGTAGCGTCGAACTCGACGCCTATCTGGCGCGCCGCGGCCTGTTCGGGCGCGGGCTGCGCCGCCTCTTCGCGCTGATCTCGCGCAGCTGGCACATGTATCCGCTGGGGATCGTGTTCGGTCTCGGCTTCGATACGGCGAGCGAGATCGGGCTGTTGGGGATCGCCGCCGCGGCGGCAGTGAAGGGCCTGCCGATCTGGTCGATCCTGGTGTTCCCGACGCTGTTCGCGGCCGGCATGTCGCTGATCGACACCGCCGACGGCGTCCTGATGCTGGGCGCCTATGGCTGGGCCTTCGCCAACCCGGTGCGCAAGCTCTACTACAACCTGGCGATCACCGGCATGTCGGTCATTGTCGCCGCGCTGGTCGGCGGCATCGAAGCGCTCGGCCTGGTGGCCGACAGGCTCGGGCTGGCCGGCGGCCTGTGGGATGTGGTCGGCGCCGTCAACGACAATATCGGCGCGCTCGGCGGCATCATCATCGCGCTGTTTGTCGTCGGCTGGGTGCTGAGCGCGCTGGTCTACCGCGCGATCGGATACGACCGGATCGGCGCGTAGGCCGCCGCGGCCGGCTCATATCACTTCGGTGGCGGCGCGGCGATCTCCGCCGCGATCTCCGCCGCGATCTCCGCCGGGATCTCCGCCGGGATCTGACTGGCGCGCATCATAGCGGCGGCGCGCCGCCGCCACAGCCGGTTGCCTTCGATCGCCTGCCAGATGGCGATCACCGGCAATCCGATCGCCAGGTCGCGGCCGCGTTTGACCAGCGACACGGCCAGCGCCATGTCGGGCGTCAACCCGAACCCGGCCCCGAGCACAATGTACGCGCCTTCCTGGATGCCGACCGCCTGCGGCACCGCAAACGCCACAGTGCGGATGGCGTAAACCAGGCTTTCGATCGCCAGCACCGCGCCGAATGACAGCGGTTGGCCGGCGATGCGCAACGCGAGCCACACCTCGATGGCGCTGGTGATCCAGCACGTCAGATGCACCGCGCAACTCGCCAAGAGCCGGCCGCGACGGCGGTAGATCCCGGCCAGCGCGGCATGCAGCGCGGCGGCGCCCGCTGCGCTACGGTCCGCCCAGCCGCGCCCGAGAATGCGCGCGATGCGGTCGAAATAATCGAGACCGCGACGCTGCACCAGGACGAAGCCCGCCGCGGCGAAAGCGGCGAATGCCAGGCCGAGCAATACCGGCGCCGCGACCCGCGTGTCCGGCTGCAGCCGGACCAGCCAGATCAGGCCGAGCGCGGTATAGGCGAGCTGAGCGACGAATTCGAGGGTCACATCGACGATCGTGCTGGCCGCCGCCAGCGTGCCCGGCACGCCGGCCAGCGCCAGGGCACGGGCACCGAGCACAAAGCCGCCGACCTGCGACAGCGGCAATGCTTCGGAACCCGAATCGCGAACCAGCCGCGCCCAGATGACCTTGCCCGGATGAATGCCGGGCAGCAGCGTGCGCCACGCGAGCCCCATGACGCCGATCAGCGCGAGATGAACGGCGCAGATCGCGGCAAAGCCGCCGGCGCCGATCGAGCGCAGCGAATGGGTCACCGCGCCGGCTCCAAAATAGCCGACAAGCGCCGCCATCGCCGCCATCCCGACGATGGCGGCCAGAATGGGCCAGGGTCTCATCGCGGGATGCGGTCGGCCGCGTGAACCTGCAAGCTCATGGCGAGGCCGGACGCCGCCGGCTGCGCAACACGCGGCTGAGACAGCGGACGAGGCGCGGCACGACCTGAGGGCGCAACAGGCGCGGGTCGTAGAGACCCATGCGGCGCTCGTTTTCCGCAAGGCACAGGCGGAACAGCCCTGCTGCCGACAGATCCACGTTCGCCACCGCCTTGCTGCCGGTCAGGGTAAAATTGTTGTCCTGTGCGCCCGCTACGCCGGCGGCGCCGCGGGCAAGCCCGATGCGTTCGCCCACCAGGAAGACCCACACCGCCGCGACCTTGCACCAGAACCACGGCCGACGCCACCACGCGAGGTTGCGGCGATGCCAGGCCACCCAGTTGACGAAGAACAGGATGTGCCGGGCCTCCTCCTGCATGATCGGCTCGAACGTGTCGACCAGCTCCGGTGGGAAGAAGCGCGACTGCCGGGCCAGCGCAAACAGCCCGAAGGCAAAGAAGCTGTCAATGCATTCGCTGTAACCGGTCACCATGAAGGCCCATTCCGGCCGGCGCGGTGGCTTGTATGCGGGCTCCGGCATGAGATCAATGCCGTAGGCCTCGACCAGGTTGGACAGCACCTGCTTGTGCCGCCCCTCCTCGAACCCGTTGAGCAACACCGCTTCCCGCAGCAGCGGATCGCGGATCCTGGCGGCGTAGCTGGCGACCCGAATGCTGGCCTTGCCCTCGGTCTGCACCGCAATGTCCCAGATCGGCAGGGCCACCAGCCGCTCGCGGGCCATCTCGTCGAGCTGCGGCCAATCGACCACCGCCGGCCTATAGGGGTTATGCGTGTCGAGCAGCATCCGGCAGAAGGCGGCTTTGTGCGTCTCGCCGCCGGGGCGCAGTGAGCCGCTGACCGGGGCGGCCCGGCCGCCGACCGGTCCGTCGCCGGTGGCGATCATGGTGTCGTCGGTCACAGCAGCAACCCCCGTTCGCAACAGCCGCGAGCCCAGCCGTCGTTGACTCGCCAGGACCGCTCCCCTATATAGCGGCCTCCTCGCAACCAAGGCAGTTTCCGCCGGAGAGGATGCCGTGAAGCGCACTTATCAGCCAAGCAGGCTCGTCCGCAAGCGCCGTCACGGCTTTCGCGCGCGAATGGCGACGACCGGCGGTCGTCGGGTGCTGGCCGCGCGCCGGGCGAAAGGCCGCAAGCGCCTGTCTGCCTGACCCTGTCTGCCAGACCCTGGCGCCTGCGGCGCTCGGCCGCGCCGCTTGGCGCGGCGCGGTTTCTCCAGCGAAATTGGGATGGCGATGGCGAGTGGGCTTGCAAGGCTCAAGGCCCGCGCCGATTTCCTGCGTGTTGCCGCGGCACGTCGGCGGGCGGCTCGGCCGGGCTTGGTATTGCAGGCGGCGCCGCGCCCCGGTGAGGCGGGCGCGCTCGCGCTGGTACGGGTGGGCTTTACCGCGAGCCGCAAGGTCGGCAATGCCGTGGTCCGCAATCGGGCAAAGCGGCGATTGCGGGCGGCGGCGAGCGAGGTGCTGGCGAGCGGCGGGCGGCCGGGAACCGATTATGTGCTGATCGCCCGGGCCGGGACCGGCGAGCGGCCCTATGCGGACCTTGTCGGCGATCTCGAGGCGGCGCTCCGCCAGGTCGACAGGCGCGGCGGCGAACCCCGGCGACGGCGCGGCGAGGAGAGTTGAGATGACCGGTTACGGTAGCGGGAGCCGCATGGTGGGTCTGGCATTACGCGGCATGATCCGCGCCTATCAGCTGCTGCTGGCGCCGGTCCTGCCGCCGTCCTGCCGCTACGAGCCGAGCTGCTCACACTACGCCGCCGAAGCGATCGCGCAGCATGGACCGTGGCGGGGTTCGCTGTTCGCCGTGCGGCGCCTGCTGCGCTGCCACCCGTGGGGCGGCAGCGGCTACGACCCCGTCCCGGCAGAGCCGAAAAGCTGAGCCCGCGTCCCGCGCCCGATGGAACAACGCAACCTCCTGCTCGCGATCGTGCTCTCGGTAGGCATTCTGCTGGGGTTTCAGTTCGTCTATTCAAAGCTGCACCCGGTAACGCCGCCGGTTCACCCGGCATCGAGCGAGACCGGCGGCGCGACGCCGGCAACCGCGCCCGCCAGCGGCGCCGCGAGCAACGCCCCGGGCAACGCCCCGGGCAACGCCCAAGTCAGTGCACCGGGTAGTGCACCGGGCGCCACCGTGCCGCACGCCGCCGCGGCCACGGCGGCGGAGACGCGGGCGCAGGCGATCGCGGCGGAGCCGCGGGTGCGGATCGATACGCCGCGGTTGCACGGCTCGATCGACCTGGTGGGCGGCCGCATCGACGATCTGACCCTCGCCACCTATCACGAGACCACCGATCCGAAGAGCCCGGAAGTGGTGCTGCTGTTGCCGACCGGAACCAAGGACTCCTATTTCGCCGAGTTCGGCTGGGTTGCCGGAAAGGGCGGCGTCAAGGTGCCGGGAGCGGATACGCGCTGGACCGCCTCGGGCGGCGCGTTGACCCCAACCTCGCCGGTCACGCTGACCTGGAACAATGGCGCCGGCCTCGTCTTCACGCGCACGATCGCGATCGACGAGAACTACATGTTCACGGTGCACGACGGGGTGAAAAACACCGGCAGCACATCGGTCAGCCTGTCACCCTACGGCCTGATCAGCCGCAGCGGGACGCCGCCGGTCAGCGGCTATTATCTCTTGTTCGAGGGGATGATCGGCGAGTTCGACGGCTCGGTGCACGACATCAAATATTCCTCGCTGAAGCCGGGTACGCCCGAGGATCACAGCTCGACCGGCGGCTGGTTCGGGTTTACCGACAAATACTGGCTCACCGCGCTGGTGCCGGCGCAGAAAGAGGCCGTCAAGGCGCGCTTCGGGCATCTTGTCGAGGGCGGCGTCGATCGCTACCAGACCGACTTCATCGGCCCCGCCGTGACGGCCCCGGCCGGCGGCACGGCGGCGGTCTCGACCCGCTTCTTCGCCGGCGCGAAGGAACTCAACCTGCTCGATGCCTATACCCGGGCCGGCATCCCGCTGTTCGATTATTCGATCGATTTCGGCTGGTTCTGGTTTCTGACCAAGCCGATCTTCCGGGTGCTGCTGGTGTTTGAAGGGCTGCTCGGCAATTTCGGGCTGTCGATCCTGCTGCTGACCCTGATCATCAAGCTCCTGTTCTTCCCGCTCGCCAATAAATCCTATTCGGCGATGAGCAAGATGAAGCTGTTGCAGCCGGAAATGCAGAAGATCCGCGAGCGCTTTCCCGACGACAAGCCGCGCCAGCAGCAGGAGATCATGGCGCTCTATAAGCGGGTGGGAGCCAACCCGCTGGCCGGCTGCCTGCCGATCGTGATCCAGATCCCGGTGTTCTTCTCGCTGTACAAGGTGCTGTTTGTCACGATCGAGATGCGGCACGCGCCGTTCTTTGGCTGGATCCACGATTTGTCGGCGCCCGACCCGACCTCGTTCGCCAATCTGTTCGGTCTCATCCCGTTCACCCCGCCGCACGTCCTGATGATCGGCGCCTGGCCGTTGCTGATGGGGGTGACGATGTTCCTGCAGCAGAAGCTCAACCCGCAGCCGGTCGATCCGATGCAGGCGCGGATGTTCATGGCGCTGCCGATCGTCTTCACCTACATGCTGGCGGCCTTCCCGGCCGGGCTCGTCATCTACTGGGCCTGGAACAATCTCTTAAGCATCGCCCAGCAATGGACGATCATGCACCGCGCCGGCGCGGCCTGAGCGCATTGGCGGACGACGCCGACCTGTTTCCGCCGCGCGCGATCGAGCCCGAACAGATCGAGGCGGGGCGGCTGTTGTTCGCGCGCGACTGCCGCTTTGTTGCGGGCGTCGCCGACGAGACGGCGTTTCCCGATGCGAGCCTGCCCGAGATCGCCTTTATCGGCCGCTCCAATGTCGGGAAGTCGAGTCTCGTCAACGCGCTGACCGGGCGCAACACGCTGGCGCGCACCTCCAACACGCCGGGCCGGACGCGGCAGCTCAACTTTTTCATCCTCGATCGCCGGCTGATGCTGGTGGATCTGCCGGGCTACGGCTACGCCGCGGCGTCAAAGAGTGCGGTCAGCGCCTGGACCCGGCTGGTGCAGCACTATCTGCGCGGCCGGACGAGCCTGCGCCGCGTCTGCCTGCTGGTCGATTCGCGCCACGGCCTCAAGGAACCGGACGGGCCGGTCATGCGGCTGTGCGATACGGCCGGATTGTCCTATCAGGTGGTGCTGACCAAGATCGACAAGTTGGGCGCGGCCACCGGCGTCGCGACCGCCGCGGCGGTCGCCGCCGAACTGGCGCGGCACAGCGCCGCGCATCCTGAGATCCATCTGACCAGCGCCGAAAAATCGGTGGGGATTGCGGCCTTGCGCGCGAGCCTCGCGGGGTTTGCCCTGGCCGATCAACCGCGCCCCGCGACTGCCGCGCCGGCGATGGCATTGCCGCGACGAGGACGATAGAGTGCCGGTACAATGAGCTCCCCGACGACCTCCGGCACACAAGCCGCCGCCCCCGCCCTGAAGGCCGCGGTGCTCGCCGAATACCTGCCCTATCTGCGGCCCTATGCCGGCGAGACGATCCTCGTCAAATATGGCGGACACGCGATGGGCAATGGCGACGGCCAGGACCCGTTTCCGCGCGACATTGCGATCCTCAAACAGGTCGGCATCAACCCGATCGTCGTGCATGGCGGCGGCCCGCAGATCGCCCGGCTGCTGCAGCGTCTCGGCATCGAAAGCACCTTTGTCAACGGCTTGCGGGTTACCGACCGCGAGACAATGGAAGTCGTCGAAATGGTCCTGGCCGGAACCGTCAACAAGCAGCTGGTCGCCGCGATCAACCATGCCGGCGGGCTGGCGATCGGGCTCAGCGGCAAGGATGGCGGCCTCATTCGCGCCCGTAAGCTGACGCGCAACGGCGATCTCGGCTTTGTCGGCGAGCCCGAGCGGATCGAGGTGGCGGTGCTCGACGCGCTGCGCCAGGCGCATATGATCCCGGTCATCGCGCCGGTCGGCATCGGCGCCGACGGCGAGACCTACAACATCAATTCCGACACCGTCGCCGGGGCGGTGGCCGCGGCGGTCAAGGCCAAGCGGTTTCTGTTGCTGACCGACGTCCCCGGGGTGCTCGACGCCGGCAAGTGCCTGATCCCGGAATTGACCGCCGGCGAGGCGCGCCGGCTGATCGCCGACGGCACGATTTCCGGCGGCATGATCCCCAAGGTCGAGACCTGCCTCGAGGCGATCGCGGGCGGCGCGGAGGGGGCGGTGATCCTCGACGGCCGGGTGCCGCATGCGATCTTGCTGGAGCTGTTCACCGAGGGCGCCGGCACCTTGATCCGCGACGGCTGAGAGCAGGGGACCGGCGATGGCCTACACCACCCGCAGCGAACGCTGCCCCCTGGGCGCGGTCGAGACCTGGATCTTCGATCTCGACAACACGCTCTATCCCGCCTCGTGCCGCCTGTTCGACCAGGTGCAGCGGCGCATGAACGAATACATCAGTGACCGTCTGGAGGTGACGCTGGACGAGGCCGCCGAGCAGCGGCGGACCTATTTCCGCGAGCACGGCACGACGCTGCGCGGCCTGATGACCGTCGAGGGCATCGACCCGCACGAGTTTCTCGCCTTCGTCCACGATATCGACCTCGCCGGCGTGCCGCCCGACCCGGCGCTGGTCGCCGCGATCGGCGAGCTGCGCGGCCACAAGATCGTCCACACCAACGGCTCGCTGCGCCACGCCGAGCGCCTCCTCGATCATCTCGGGCTCAGCGGTGCGTTCAGCGGCATCGTCGATATTGTCGCCGCCGATTTCGACCCGAAGCCGTCGCTCGCCGGCTATCGGCTGTTGCTGCGCCGGCACGCGGTCGCCGCCGAGCGGGCGCTGATGGTCGAGGACATTGCCCGCAACCTCGCGCCGGCCGCTTCGCTCGGCATGACCACGGCGTGGATGCGAAACGGCCTCGACTGGGCATCGGCCGGGGCTGACAGCGCCTACATCAACCACATCGTCGACGATCTCGCCGGCTTTCTCGCCGCGGCCGCCGCGATGCAGTCGCACACGCAACGGTTGTGAGTGTCGCCGCAACGATCCGCGACAAGCTGACCGAGCGGTTCGCCCCGGTCCGGCTGGAGATCGTCGACGAGTCGCACCGCCATGCCGGCCATGCCGGCGCCCGCCCCGAAGGCGAAACCCATTTTGCCGTGACCGTCGTTGCCGCCGCCTTTGCCGGGCTCAATCGGGTGGCGCGGCAGCGGCTCGTCTATCAGACGCTCGCTGATGAACTGGCGACGCGTGTCCACGCCCTGTCGCTGACGACGCTCGCCCCGGACGAGGACCGCGGCTAAAGGGGCAGATCGGATGGCGTGAAGCGTCATCCCCGCGCAGTGCCTGATCCCCGCGCAGTACCCGGCTGCGATTTCAGCGGAGGCCGCTGCGGTCCTCCGCTCGCGCCGGTTCCCGGTTCCGTTGGAATACGATGATATGCAACCCAGAGAATTTTATCAATTTGCTACGCAATGTAGAGGTTGTATATTGCAGCTGTCGCACCAGATCATACGCATGCAAACGGGATTCCCGCGGCGAGCGCGCCGCACCAACGAGAATGCCTCCTCCTCGCTCGTGATCCGCAACATCGTTGTGGCCGGGCACCGCACCAGCGTCCGGCTCGAACCGCCGATGTGGGATGCGCTGCACGATGTTGCGCGTCGCCGCAACGCCACCGTGCACGATTTGGTGACCGACATCGACCGCTATCGCACCGCGTCGAGCCTCACCGCCGCGATCCGCGTCTACATCGTCGATTTCTACCGGGCGGCGGCGCTGCCCGCCGGTCAGGCGGAGACGCTATCGCCGCGGCGCCTCGGCCGGTAGCGGCCGCCCGGTCGGCTTCATTCCGCGAGAAACGCGCGCAACGCCTCGACCGGCGCGTTGCGCATGACGAACACATCGCCAATCCGGCGCGGCAGGATCAGGGTGATCGCGCCGTCGCGCACCTTCTTGTCCCGGCCCATATGCCCCAGCAGACGGTCGGCATCATCGCCGGCGAGCCCGATCTCGCCGAGCGTCGTCGGCAATCCGGCGCCCGTGAGGTGACGGCGGACGCGGTGCGCGTCCTGCCCCGAGGCGAGGCCGAGCCGCACCGCGAAATCGAACGCCAGCGCCATGCCGAGCGCCACCGCCTCGCCGTGCAGCAACCGCTCGCCGAACCCGGTCTCGGTCTCCAGCGCATGGCCGAAGGTATGGCCGAAATTCAATAGCGCGCGCTCGCCCTCCTCGCGCTCGTCGGCAGCTACGATCGCCGCCTTCATGCGGCAGCTCACCATGACCGCACGGGTCAGCGCGGCCGGTTCGAGATCGCACACCGCCGGGCCCTCGGCTTCGAGCGACTGGAAAAACTCGACATCGCCGATCAGCCCGTATTTGACGATCTCGCCGTAGCCGGCGCGCACTTCGCGCCGCGGCAAACTCGCCAGGCTCGCCGTGTCCGCGAGAACCAGGCGCGGCTGGTAGAAGGCGCCAATGAGGTTC
>DATLRS010000031.1:0-15060 GCA_035534535.1 Allostellaceae bacterium | reverse complement strand
TCGATCTCGTCGATCTGGTCGGGCAGCATGTAAAGGTTGGCGTAGTCGCGGTAGACGCCCGAACTCAGGAATAATTCGAAGATATCGGGGTCGATATGACCCTCGCGGCTCATGCTCGCCATGATGGCGAGGCACTCCGACAGCATCTTCTTTTTCTTGTAGGGCCGGTCGCGCGCGGTCAAGGCCTCGAAGATGTCGGCGATCATCATGATCCGCGCCGGGATGCTGATCGCCTCGCGCTTCAGGCCGCGCGGGTAGCCGGTGCCGTCCATCTTTTCGTGGTGCCCGCCGGCCCATTCCGGGACGCGCCGCAGGTGTTTGGGGAAGGGCAGCGCGTCCAGCATGACGATCGTCTGCACGATGTGGTCGTTGATGTGGTAGCGCTCTTCCTCGGTCAGGGTGCCGCGGCGGATCGACAGATTGTAGACTTCGCCGAGATTGGCCTTGTAGGGCGGCGGCTTGATGACAAAGCCCCAGCGGTTGCCGGGAGCGATCGGCGGCTTGTCGTGCGCGATCAAATGGCTCGGCTTGTCGGCGAGCAGGTGCTCGACGGCGGGCAGCCGCTCGGCGTCCGGCGGCTGCCGCGCGCTCTCCTCCCAGGAGAGGCCGAGCCGGTCGTCGAGCGTGCGCAGCCAGGTGATTTCGGCGATCTGCTGCAGCCGGGCGATTTTTTCGGGCGCCATGAACTCGCCGCCGATGTTGCATTCGGCGACAAAGGCAAAATCGTCGTCGAGCTGCGCCAGTCGCGCATCGCGCGCGGCGCGCAGCGCCGTCTCGTCGCCGCCGGCCATGATTCCCTTCAGGTACTCGATCTCGGCATCGCGTTTGACGACCTCGAAGCGGGTGCGGATCTCATGCAGGCGATTGTAGATCGTCTCGAGCTTGGTCGCCTTGTCGACGACGAACTCGCGCGTCGTGACCTTGCCGCAATCGTGCAGGCCGCCGGCAACGTCGAGCTCGTACCATTCGTCCTCGCGCAGGTGGAAATCGGCGAGCGCGCCGTCATGCGCGGCGTCGGCCGCCCGCGCGATCATGGTGGTCAGCTCGGGGACGCGATGGCAGTGGCCGCCGGTATGGGTCGACTTGGCGTCGATCGCGCCGGCAAAAACCTTGAGCACCGAACGGAACAGATTGCGTTGCGCGTCGATCAGCATCTGGTTGTCGAGCGCCACCGCCGCCTGGCTGGCGAGCGCCTCGACCAGCGGCACGACCGATGCCGGAAACGCCTGGGTACGCCCGTCGGGCGAGCGCGCGTTGATCAGCTGCAGGACGCCGACCACCTCGGCGTCGTGGTTCTTGAGCGGAACCGTCAGAAAGGATTGCGAATGGTAGCCGGTCCGGGCATCGAAGGCGCGCGGTCCGCTAAAGTCGAAGCCGGGGGTGTTATAGGCGTCGGCCAGGTTGATCGTGCTGCCGCTGACGGCGGCTTCGGCGACGACGCTGGCGTGATTGGGGGTGCCGTCGGGCGCGCGCATCGGGACCGGTGGAAACGGGACCGGCGCCCCGGTGGTGCCGCCGAGCGCGATCGCCATCGTGTCGTTGCGCATGATCATGAAGCGCAGGTCGGCGCCGTCCTCGCTGACCAGATAAAGCGTGCCGCCGTCGGCATTGGTCAGCTCCTTGGCGCCGATCAGAATCGTCTCCAGCAGGCGCTGGTGGTTGCGTTCCGCCGACAGCGCGATGCCAAGCTCGATCAGCCGCCGGTATGCGAGTTCCCGCTCGTCGCTCAGCGAAGGTGCGGCCATGGTCGCCTCCTCGGCGGACCGCGGGTGCGACACCCGCGGTCCTGGATGTGGGCGCGGCGGGCCTCACCAGACCGGCGAGCGGCCGCCATCGACGTTGATCGAGGTGCCGGTGACATAGGAGGCGGCGTCCGAGGCGAGGAAGCAGGCGACGTTGGCGAACTCCTCGGCCCGCCCCATGCGGCCGAGCGGCACGCCGCGGCCGGCCTGCGCGATCATTTCCTCAAGCGAAATGTTGGCCCCCTCGCGGCGATGGCGGCGGACGATCTGGTCGCTGACGATGACGCCCACATGCAGCGAATTGGCCAGCACGTTGTAGGGCGCGCCTTCCTGTGAGAGGACCTTGGTGAAGGCCATCTGGGCGGCGCGGCTGATCGAGGTCGGCGCGCTGTCCGGCCCGGGCGCCTTGGCGCCGATATTCAAGACGCTGATGATGCGGCCCCAGCGGCGCTCTTTCATCTGCGGAAAAACGAGGCGGCAAAAGCGCACCTGGGCGAACAGTTTCAGGTCGAAATCGGCCTGCCACTGCTCGTCGGTCAGGCTCTCCGAGGGCCCGCGCGTCGACTGGCCGGCGTTGTTGACAAAGATGTCGACCTTGCCGAGCTCGGCCATCACCTGGTCGTAGGCCTTCTTGATGGCCGCCGCGTTCGACACGTCGCAGCTGATCGCCGCGACCTTGCGGCCCGGCGCTCCGGCCGAAATCAGCTGCTTTGCTTCGGCCAGCGCACCGGGATCGCGCGCCAGGATCGCCACGTCGGCGCCCGAGCGGGCGTATTCCTGCGCGATCGCGAGACCCAGCCCCTTGCTGCCGCCGGTAACGATGGCGCTCCTGCCGTCCAGTCGAACTTCCATGATCCAAGCTCCTCCCAAAATGACATGCCGGCGATACGCCGGCGCGGGGCTAGTTTGCCGTCAGCCGGTCGATTTCGTCCATGTCTTCGCGCGACAGGGTCCAGCCGGCGGCGGCGACATTGGCGGTGACCTGTTCGGGCGTCGTCGCGCCGGCAATGACGCTTGCCACCGCCGGCCGCTGCAGCAGCCAGCTGAACGCCAGCTCGAGGAGGCTGTGGCTGCGCGCCTCGCAGAATCGCGCGAGGCGCTCGACGATCGCCCAGTTCGCTTGCGTCAGGTAGCGCTCGGCGGTGCGCGGCGTCGTGGTCAGGCGGGCGCCGGCCGGCAATGGCATGCCCTGCCGGTATTTTCCGGTCAGCAGCCCGTTGGCCAGGGGCGAGAACGGGATCAGCCCCAGCCCGTATGATTCGATGACCGGCATCAGCTCGCCGTCGAGCTGGCGTTCGATGAGGCTGTAGCGCTCCTGGCAGGCGACGAACCGGTCGAACCCCGAATGGGTCGAGGTCCACTGCGCCTCGACAACCTGCCAGGCCGCCAGGGTCGAGCAGCCGATATAGCGCACCTTGCCGTGACGCACGAGGTCGTCGAGGGCGCGCAGCGTCTCCTCGATCGGCGTCCTTGGATCGGCGATGTGCTGCTGGTAGAGGTCGATATGGTCGGTGTTGAGCCGTTTGAGGCTGGTTTCGACGGCGCTCATGATATAGCGCCGCGAGGCGCCCTGCAGCCGGCCTTGCCGGTCCATCGGCCGGGCGAACTTGGTGGCGAGCACGATCTCGTCGCGATGCCCGGCCAGTGCGCGGCCGAGATACTCCTCCGAGGCGCCGCTCTCGCCATAAGTATCCGCGGTGTCGAAAAAGGTGATGCCGAGGTCGAGCGCCCGGTGCACCACGGCGCGGGTCGCCGCCATGTCGATGCGCGCGCCGAAATTGTTGCAGCCGAGCCCGACGGCGGAGACGATCAGGCCCGAGCGGCCGAGGTTGCGCTGTTCCAACGGCTGGACCTCCCGAACTTTGGCATTGTCAGCGCACAATAGCGGGCTCCGCGCATAGCCGCTAAACCCTATATGCAGAGAGCGGCGGGGGAGGGGTGATGGTCGACGACGGCTCGGTAGCGCGCTACCGCACCAATCTGCAGGGCGAAGTCGACAGCGCCGCGCTCTACCGGGCGATGGCTGAGGCGGAAAAGGACCCGCATCTGAGCGAGATCTACCGCCGCTTGGCCGCCGTCGAGGAGGCGCACGGCGAATTCTGGCGCAAGGAGCTGACGCGGCTCGGCGCGAGCGCGCTGGCGCGCCAGCCGGGCTGGCGGAGCCGCGCGCTGGCTTGGCTCGCCCGGCGCTTTGGGCCGCAATTCGTGCTGCCGACGCTGAGCACCTTCGAGCAGCGCGACAGCGGCCAATACGACCAGCAGCCGGAGGCGGTTGCCGGCGGGCTGCCGGCCGCCGAGCGCTCGCATACCCGGGTCGTCGAGGCGATGGCCGCCGCCATGCCGGACGGTGCCTCGGGGAGCAGCCTGGCGCGCCTCGAAGGGCGCCATCGCGGCGGCGGCAACGCGCTGCGCGCCGCGGTGCTCGGCGCCAATGACGGGCTCGTTTCCAACCTCAGCCTGGTGATGGGGGTGGCCGGGGCCGCCGAGACCGGCCGCCTGATCCTCTTGACCGGACTCGCCGGGCTGGTGGCCGGCGCCTGCTCGATGGCGATGGGCGAATGGCTGTCGGTGACCAGTTCGCGCGAGCTGTCGCAGCAGCAGATCGACATCGAGGCCGACGAATTGCAGCGCATGCCGGAAGAGGAACTGGAGGAGATGGTCCTGATCTATCAGGCCAAGGGGCTCGACGAGCCGGCGGCGCGGGCCTTGGCCGACCGGCTGATGGCCAACAAGGACAGCGCCCTCGACACGCTGGTGCGCGAGGAATTGGGGATCAATCCCGAGGAGCTCGGCGGCTCGGCCTGGACGGCGGCGGGGACCTCGTTCGGCCTGTTCGCGGCGGGGGCGATCTTTCCGGTTGCGCCGTTCTTCGTGCTCGCCGGCCTGCCGGCCCTCGTCGCCAGCCTCGCCGCGAGCGGCGTCGCGCTGGCGCTGATCGGCGGCGGCACCTCGCTGTTCACCGGCCGCGGCGTCATGTTCTCGGCGGTGCGGCAGCTGGCGATCGGCTATGCCGCGGCGGCGATCACCTATGCGATCGGCCGTCTGGTCGGCGTGTCGATCGGCGGCTGAGCGGCGGTGCTGGCGTTCGGCGGCACGATCGACCGCTTCGTCAACACCGTCTTCAACTATCCGACCTTGGCGGAATGCTATAAGGCGGCGGCGTTCGACGGGGTCAATCGCCTCGGCATCGCCTACGACGAAGCCACTGCCGGGGCGCCGATGACGGCGTAAGGGGCGCGCACGGCGCGGTACCGATACAGCTCCGTCATTCCGGGGCGAGGCCGTAGGCCGCGAGCCCGGAATCCACGAACACTGACCGGCGCGCATGGATTCCGGGCTCGCCGCTGCGCGGCGCCCCGGAATGACGACTTGTCTTGCAACACCTTCCGGGAGTGTCCGGCGTCTCGGTGCAACGTGATCCGTCACCCCGGCGGAAGCGGCGGTCCAGGGCGACCGTCCGGTCTCTTGCCCTGGATTCCCGCTTTCACGGGAATGACGATGCAATCTCAGCGGACACCGCGCTAGCCGGCCGGGTGCATCTCGAAGCCGGCGGGGCGGCCGGCGCGCTTGGCGGCGTCGGCCGGCGCGAGGGTGGCGTCCCACAGGTTGGCGTCGAAGCGGTAGCCGTTGACGGCGTCAGCCTCGGGCGAGACGACATAGAGCAACGGCGGCACCATCTCGTCGGGTTCGACGAGGCGGGAGACGCGGCCGTCGCGGCTCATCCTTCGCATCTCCTCGGCCATGCCCGGCGTGTTGGCGCCGGCGCCGGGGTTGACGATGTTGATCGTCAGCCCGCTCCCGGCGGCGTCCTTGGCCCACACCTCGGTCGCCATTTCGAGGGCCGCCTTGGTGGCGCCGTAGGGGTGGGTGCCGAGCCGGTTCATCGTGTCGAGCTTGGTCGTCACGTTGACGATGCGGCCCCAGCCGGCCGCGACCATCGCCGGCGCGACGCGGCGCGACAGCCGGTCGGCGGCGAGGATGTTGGTGGCGATGACATTGTCGATGATCTCGTCCGGGACCTGCCAGAAACGCTGCGGTGTCGGCCGGCGATAGCGGTCGGGGTCGATATAGGTGAAGGTGAGCCCGGCATTGTTGACCAGGATGTCGAGCCGGCCGAAGCGGGCCCGCACCGCGGCGACAACCCGGTCGCATTCGGCGGCCTCGCGCAGATCGGCGACCAGCGGCTCGACCCGGCCGGGAAGCTGCGCGGCGGCGCGCTCGATCTCGGGGATGTCCTCGGCGATATGGCCAACCGCGAAGACGCCATAGCCTTCGCGCGCCAGGCCGAGGCTCATCGCCCGGCCGAGACCGCGCAGACCGCCGGTGACGAGCGCAACCCGCTGTTCCATTTCTGTCCTCCCTAGGCGACCAGTGTTCTCAGCTTCTCGACCGCGGCGCCGGGTGCGGTCAGTACCGGGCACGGCAGCACGGCGCTGACCGCCGCCTGCGCCCGCGCGGTCGAGAAATGCGCCAGCAGCACCGCATCGCAATGCTTGAGGCGCGGTGCCGCCGCGGCGATCAGCCGGTCATGCGTCGCGCCGTCGCCCTCCTGCAGCGCGCGCATCGCGCCCTCGACGCAGATCGTCTCGAGCCGCGTCGCCCGGCCGCGCGCGGCGGCGAGTTCGCCGAATTCCTGCTCCATCCCGGCGACGCTGGGGCGGAATGTCGCCAGCATGCCGATGTGATTGCCTGCCGCCAGCGCCGCCTCGAACATCGCCTCGTTCGGTCGCAGCACCGGCACCGGGCTGTGTGCCGCCGCCGCCTCGATCGCCTCGCCAAACGCCGAGCAGGTAAAGAGGATTCCGGCGGCGCCGGTGCCGGCCGCATAGTCCGCCAGCGTCGCGATGCGGCGGCGCATCGCCGCGGTCAATTCGCCGTCGCGCTCGCGGTCGACGCTGAGCGCGGTGTCGAGCAGATCGGTGCATTGGGCCGCCGGCCACAGAAGCGCGAAGGCCTCGTGCACCGGCGCCATCGCGACGGCGACGGCGTGAATGAGGGCGATTCGCATGGTTTCTCCTGATGGCGGGGCGGCGGCGATTGGGCGATGCTCATACAGCTTCCGCACCGTCACGTTAAGGAGAAGGCAACATGGAAACCGTCGGCCTCGGCCTCTATTTCGAGGATCTGCCGGTCGGCAGGCAGTTCCAGACGATCGGCCGCACCGTCACCGAGGCCGACATCACCAATTTCGTCAACTGCACCGGCATGGTCGAGGTGTTGTTCACCAACCGCGAGTTCCTCGCGCACGAAAGCGACATCAAGGGCCGCCCGGCGCCGGGCGCGCTGGTCTATTGCTTTGCCGAGGGGCTGCTCGTGCAGGCGACGATGCAGCACACCGGGTTTGCCTTCCTGCACATGGAGCTAACGATCGAAACCCCGGTTGTCGCCGGGGACACGATCCACGCCGAGTGCGAAATCATCGAGGCGCGGCGGTCGCGCAGCCGTCCGGGGCGCGGGTTGGTGCGCACCCGGGTGCGCGTCGTCAAACAGGATGGGCAGACCGCGCTCGTCTATACGCCGCTGCGCATGGTCCGATGCCGCAGCGAGGGGTGAGCGCCGCCCGCTTTTTGCATGGCAGAGTCGCGATCCATGCGGTGAAAGCGCGCATGCCAGCGGCGCTTGCGTGTTACTGTGACAGCGATGCCGGGTGCCGCCGGCGACGATCCGCGCGGAGGAGGAGACGCATGGCGTACGACCTGCTGATCAAGAACGGCCTGATCATCGACGGCTCGGGGATGCCGGGCTTCCGGGGCGATATCGGCGTCAAGAACGGCAGGATCGGCGAAATCGGCAAATTGTCCGGCGCGGCGACAAAGACCATCGATGCCGCCGGTCGCGCCGTCTCGCCCGGGTTCATCGACAACCACTGCCATTACGACGCCCAGGTCACCTGGGACCCGCTCTGCACGTTCTCGCCCGAGCATGGCGCGACCAGCGTCATCTTTGGCAACTGTTCGCTGTCGCTGGCGCCGGTGCGCAAGGGAACCGAGGAGCGGCTGGCCGAATTCCTCTCCTATGTCGAAGCGATCCCGATGGAGGTGCTGAAGACCGTCGAGTTCGATTGGGAGACGATCCCGCAATATATGGAGCACCTCGACAGGCACCTCGGCATCAACGTCGGCAACCTGATCGGCCATACCGCGGTGCGCCATTACGTGATGGGCGACGACTGCCAGAAGCCGGGCGCCACCGAGGCGCAGATCAAGGCGATGCAGGATGTCGTGCGCGACGGCATGCAGGCCGGCGCGCTCGGCCTCTCGGTGTCGCGCGAGAAGGGCCACTACGACCCGCAGGGCGTCCACATCCCGGCCTTGTGGGCCGATGAGAGCGAGATCTTCGCGCTGGCCGACGTGTTGCGCGACATGGGCACCGGCACGATCCAGGCCGGCGGCGGCCAGTATGTCGAGTTGCAGGACGGCATGATGCGGCGCCTTGCCGAGGCGTGCGGCCGCACCGTCGTCTACAACAGCCTGTCGCACACGATGCGCCGGCCCGACGAGTGGAAGACGCACATGGCGCGGATCGAGGAGACCGCCGCGCTCGGCATCCGCGCCTACCCGATGTGCAGCCCTAACCGCATCACCCAGGACTTCACGATGAAGAACTGCCAGGTGTTCCGCGGCCTGCCGACTTGGCACCCGATCCTGTTGATGTCGGACGAGGACAAGCTGCGGCTCTACGCCGACCCGGAGATCCGCGCCAAGCTGCATGACGAGGCGGTGGTCAACAAGCCGGACAGCGCGGTCGGCTTCTCGAAGACCTGGTGGAACTACATGTGGGTCAACGAGCCCAAACTGCCGCAGAACCAGTGGATGCAGTTCAAGTCGATCGGCCAGATCGCCGAGCAGCAGGGCAAGCGGGTGATCGACGCCTTCCTCGACCTGGTCGTCGAGGAGGGGCTGGAAACCCGCTTCCTGCAGGCGGAAAACAACGTCGATGACGAGGCGCTGACCAAGATCCTGACGCATCCCAACGCGGTGATCGGGCTCGGCGACGGCGGCGCGCATGTGCAGTTCCACGGCGGCTATGGCTATATCACCAAGCTGCTCGGCGAATGGGTGCGCGAGAAGCAGGTGATGACCCTCGAACAGGCGGTGCGGCGCCTCACCTTCGACTCGGCCTCGACTTTCGGTCTCTACGACCGCGGCCTGTTGCGCCCGGGGATGGCGGCCGACATCGTGATCTTCGATCCCGACACGGTGAAATGCGGGCCGGAGATGGTGGTGCACGACTTCCCGGCCGGCGGCTGGCGCATCAAGGAGCCGGCGGAAGGCATCGTCGCGACGATCGTCAACGGCGAGGTGCTGATGGACGGCGGCCGCCACACCGGCGCGCTGCCCGGCCGGGTGCTGCGCAACAGCTACTGGCACGCCAATCGCTGAAACAACAGGTCATTCGTGAATTTGAACCGGTAAAATCAGAGGTCACCGTACTCAAGGAGAAGTCACCATGCCGATGCTGCAACGCGTCCAATACTCCGCCGACATCGAACCGCTGGTCCAGTTCATCGAGGATACGCCTCCGGGCGAGATCCTGGACCGCACCCTGGAGAAGCTGCGGGCCGGTGTCCCGACGCAGACGATGCTGACAGCCTCGGCGCTGGCGGTGACGCGCTCCACCGAAATGCCGCCGGGGCATCACGGCGGCCCGCTGCACCCGTTGGCCGGTCTGTACGCGGTGACCAAGCTGATCGAGCGCCTGGAAGGCGAAGAGCGCTTCGTCCCGGTGTTGCAGCACGTCGCGCTGACCAACAAGCACATCCACCATCCGGCGATGGGACCCTATCAGCTGCCGGAGTTCGCGCCGCTCGATGCCGGCGGGGTCGAGGGAACCAAGCGGGCCTTCCTGATGGCGGTCGACCGCGGCGAGTGGAACCAGTCGGACCATCTCTTCCAGTGGCTCTGGCAGAACGCGCCGCATATCGAGTGCTTTGATCTGCTGCTGACCGCGGCGATCCCCAAAAACTTCCACGACGACCACTATTTCATGTTCCCGAGCACGTTGCTGCGCGCCTTTGAGACCGGCGTCCTCGACAAGCAATATCTGCCGCAGATCATGCGGCCGGCGGTGCGCTATGTGACCCGCAATCCGGTCGCCCCCAACAATCCGATGCCGTCGCCGTTGCCGGCGATCGAAAAGCTGATCGAGGACAACGATCTGCTGAAGCGCGTCATGCGCCAGCGCAGCGGCGATGACGAGACGGCGGCGATCGGCGAACTTGGCGAAGCGATCGGGCGGGTTGACGTCTTTGCCGATATTCCGGTGCTGATCGTCAACGCCCTGGTCAACGGGCTGTCGCTGGAAGGCGCCGGCGAAGCCCTGTCGATCGGCGCCGCGAGCCTCTTCCTGCGCTCGCTCGGCGGCAACCCGATGGATGTCCACCTGCACACCAGCGTCAACATCCGCCGCTACCTGATCCGGCTCGACGGCATCAGCCCACGCAACAAGCTGATGCTGCTGTTGACCTGGCATGTCGGCCCGGAGATCCGCTCGACGGCCGGGCGCATGCAGCCGGCGCCGCAGCCGGACATGGCGGCCGTCGCCGCGCTGCCGGCGCGCAGCCAGGCAGAGCTGCTCGATGCGATCCAGCACAGCATCTACAACCAGCCGCCGACCGACTGGTCGCAGGTCAGCAATCTGGGCTTGATGCGGGCGGTGCCGGAAGTCCGGGAAACCGTGAATCTGGCGACGCAATACATGAAGAACGGCTACGATCCGCAGGCGTTCATCGCGCGCCTCGCCGAAATCGTCTGCCACGACAACTTCACTGAGATGCACGCCTTCAAGCATCACCAGTCGATCGTCGAGGAATATCACGCGACCCGCGAACCCTGGCGCTGGATGCATCTGGTCGCCGGGGCGCAGGCCGCCGCGATCTCCTTCGGCAAGAACATGGCGGTCTACGAGGAATATCTCGACCTGCTGCACGCCGCCTAGCCCGGCATCGTCCCCCGCACGCGGGGGCTCCGGTCACAAATGGAAAACGCCCCGGGATGGGGCGTTTTCTATTCAGGTCGAGTGCGGCTGATAGAGCGCGATCGGGCGGACCCGAACCCTGTCACCCCGGTTTGCGCGGCCATGACGATGCAATTCGATCGGATACCGCTCTCAGGGGGCCCGCTGCCGGGCAGCGGGTGGAAGCCGGTACGGCAGCGCGGTGGGGACGAGATGCACGGCGAGAGAGAATTCGCCCGCGAAGGGGCGCAGCAAGCTAAGCAATCATGCTACCCGTTAGACAGGTAAATAACGCGTATTCCAAATTCAGCGAGAAATTCTTGCGCCGTGCATCGTTGCCTGCAAACTGTCGTACAAGATGGAGGCCCTCATCATGGCAGGCTCGCTTCGATGCCGGCCTGCCGCCTGCGTCACCAACGCGGGATTTACAATGCGCTCCTTCGGCTGCTGCCGCCGCCGTCGACCGTGATGATCGTGCCGGTGGTGTAGGCCGAGCGGTCGGAGGCGAGGAAAGCGGCCATGTGGCCGATCTCTTCAGGTTTGGCGGCGCGGCCGAAGGCCAGGGGCTTCATCAGCTCGGTCCATTTTTCGGGGTCGCCGAAACTGCCCTGGGCGCGCGTCTTCATCAGCGTGATCAGCCGCTCGGTCATCACCGGGCCGGGGTTGATGCCGACGACCCGCAGATTGTCGCGCGGCGCGGTGCCGCCCATCGCGCGGGTGAAGGCCATCAATGACGCATTGCCCGAGGAGCCGGCGACATAGTCGAAATCGGGGTTTTCACCGGCCGCGCCCAGGATGTTGACGATGACCCCCCGCCGGCGCGCCGCCATCAGCGCGTAGAAGCGCCGCGTCATGTTGATGTAGCCGAACACCTTTAGATCCCAGGCCTGGCGCCAGCGCGCCTCGTCGATCTGGGCGATGTTGCCGCCGGGAATGGCGCCGGCGTTGTTGACCAGGATGTCGATGTCCGGGCATTCGGCCGCCAGCCGATCGACGTTCTTGCTGTCGGCGAGGTCGAGCGCGTAATAGCGCACCGCGACATTGTGCTCGCCGGCGATCTTGGCGCGCACCGCTTCGAGATCGGCGGCGGTGCGCGACACCAGCACCACGTCGACGCCTTCCTCGGCCAGCGCCTCGGCGCAGGCCCGCCCGATACCCTTCGATGCGCCAGTCACCAGCGCCTTGCGCCCCCGCAAACCGAGATCCATGTCGTCCTCCCCTTCACGACGTCATCCCCGGGCTTGTCCCAGGGATCTACGTCTCGACCCGCGTGGATGGCCGGGACAGGCCCGGCCATGACGGCCGAGGACGCTTGATAGCACGGCTGCCAAGCCTGGGTCAGTCGGCTAATCCAGCTTGATCCAGGTCAGCTCGTGCTTGTTGTGGTAGAGGTGGCGCAGCGTCGAGCCGGGGAGCGCGGCGAAGCACGCCGCCGTGGCGTGGTCGGTGGCGCCCTGGAATTTGAGGGTGCAGACAAAATGCCGGCAGGTTCCGGCGGCAAGCCAGCGCTCGACCAGCGCCAGCAGCCGCGCCGGATAGCACACGACATCGCAGAACAGCCAATCGACCGGGCCGAGCGCGGCCGGGTCGAGGGCGAAGGCGCTCTCGGCGCGGTAGGTGACGGCGGGCAGCCCGGCCACCTCGGGGGCGAGCGGCGCCTTGTCGACGCTGATGACCCGCGCCCCGAGCTGCGCCAGAACCCAGCTCCAGCCGCCGGGGCTGGCGCCGAGATCGACGCAGGTGTCGCCCGGCCCGGGACGCCGCCCGATCACCGTCAAGGCTTCCCACAGTTTCAGATAGGCCCGGCTCGGCGGCCCGCTGCGGTCCTCGACGAACTGCACTTCGCCATGCCGGAATGGGCTCGAGCAATGCGCTGCCGCAAGCACTGTATGGGGGTCGATGAGGGTCCACGAGCCGAGCGGCGCCACCGGCGCCGGATCGCCGAACGCCAGCGGCTTGGCCGAGACGACCGGCAGTTGCGCCTGGATCAGCATGGCGCGGCGGTGATGGCGCGGCGCATAGGCGGCCCAATTGCGCTGGATCGCGCGCAACTGGCGGGCGGCGTCGGTGATCGAGGCGACCGTTATCGCGCGCGGATCGAGCCAGATGTTCTGCGCCCAGGCGGCGGCGCGCGGCGGCCCGTCGGCGACCAGCAGCCGCTCGACCGCGAACGTGACCGGCCCGAGCTCCTGTGCCAGCTCGCCGACGAATCCCTCAGGCGCGAGATAGGCGGCCCGCGTCCGCTCCTCGCCGGCCAGGCTCACCCGATGCCGTACCGCCTGGCCCAGCCGAGCCCGGCCCGCGTATCGCCCTTGGGGCGGTATTCACAGCCGATCCAGCCCTGGTAGCCGATCTCGTCGAGCAAATCGAACAGGTAGGGGTAATTGATCTCGCCGATATCGGGCTCGTGGCGGCCGGGGTTGCCGGCGATCTGGATATGCGGGTAGTGGCCGGCGAGGGCGCGCACGGTGGTCGCCAGATCGCCCTGCATGATCTGCACGTGATAGAGGTCGAGCTGCAGCTTGAGGTTGGGGCGGCCGACCCGCTCGATGATCGCCATCGCCTGCGCCGTGTAATTCAGAAAATAGCCGGGGATGTCGCGGGTGTTGATCGGCTCGATGATTGCGGTGAGGCCGGCGGCGGCAACCCGGTCGGCGGCCCAGCGCAGATTGTCGACATAGACGCGCTCGCCCGCCGCCTTGTCCTGCCCGTCGGGCCACAGCCCGGCCATCGTGTGCAGCAGCGGACATTGCGTTGCCTTGGCATAAAGGATCGCCTGATCGACACCGTCGCGGAATTCCTGTTCGCGCCCGGGCAAGGCGGCAAGGCCGCGCTCGCCGCCGGCCCAGTCGCCCGGCACAGTGTTGAACAGCGCGAGCGTGAGGCGGTTGCGGGCCAGCCGCTCGGCGATCGCCGCCGGCGGGTGGTCATAGGGAAACAGGAACTCGACCCCCTTGAACCCGGCCTGCGCCGCCGCGTG
This sequence comes from Allostellaceae bacterium, assembly GCA_035534535.1. Classification (GTDB taxonomy): domain Bacteria; phylum Pseudomonadota; class Alphaproteobacteria; order ATCC43930; family CGMCC-115725; genus DATARH01. Next base: position 1,383 of record DATLRS010000031.1, on the reverse strand, counting down.
GAACCGGTCGAGAAAGCCGATGTCCTGGAACATCATGCTGAGATTGGCGGCGAATTTCGGCATCCTCGGCGCTCCTGTTGTTTACTGGCGGCGCGGACGGCTACTGTTGCCATTCGGGCCGGGCAAGGCAAGCCGGCAAAGCAAGCCGGTAGCGTAAGACGGCTGCAAGCGGAGGGCGCGATGGGCGTATTGCTGGGAGCGATCGCCGACGATTTCACCGGCGCGACCGATCTGTGCAACACGCTGGTGCGGCGCGGCATGCGGACGGTGCAGCTGATCGACGTGCCGCCCGCGGACGCGCCGGTGCCCGATGCCGATGCCGTCGTCGTCGCGCTCAAGAGCCGCACGATCCCGGCTGTGGATGCGGTGGCGATGAGCCTGGCCGCGCTCGCCTGGCTGCGCCGGGCCGGAGCGCGGCAGATCCTCTTCAAATACTGCTCGACCTTCGATTCGACCGATGCCGGCAATATCGGCCCGGTCGCCGAGGCGCTGCTCGATGCGCTCGGCGCCGGTTTCACGCTGTTCTGTCCGGCCTTCCCGGAAAACGGCCGGACGATCTTCAACGGCTATCTGTTCGTCGGCGATGTATTGCTGTCGGAATCGGGGATGCGCGACCATCCGCTGACGCCGATGCGCGATCCCTCGCTGGTCCGTGTGCTGCAGCGCCAGACGCAGGGCCGGGTCGGGCTGGTGCGGCACAGCACGGTGGCGCAGGGCGCGGCGGCGATCGGCGCCGCCTTTGCCGCGTTGCGCCGGCAGGGGGTGCGCCACGCGATCGTCGATGCGGTGGCCGATCGCGACCTCGAAGAAATCGGCGCCGCCGCGGCCGACCTCGCGCTGATCACCGGCGGGTCGGGCATCGCGCTTGGGCTGCCCGAGAATTTCCGCCGCCAGGGGCTGCTCGGCGCCGGCGGCGACGCCGCTGCCCTGCCAGCGGTCGGCGGCGCGGCGGCGGTGCTGTCGGGCTCGTGCGCGCAGGCGACGCGCGCCCAGGTCGCCTACATGGCCGAGCGGGCGCCGAGCTTTACGATCGATCCGCTCGCCGCAGCTTCCGGCCGCGACATCGCCGGGGAGGCGCTCGCCTGGGCGGTGCAGCGGCTCGGCAGCGAGCCCATTCTGATTTCCGCGACGGCGCCGCCCGAGAGCGTCGCCGCCGTGCAGCAGCGGCTCGGTCGCGACCAGGCCGGGGCGCTGGTCGAAGGCATCCTCGCGCGCGTCGCGCAGGGGCTCGTCGCCAACGGCGTGCGGCGCCTCGTCGTCGCCGGCGGCGAGACCGCCGGGGCGGTGGTGCAGGCGCTTGGGGTGACAGCGCTGCGCATCGGCCGGCAGATCGATCCCGGCGTGCCGTGGACGATGAGCCTCCCCGGGAGCCTCCCCGGGAGC
>DATLRS010000030.1:0-2080 GCA_035534535.1 Allostellaceae bacterium | reverse complement strand
CCGTGGTGATCGCTTCGGGCAAGCCGGGCGTGTTCTGCGCCGGCGCCAATATCGGCGCCTTGGCCAAGGCGTCGCACCAGCACAAGGTCAATTTCTGCAAGTTCACCAACGAGACGCGCCTCGCAATCGAGGATGCCTCGGCCCATTCCGGGCAGCGCTATCTCGCCGCGCTGGGCGGCACCGCCGCCGGCGGCGGCTATGAGCTGGCCTTGGCGTGCGACCACATCATGCTGATCGACGACCGCCGCTCGGCCGTGTCATTGCCGGAAGTGGCGCTGCTCGGCGTGCTGCCCGGCACCGGTGGCCTCACCCGCCTCAGCGACAAGCGCCAGCTGCGGCGCGACCGGGCCGATCTGTTCTGCGCGACCGAGGAGGGGGTGCGCGGGCAGCGTGCGCTCGACTGGCGGCTGGTCGACGAACTCGTGCCGCCTTCCGCCTGGGACGACAAGGTGCGCGAGCGCGCCGCAGTGCTGGCGGCGCTGTCAGATCGGCCCCCGGCGGCCAAGGGCATCGCGCTGCCGCCGCTCGAAGGCCGCATATCGCCGGATGCGATCTCTTATCGCCATGTCCGGGTCGGTCTCGACCGGACGCAGCGCATCGCGAACATCATCGTTCTCGGACCGCCGCAGGTACCGGGCAGCCTCGCCGCCATCCACGCCCAGGGCGCGGATTTCTGGCCGCTGGCGATGGCGCGCGAACTCGACGACGCGATCCTCCATTTGCGCTTCAACGAGCCGCAACTGGGCATCATCGTGTTCCGCTCGCAGGGCGACCCGGCCGCCGTCATCGCGACCGACGCGCTCTTGGAAGAGCATGCCGGCGACTGGTTCGTGCGCGAGGTGCGCCTTTTCCTGAAGCGCGCGCTGAAGCGCATCGACGTGACCTCGCGCAGCCTGTTCGCGCTGGTCGAGCCGGGCAGCTGTTTTGCCGGCAGCCTCGGCGAGCTGGTTTTCGCTGCCGACCGTGCGTTGATGTTCGCGGGCACGCGCTCGGGCGACAATCACGGCCCCGCCGCACTGGCCCTGTCGCCGCTCAATTTTGTCGCCTATCCGATGGGCAACGGGCTGTCGCGGCTGGCGACTCGCCTGCTCGGTGAGCCCGCCGGGCTGGAGCGCGCTGCAGCCGCCGTCGGGAGGGCGCTGCCGGCCGAGGCCGCCGACGCGCTCGGCCTCGTCACCGCAACCTATGACGAAATTGACTGGGATGAGGAGGTGCGGCTGATGCTCGAAGAGCGCGCCAGCTTTTCGCCCGATGCGCTGACCGGGCTTGAGGCCAATCTGCGCTTTGCCGGCCCGGAAACCATGGAGACCAGGATTTTCGGCCGGCTCACGGCCTGGCAGAACTGGATCTTCCAGCGCCCGGGCGCCGCGGGCGACGAGGGCGCGCTGAAACGCTATGGCACCGGCCTGCGCCCCAAATTCGACCCGGAACGAGTGTAGTTCGTCGGTTAGCTTCCTGACGCGCAACGTGACCTTCTGCCTGGGGGCGTCAGATTTCTTGAGCGTGATCGTGGTCTCGGCAGACGCAGCCGACCGCTTTCGACCTTGCAGACCGCCGCCGCCCGGTCGCCTTGCCGGAACAGCAGTGCGCCGGGAGCAAGAACACGGACGACGCTCCCAGCCTCAAGGGAAGCTGGTAAGGCGCCGCGATCACCATGAACATCACCGACCGCCTTCACTGGGTGTCGTTTCGCCAGGAGAACATACCGATGAGGGCAATTCCGGCGAATGTGCCGCCTGCGATAAAGCTCGCAGCGGGACCGAAGGCTGTCCACAGCGAGCCGGCCAGCACGCTCGCCACGAGCAAAGCCGCGCCGGTAATCAGATTAAACATGCCGAGCGCGGTGCCCCGCAGATCGGCGGGGGCGGCGTCAACGACCAGCGTGGACAACAGCCCTTGTGTCGCCCCCATGTGCAAACCCCAAAAAACGACGCCCGCACGCCCTACGCGCGGCGCTCCCGCAGCCTGGAGGTGCTGATCCCGATCCTTTGCCTGAAGGGCATCTCGACCGGCGATTTCGAAAAGGCGCTTGCCGCGCTCTCGGCAAGGATGCGCCGGGCCTGTCGGCCTCGACCATCGC
>DATLRS010000029.1:0-13550 GCA_035534535.1 Allostellaceae bacterium | reverse complement strand
CCTATCGGGTGAACGAGGAGTGGCAGCAGCCGCCCGAGTGGCTCGATGTCAAAGCCTGCGCCGTCTCCGTCGATTCGCAAGACCGGGTGTACTGTTTTAACCGCAACGACGCGCACCCGATCGTGATCTTCGATCGCGACGGCAAGTATTTGTCATCCTGGGGTGCCGGCCTGTTCAAGTTCCCGCACGCGATCCGCATCGTCCAGGAGAGCGGGCGCGACGTCGTCTGGGTGTGCGACGAGCACCTCGGGCAATTCATGAAATTCACGACCGACGGCAAGCTCCTGCAGACCATCGGCGAGAAGGGGGCGCGCTCCGACACCGGGATTCCGGACGGCGACATGAGTTCGACCGCCTGGAAGAAGGTCACGCACGGCGGCGGGCCGTTCAACCTGCCGACCGACATCGCGTTCGCGCCCTCGGGCGACATCTTCATCACCGATGGCTACGGCAACGCGCGCGTCCATAAATTCTCGCCCGACGCCAAATACCTGTTCTCGTGGGGCGAGCCGGGCACCGCGCCGGGCCAGTTCAACCTGCCGCATGGCGTGTGGATCGACCGCCGCGGCCGCCTCCTGGTCGCCGACCGCGAGAACGACCGGGTGCAGGTCTTCGACCAGATGGGCAAGCTCTTGTCGGTGTGGCCGACCAAACTGGTCGGGGTGGCGTTCTTCTATGTCGACGACGACGACATCGTCTATGTCCCCGAGCACAACGCCGGCATGGTCAGCATCCTGAACCTCGACGGCGAGCGGCTGGCGACCTGGGGCGATGGCCCGCAGATGCGCTCCTGCCACGGCATCTGGTGCGACTCGCACCACGACCTCTATGTCGTACAGCCCGGCGCCTGGGAGCCGCGCGCCCGCCGCGTCGTCAAATACACGCGGCAATAGAAGTCGCCGGCGGCTCAGCCGCCATTCGCCAGCGGCGGCTTGTCGAGGTAGGTCTTGGCGAGCCGCGTCCCGGCATCCCGCATCATCTTTTTGTCCTCCGCCGCGGCTGAAGGTGCGCTCGCTGCGGCCGGCCGCGTCGCGGCGCTTAGTCTCGCGGCGCTTAGTGCAGCAGCGCCCGGCGCGCCGCCGCGAGCGTCGCTGCCGGCTCGCCGCCGGCGTCGATGCGGCTCCAGTCGAGCACGCCCGGGTCGATCGACAATTGCTGGCGCAGCACCTCGCCCGAGGCGTCCGACGCATCTCCCCGTCGCGCCGCGAGGCGCGCCTGCATCGCCGCCGCCGGCGCTTCGAGCCACAGCCCGGTGAACGGCACACCGGCTGCCACGGCGGCGTCGGCAAAGGCACCGCGTTCCTCGGGCAGCAGCGCAACCGCGTCGATCACCACCGCGTAGCCGGCGCGCAATGCCGCCGCGGCCCGGCGACACAGGTCATGGTAGATCCGGGCGGTGATTTCAGGGCTGTAGGCTTCCGGCGGCAGCGGGCTTTCCGGCGCGGCGCCGAGGTGCAGCTTGCGCAGCACGTCGCTGCGCAGCAGCCGCGCGCCGGGACGCCGTCCGAGCGCGGCGGCGAGCGCGGCGGCGAGGGTCGATTTGCCGGTGCCGCTGCGCCCGCCGACCGCCACCAGCCGCGCCGGCTGCGGCTCCAAGGCCGCCGCGGCCTCGTCGAGGTAGCGGCGCGCCTCGGCATAGGCGGCTGCCCGATCGTCGCCGCCCCAGCCGTGCCGCGCCATCGTCGCCGTGACATGCGCCCGGATCGCCGCCCGCAGCGCCAGGAACAGCGGCATCGCGGCGAGGCCGTCATCCTCCTCGGTGAGGTCGAGATAGCGGTTGAGCAAGAGGTTGGCGAGGCCGCCATGCCCGCGATGATCGAGGTCCATCAACAGAAAGGCGAGGTCGTACAGCACATCGATGCTGGCGAGGTCCTCGGAGAACTCAATGGCATCAAACAGTACCGGCTTGCCGTCGATCCGGCAGACATTGCGCAGATGCAGGTCGCCGTGACCGCGGCGCACCTTGCCCGCCGCGCGCCGCTCGTCGAGCAGCGCGCCGACCCGCGCCAGTTCGCCGCGCACCCCCGCGTCGACGCGATCGATCTGCGCGGCCGCAAAGCCGGCCTCGCCGCAATCGCGCAGGCAGACGACATTGCCCGCCGCGACCGCGGCGAGTGCGGCGCCGCCGCCGCGGTCCGGGCGGCGCTCTGCCTTGTCGTGAAACGCGGCGATGTGGGCCGCCAGTGCATAGATCAGCGGCGCCGACAGCCCGCCCGCCTGCGCCAGGTTGACGAAGAGGTCGGACTGAGCGAAGCGTCCCATGACGACGACGAAATCGACCGGCTCGGGCGCGCCGGGGCGCTCGCCGCCCGGCCGCCCCCAGACGAGGCCGCCCCCCTCCCCGCGGCTGATCGCCCGCACTTCGAGGTAGAGCTGCGGCGCGGTGCGGCGGTTGAGCCGCAGCTCGGCGGTGCACGCGGCGCGGCGCAGCGCGACGGTGGAGAAATCGAGATAGGGGTATTTGACGGCGCGTTTCAGCTTGTAGGCGTGGCGGCCGGCGAGAAAGACCAGCGAGGCATGCGTCTCGATCACCTCGATCGGCGCGGCACCGGGGGGATAGGTCGAGGGATCGCGGAGAAACGCGATGACCTCCCGCTGTGCATCGTCCCGCTGCGCATCGTCCATCGGCAACCCGTCGCGATCCGCACCCTCTGGCGCAGCCCGGCCCAGCCTACGCCGCCCGCCGGCCAAAATCGTGCCGAAACCTCGTCAATCAGCAAGGTGGGATCGGGTCACACCGTCAGGTAGGTGCGCACCGCGGCCTCGTCCATGTCGCTCTGCCGGCCGCTCAGCACGACTTCGCCGCGCTCCAGCACCAGGTAGCAGGACGCCAGGTCGCGGGCGAACTCGAAATACTGCTCGACCAGGAGGATCGCGATGTCGCCGCGGGCCGCGAGACCTTCGATGACCCGGCCGATATCCTTGATGATCGAGGGCTGGATGCCCTCGGTCGGCTCGTCGAGGATCAGCAGCTGCGGCTTCATGATCAGCGCCCGGGCGATCGCCAATTGCTGCTGCTGGCCGCCCGACAGATCGCCGCCGCGCCGCCCCAGCATGTTTTTGAGGACCGGAAACAGGTCGTAGATTTCGTCGGGGACATGCCGCTCGCCACGCGGCAGCACCGCAAAGCCGGTTTCGAGGTTTTCGCGCACCGTCAGCCGGGCAAAGATCTCGCGCCCCTGCGGCACCAGTGCGAGCCCGGCGCGAGCGCGGTTATAGGGCGCCAGCCCGTTCAATTGCTGATCGTCCCAGCTGATGCTCCCGGAGCGGATCGGGTTGAGGCCGAAAATGGCGCGCAGCAGGCTGGTCTTGCCGACCCCGTTGCGGCCGAGGATGCAGGTCACCTCGCCGCGCTTTGCCGTCAGGCTGACCCGGCGCAACGCCTGGCTGGCGCCGTAATAGAGATCGACCGCCTCGACAGACAGCATCTCTCAGCGCCCGAGATAGACTTCGACGACGCGCGGATGGTTCTGGATCGCCTCGATCGAGCCTTCCGCCAATACCGAGCCTTCGTGCAGCACGGTCACCTTGACGCCGAGCGCGCGCACGAATGCCATGTCGTGCTCGACCACCACGACGCTGCGGGTGCGGTTGATCTCGCGCAACAATTCGGCGGTCTGCGCGGTTTCTGCGTCGGTCATGCCGGCGACCGGCTCGTCGACCAGCAGGAGCCGCGGGTCCTGCGCCAATAGCATGCCGATCTCCAGCCATTGCTTCTGGCCGTGCGACAGATCGGCGGCCCGCCGGTCGCGCTCGGCGGTGAGGCGGATCGTCGCCAGCATCTCCTCGATCCGTGACCGCTCGGCAGCGCTCTCGCGCGCCCACAGGGTGAATCGCGGGCTGCGATCGCCGGCCAGCGCCAGGAGCAGGTTTTCGCGCACCGACAGCGGCTCAAAGACGGTCGGCCGCTGGAATTTCCGGCCGATCCCGAGCCGCGCGATCGCCGGCTCGTCGAGCCGTGTCAAATCGATGTCGGCGCCGAACACGACGCTACCCGAATCGGGGCGGGTCTTGCCGGTGATGACATCCATCATCGTCGTCTTGCCGGCGCCGTTCGGGCCGATGACCGCGCGCATTTCGCCGGGCTCCAGCATCAGCGAGAGTTCGTTGAGCGCCTTGAAGCCGTCAAACGACACGGTGACGCCGTCGAGATAAAGCAGCGTGTCTTCGTTCATCCGGCCGCCTCGCGCGCCGCCGCCTCGGCCGCTGCCGATTTGGGCTCGGTCCCGGCGACGGGCCGGCGCGCCGCGAACAGGCCGATGATGCCGCGCGGCAGGAACAGCGTGACGAAGATGAACATGCCGCCGATCGCGAACAGCCAAACTTCCGGCAGCGCGCTGGTCAGCCAGGTCTTGCCGAGATTGACCAGCACGGCGCCGAGGATCGCGCCGGACAGCGTGCCGCGGCCGCCGACCGCGACCCAGATCACCGCCTCGATCGAATTGCCGGGGGCGAATTCCGACGGGTTGATGATGCCGACCTGCGGCACATAGAGCGCGCCGCCGATCCCGGCCAGCACCGCCGAGACCGTCCATACCACGAGCTTATACGATTCAGGGCGGTAGCCGAGAAAGCGGGTGCGCGATTCGGCGTCGCGGACCGCCATCAGCACCTTGCCGAAGCGCGAGCGGGTCATCGCCCGCGCCACGAGGAACGCCGCCGCCAACACGATCGCGGTGATCAGCATCAATCCGGCCGAAGTGCTCTCCCGGTCGAGCGGGGCACCGAGGATGTCCTTGAAATCGGTCATCCCGTTATTGCCGCCAAACCCCATGTCGTTGCGGAAAAAGGCGAGCATCAGCGCATAGGTCAGCGCCTGGGTGATGATCGACAGATAGACCCCCGAGACGCGCGAGCGGAAGGCGAACCAGCCGAACACGAAGGCCAGGACGCCCGGCACCGCCAGTACCATGACGAGGGCAAACCAGAAATGGTCGAAGCCGTACCAGTACCAGGGCAGCTTGTTCCAGCCGATAAAGACCATGAAATCGGGCAGGATCGGATTGGCGTAAACGCCGCGCGCGCCAATCTCGCGCATCAGGTACATGCCCATCGCGTAGCCGCCGAGGGCAAAGAAGGCGGCATGGCCGAGCGTCAGGATCCCGGCAAAACCCCACACCAGATCGACCGCCAGCGCGAGGATCGCGTAGCACAGATACTTGCCGACCACCGAGATCACGAAGTCGGGGACATGCACGGCGCTCGCCGCCGGGGTCAGCAGGTTGAGGGACGCGAGCAGCGCGGCCCCGCCGAGCACGCAACCCAATGTCGCGACCGCGGTGCGATCGAGCTGCATCACGCCTCCGCCGCGCGTCCCTTGACCGGGAACAACCCGCTCGGCCGGCGCTGGATGAACAGGATCAGGAACACCAGCACCAGGACCTTGCCGAGCACCGCGCCGGCAAAAGGCTCGACGAACTTGTCAACGACGCCGAGCGTCAGCGCCCCAAACACCGTGCCCCATAAATTGCCGACGCCGCCCAGCACCACGACCAGGAAACTGTCGATGATGTAATTCTGGCCGAGATTGGGACTGACATTGTCGATCTGCGACAGCGCCACCCCGGCGATGCCGGCGACGCCGGAGCCGAGGCCAAACGTCAACGCGTCGATCCACGGCGTCCGGATGCCCATCGCCGCCGCCATCCGCCGGTTCTGCATCACCGCCCGGATGCTGCGCCCGAGCCCGCCCCAGCGCAGCGTCGCCATCAAGGCGCCGAGCACCAGCGCGGCGAACAGGATGATCCACAGCCGGTTGATCGTCAGGGTCAGCCCGCCCAGGTTCAAATAGCCGCTCATCCAGGCGGGCGAGGTCACGTCCTGGTTGGTCGGGCCGAAGATGCTGCGCACCGCCTGCTGCAGAATGAGGCTGAGGCCCCAGGTGGCGAGCAGCGTTTCGAGCGGCCGCCCATAGAGAAAGCGGATCAGGCAGCGCTCGATGACGACGCCCAGGGCGCCCGCGACGAGAAAGGCCGCCGGCACTGCGAACAACAGGCCGTATTGGGTAAGCGCCGGGGCCGAGGCGGCGATCAAATGCTGCACGACAAAGGTCGTGTAGGCGCCGATCATCATGATCTCGCCGTGCGCCATGTTGATGACGCCCATGACACCGAAGGTGATGGCGAGCCCCGCCGCGGCCAGCAGCAGCACCGCCCCCAGGCTGATGCCGTAATAGACGTTTTCGAGCAGGCCCCAAAGCTGCAGGCGCCGATCGATATCGCGGATGGCGCTCTGGATGGCCGCCGCGACGGCGGGCGGCTGGCCCTGCAGCGAGGCGAGCAGGCTGCGGGTCGGCAGATCGGCCCGCGCCGCGAGTTCGTGCACCGCGGCGAGCCGCGCCTCGACCGCGCCGGTACCGGATTTCAGCCCGGATTTCAGCAAGGCCGCCGCCTGCGCCTCGCGCAGCACGCGAGCGATGCCGGCATCCTTCTCGCTCTGCAGCGCCCGCTCGATCAGCGACAGGGCGCCGGGATCCGCCGATTGGTAGAGCGTATCCGCCGCCCGCCGGCGCGCCGCGACGCTTTTCGAGAACAGACCGAGCGCCCCCTCGGCCGTATCGATCGCACCGCGCACCGAATCGTTGACGATGATCCGCCGCAGATTGACCGGCGCCGGCGCTTCCACTTTGGCGCCGCTGCGGGCATCGACGAAGCCATTGTCTGTCCTGATGAACAGCGGCGCGTCGGGCCGCGGCCATTTCCAGGCGAACAGCTTGCCGTCACGCAGCGCGTCGATAACCGCGACGGCGCGCGGGTTGCCGGAGACGGCGAGCGAGCGCACCCCCCGCGCCACAACGTCGAAATTGGTCGCCGCGAGCGGTGCAAATGGATCGCCGGCGGCGGCGTGCGCCCGCATCGGCACTGCCGTCGGCAACAGCAACAGCAACGTCAACACGAGCAGCGCGGCGCGGAGCGCTATGCGCGGCGACATATGCCGCCAGCATTGGCCCCCTTTCCCCGCGCCGCGCCTGCCCATGCCGCTCAGGCCTTGTGCTTCGCCCCGAGGCACTTGCCGGCGACGACGTCGTAATTGCCGCACGACATCGGCGGCAGCCAATCGCCGATCAGGTTCTTGCTCTCCGGCAGATAGGGCGACCACGGCTGGGCAACGACCAGACCGGGCGTCTGCCAGACGACGTTGAACATGCCGTTGCCCTGCACCTCGCCGATCAGCACCGGCTTTGTCAGATGATGATTCGGCATCATCGTCGCATAGTCGCCCGTCAAGTTCGGGTGCGCGACGCCGACCATCGCGTCGATCACCGCGTCATGGTCGGTGCCGCCGGCCTTCTCGACGGCCTTCACCCACATGTTGAAGCCGATGTAATGCGCCTCCATCGGGTCGTTGAACACGCGCTTGTCATCCTTTGCGAACGCCTTGAAGGCGGCGACCACTTCCTTGTTCGCCGGGGTGTCGACGCTCTGGAAATAGTTCCACGCCGCAAGATGGCCGACCAGCGGCTTGGTGTCGATGCCGGCGAGTTCCTGTTCGCCGACGCTGAACGCGACGACCGGGATATCGGTCGCCTTGATCCCCTGATTTCCGAGCTCCTTGTAGAACGGCACGTTGGCGTCGCCGTTGATCGTCGAGACCACCGCGGTCTTTTTCCCGGCCGAGCCGAACGCCTTGATCTTGGCAACTTCCGCCTGCCAGTCGGAATAGCCGAACGGCGTGTAGTTGATCAGGATGTCGGACGAGGCGACCCCCTTGGCCTTCAAATAGGCTTCCAGGATCTTGTTGGTCGTGCGCGGATAGACATAGTCGGTGCCCTCGAGCACCCAGCGCTTCACGGCCACCTGGTTCATCAGGTAATCGACCGCCGGGATCGCCTGCTGGTTCGGCGCTGCGCCGGTATAGAACACGTTGCGGCTGCACTCCTGCCCCTCGTACTGCACCGGGTAGAGCAGGATGCCGTTGAGCTGCTCGAACACCGGCAACACCGACTTGCGCGACACCGAGGTCCAGCAGCCGAACACCACCGCCACCTTGTCGACCGACAGCAACTGCTTCGCCTTCTCGGCGAACAGCGGCCAGTTCGAGGCGGGATCGGTTACCACCGGCACAAGCTGGCGACCCATCACGCCGCCCTTCTTGTTCTGCTCGGCGATCAGCATCAGCATCACGTCCTTCAGCGGCGCCTCGCTGATCGCCATCGTGCCGGACAGCGAGTGCAGGATGCCGACTTTGATTGGCCCGGTCTCGGGCGCGGCGGGCGCGGCCTTGGCTTGCGGGACGTTGCTGGCGATCGCTCCGACGCCGGTCGCTGCGGCGGCCAGGCCGACGCCGAGCAGCCCAAAATGACGGCGGTCGATCGTGAACCCTTCGGATGACATCCGGTTCTCCCCTCATATTCTATGGCGGCCGAGCGGCCTCCCCGGCAGAGCGGGAGCAAGATCGAGGCCAAGCTGCACGGCAAAACGGCAGTCGGTCCGAGCCGCGCGCCGCATCGTAAAGTGCACATTATCGAGGCATAAAAATGCCTTAAAACGCGGCACTTCGGCGGCCATGGCGGCCGCGCCTTCACGGCGCTATCCTTGGCGCTCAACAATGGGGACCAGCGATGACCGACGGCGACGCCGTGCTCGCGGCCAATCTCGAATTCTACCGGGCCTTCACGGCGCGCGATCTGGCTGCCATGGACGCGCTGTGGGCGCGCCGGGCGCCGGTCGCCTGCCTCCATCCCGGCTGGCCGGCGCTTGCCGACCGCGAAGCGGTGATGGAAAGCTGGCGCGGCATTCTGAGCAACCCCGAGGCGCCGCGCATCGCCTGCTATGACGAGCAGGTCATGCTGTACGGCGATGCGGCGCTGGTGGTCTGCGAGGAGGAACTGGACGGCGGCACGCTGGTCGCCTGCAACCTGTTCGTGCGTGAGGACGGCGCCTGGCATCTCGCCTGTCATCAGGCCGGGCAGTTGGTGGCGCGGCAGCCGCAGCGACGGCGTACCCGGCCGCCCGGCACGCGCCTCAATTGAACCGGGTGAACCGCGAGCGGCGCAGCGCCTCGGCGGCCTGCGCCGCCTCGACCGCGAGGCGCACCTCGCGCAGCCGGACGCAGGTCTCGGTGTCGAGGTGGCCGTCCCAGCGCTCCGGGCGAAAGCGGCGCTGAAAGGCGGCCAGCGCGACCTGCTCAGTCTCGGCCGACACGCAATAGCCGATGCGGGCGAGGTCGGCGAGCCCGCCGGTTCGCTGCACCACCCCGACGCCGCGCCCACGGCGCCGCGGCAGGGCGGCGTCGGGCGGCGGCCACAACCCGATGCCGGCGCGGGCGAGGCGCGGCCAATCGAACAGCTCGCCGGGGTCGGCCTTGCGGTCGGGAGCGATATCGGAATGGCCCACGACCCGATAAGGCGGGATGCGGTGGCGCGCGAGGATATCGCGGCACAATTCCTCAACCGCCGCCATCTGCGCCTCGGGGAACGGTCGGTAGCCCCACTCGTGACCGGGATTGACGATCTCGATGCCGATCGAGACGTAATTGAGGTCGCGCTCGCCCTGCCAGTACGACACCCCGGCGTGGAAGGCGCGCCGCGCCTCGGGGACCAGCCGCCACACCGTCCCGTCTTCCTCAACCACATAATGCGCGCTGACGCGGGCGGCCGGATCGCATAGCCTGTCGAGCGCCGCCGCCGCGCTCTGCATGCCGGTATAATGCAGCACCAGCATGTTGAGCGGCCGGATGTCGGGCGCCTCGCCGCGGCTGCCGTGGTTGGGAGACCAGCGCTCGCGGATGTCGAGCGTCGTCACGCGGGGTTTCCTCTGTCTCGCACGCCGAGCTTCGGCTTGGCAAAGTCCAGCCAAGCGAGGCATCTTAAAGTTGCTGCGGCGATCGGCAAAGCGCTGCGGTTGCCGCTGCCAGTATTTTCTCTCGCACGCTACGATCTGCCGCGGAGGAGCTTGCGATGTATGGATCGACGTCATCACAGCGGCAGGCGTTGCGTGGCAGCCGCCTGTTCGCCCAGCTCGGCGACAGCGAGAGCGACGCGATCCTCGCGCATGCGACGGTCGCGCGCTATTCCGAGGGTGAGCAGATCTTCGCCAAGGGCGACCCCGGCAACAGCATGATGGCGGTGCTGAAGGGGCGCGTCACGATCAGCGCGCCCTCGCTCGACGGCCGCCAGGTGGTGCTGACCACGATGCGCGCCGGCGAGGTGTTCGGCGAAATCGCGCTGCTCGACGGCAAGGAGCGCACCGCCGATGCGACCGCGACGGCCGAGTGCGAACTGTTGGTGGTGCCGCGCCGCTCATTGTTGTCGCTGCTCGAGCGCCGGCCCGAGATGTGCATCGGACTGATGCTTGTGCTGTGCGAGCGACTGCGCCGCACCAACGAGCAGGTCGAAGATCTGGCTTTCCTCGACCTTGAGGCGCGGATCGCCAAGGTCTTGCTGCGGCTCGCCGAGGAAAACGGCGATCACCGGTCGCTGAGCGAGCCGGTCGTCAAGATCTCGCAGCGCTCGCTCGGCGAACTGGTCGGTGGCTCGCGGGAAAGCGTCAACAAGCACCTGCAGGAATGGAAGCGTTCCGGGATCGTCGAAATCGCCAAGGGCGCCATCGTGATCCGCGATATCGAGGCGCTCGGCGAACTCGCCTGAAAGCGCTGCGCCGGCCCGCCGCACTCTCTGATGCGGACAATCCTGCGGAAAATTTTTGTGCCTGTGAACTGCCTCACACGCTGACGCCTCAGTGGCCGCCGATAATGCGACCGTCACGATGGGTAGACCCGCGTCAGAGCCGCGCTGCGGAGGCAGCGAACATGACCGACAAAGACCCGCTGATTATCGATCTTATCGCCCGCCGGCAGACGCTTGGCTGGTCCCTCAGGGAGCTGAGCGAGCGCAGCGGCATTGATGAACCTCGCCTGGCGCAATGGGAAGACGGCAGCGACTTGCCGCGGCTCGACGCGGCGCAGCGCTGGGGCGCCGCGCTGGGCGTCAAGCTGAACCTGGTTCCGGCGGCCGGCGAGCCCCACCGTGGCGTCAGGATTGACTGGAACGAGCGCCGCGTCACGGTCGAGGGTGTGCCGGTCCGGCTGACCCCGATGGAATGGAGCAGCCTCGAACGGCTGGCTCGGACGCCGGGCGAACTGGTGACCCATCAAATGCTGTTCCACCATCTCTATGGCGAGGAGCGGCCTTATCGGGCGGAGTCGACCGCGATCCGGGTGCTGATCACAAAACTGCGCCGGCTCTTGCCGCTGCAGATCGAGGCACGGTGGGGCCAGGGTTACGTCGTCAGCGGCATCGAGTCGCCGCCGCTGCGCACGCCCGCTGCGGGCACTGCGCCGGCCCCGGCCGCCCCCGGAATCGTACCCGAAATCGAACCCGAAATCGAACCCGAACCCGAACCCGAGACCCTGTGCCCGCCGCGCGGGGAGGAAGACGCAGCCGCAATCCCCCGGGACGCGCCGCCGTCGCAGCACGCCATCCGCGATCTGAGGGCCCCCTCGATGCAGCGGATCGCGTCGCCGGCAAACCGCGTCGGCCTCGGCCGCTCTGAGGAACTCGGCGTTATCGAACGGTTTCTCGCCGAGCGCGGTGCGACGCGATGCCCCGACGTTGCGACGATCCAGCAATCACCGCTGCCGACGCTCGTCTGGGACAAGCTCAAGCGCAAATGGGTGCGGCCGTCATTGACGGGCGACGACGCACGCTGACCCGATCGGCGCGTCGCCATATCGGCCCTTATGCGCGGCGCGGCGCGGTCCTATGATCGCGCCCGACGCCCTGCGGCCTTACGGCGGCCGGGGCGACGAGCGGGACGACCGGGCGAGACAATGCGGCGCTTCGAATTCATCGTGATCGGTGGCGGGCTGGTCGGCACGGCGATCGGCTATGGCCTCAGCCGCGCCGGGCTGACCGTGGCGCTCGTCGACGAGGGCGATGTGGCCTATCGCGCCTCGCGCGGCAATTTCGGGCTGGTCTGGGTGCAGAGCAAGGGGCTCGGCGCGCCGCATTATCAGCGCTGGACACGGGCCTCGGCCGCGGCATGGCCGCTTCTCGCCAGCGAACTCGAAGCGCGGACCGGGATCGCGATCGGGCTCGAGCAACGCGGCGGGTTGCAGCTCTGCCTGAGCGAGGACGAGCTGGCGACGCGCCGCGCCGTGATGCAGCAGATGCAGCGCGAGGCCGGCAATTTCGGATTTGACTACCGCATGCTCGACCCTGCCGAGCTGGCCGCCATGCTGCCGGGCCTCGGCCAGGCGGTGGTCGGCGGCTCGTGGACACCCTATGACGGACACGCCAACTCGCTGGCGCTGTTTCACGCGCTGCACCAGGGATTCGCCGCCAATGGCGGGACCTACCTGCCCCGCAGCAGCGTCACCGAAGCATTCGCCGCGCCGCATGATTTCCGCATCGAGGCCGGCGGCGAGACGATCGGTGCGCCGGCGATCGTGCTCGCCGCCGGGCTCGGCAATGCGAGCCTCGCGCCGTTGTTCGGGCTCAGCACACCGGTGCGACCGCAGCGCGGCCAGATCCTCGTCACCGAGCGCACGACCAAGGCCTGGCCGATCCCCTTGGGCAGCATCCGGCAGACCCCGGAAGGCACCATCCTGCTCGGCAGCAGCGAGGAGGAAGTCGGTTTCGACACCGGCCAGAACCCGCAGGTCATGCAAAAGATCGCGCGCCGCGCCGTGCTGACGTTTCCCTGGCTCGCCGAACTGCAGATCGTGCGGGCCTGGGCGGCGCTGCGCGTGATGCCGCCCGATGGCCTGCCGATCTATGACGAATCCGAGCGCTTCCCGGGCGCCTTCACCGCCAATTGCCACAGCGGCGTAACCCTTGCCGGAGCGCATGCCAACCTGTTCGCGCCGATGGTCGCGCAGGGCGCGCTGGACCCGGTGCTGGCCCCGTTTTCCGCCAGGCGCTTCGATGTTCCGGCCGCGGCCTGACAGCCGGGAGGCGACCATCGCGGTCGAGGTCGAGGGCCGGACCGTGCGGGTGCCGGCCGGTGCCTCGGCAGCGGCGGCGGTGCTCGTCGCCGGGCTGGCGAGCATCAGGGACAACCCGGCCGATGGCGGCACGCGCGCACCCTATTGCATGATGGGGATCTGCTTCGAGTGCCTCGCCGAGATCGACGGCGTGCCCAATCGGCAGGGCTGCATGGTTGCGGCCCGCCCCGGCATGCGCATCCGCCGCCAGCGCGGCGCCCGCAGCTTGGCGATCGAATGACTGTCGATCTCGCGATCGTCGGCGCCGGCCCGGCCGGGATGGCGGCGGCGGCGCTCGCCGCCGAGCTCGGGCTCGACACCCTCATCATCGACGAACAGGACGAGCCGGGCGGGCAGATCTACCGCGGCGGCGCGCGCGCCGCCGACCCCTCCCCGCTGGGCGCCGACTATCTGGCCGGACGGCCGTTGGTCGCGGCATTGCACAGCAGTGCGGCGCGCTACCGGCCCGCCACCACCGTCTGGCATATCGATCCCGTCTGGCACATCGATCCCGCCGGCCCGCCCGCGGCGCTGCTGTCGCTGGTCAGCGGGGGAGCCAGCGAGACCGTCGCGGCGCGGCGCATCCTCGTCGCGACCGGCGCGATCGAGCGGCCGGTGCCGATCCC
>DATLRS010000028.1:0-19125 GCA_035534535.1 Allostellaceae bacterium | reverse complement strand
GGCGATCTGCGAGGATCTGCCGGAGGAGCACAACCGCGTCACGCTCGATCCCGTCTTGAAGGACACCAACGGCATCCCGGCGCCGCGCATCGACTACCGGATCGGCGACAACACGGCGCGGATGATGGAGCACGGCATCGCTCGCGCGAAGGAAGTCCTCGCGGCGGCGGGGGCGAGCGACATCTGCGTCAACAGCCCCATTCTCTATGGCGGCTGGCACCTGTTGGGCACCGCGCGCATGGGCACCGACCCCGAGCGCTCGGTCATCAACGAGTGGGGCCGCTCGCACGATGTGAAGAACCTGTTCATCGTCGACGGCAGCCTGTTCGTCACCTCCGGCGGCGTCAACCCGACCTCCACCATCCAGGCTCTCGCGCTCTACATCGCCGATCAGATCAAAGAACGCCTGGCCAACCTGTTCGACTGAGGAAAACGATGCCCGCCGAAGCCACCCTCACCCCGGCGCAACGCGACGATCTGCGCGCCATCGCCGCAATCATCATCCCGGCCAGCGCCGAATTCGATGTGCCGGGCGCGGACGATCCGGCGATCCAGGCCGACATGGTGGCAACCCTTGGCCGCGACACGGACCTGGTGCGGCAGGCGCTTGACGAACTCGCGCGCCTGGCCGGCGCCCCGCTCGCCAGTCTCGCCCCGGCCCGGCGCGACGCGGCGGGCCTGCAACTGCGCGAGACGGGTGGTGCGGCGGTGGCGACGCTGACCCGCGTTGTCCTGCAATGCTATTACCGCGACGATCGCGTCGTGCGGTCGCTCGGACTGGAACCGCGCGCGCCCTATCCGAAAGGCCATGTGCTGGAGGATGGCGACTGGTCGCTGCTCGACCCGGTGCGGGCGCGCCCGCCGATGTGGCGCCGCGCGTAACCGCTAAGGCTTGGCCGAGGAGGAGCCACAATGCGCGTCAGCACGATGATCCGGATCAGCCCGGCGGCGAATGTCGATGGCGGGTTGATCGATCGCATTACCGATTTCGGCCGGCAGGTCGAAGCGCGCGGCTTTCCCGGCATCTGGAACGGCGACTCGCTGGGCCGCCGCCCCAACATTGATTCGCTCCAGGTGCTGACGGCGCTGGCCGCGGTGACGCGGCGGGTCGAGCTGGGGATCGCCGTGCTGCAACTGCCGTTGCGCAATCCGATCGAGCTCGCCTATCGGGTGCAGTCGCTGCAGGCAATGTCGGACAACCGCCTGATCCTCGGCGTCGGCAGCGGCTCGACGCGCGGCGATTTCGAACTGCTCGGCTGCGACTATGACCACCGGTTCCGCACGTTCAGGAACGACCTCGAGATCATGCGCCGGGTGTGGAACGGCGAACCGGTCAACGGCGGCACGCTGCCGACATGGCCGGGGTGCCAGGGCGGCCCGCCGATCCTGATCGGCGCCTGGCGCAGCCCGCGCTGGATCACCTACGGCGCCAAGGAAGCGCAGGGCTGGACCCCGTCCGGCCGGTACAGCAGCTGGGAGGATCTCGAATACGGCATGAAGATCTATCGCGAGGCCGGCGGCACCAATGCCGTCCTCGCCAATTGCTCGGTCGACCTCCAGGAGCGGCCGCAATCGGCGGAGCTCGCAAAACTGGCATCGGTCAATTTCATCTGCCCGCCGGATGAGGCGCGCCGCCGCATCAAGCGCGTCGAAGAGATGGGCTTCGAGGAGATCCTGATCGGCTCGCAATTCGGCGCGATCGACGAGATCGAGCGGGTGCGCGATTTCCTCAAATCGTAACGGCGGCGTTCGCCCGCCTGTCGCGCCCGGCAGCGATCCTATTTAATGAGCATCGGCTGGCCGACATTGTCGGCGGCCGGATAGCCGGAGCGAATTGCGGTGCTGACGCTGGAAACTTGTCGTATGCGGCGCAGGCCGCCCGTTGCGGGGATGCCGGTTGCGAGCAATTTCGTGAACTGCTCGGCAGGCAACGGCCGGCTGAAATAATATCCCTGGGCCTCGTCGCATTGTCGCGCCCGGAGAAAAGCCGCCTCCTCCGGCGTTTCCACGCCCTCCGCAACGACCCGCAAGTTGAGGCTGTGGGCCATGCTGATCACCGCGGTCACGATCGCGGTATCGTCTCCGGCGGTGCCGATCTGACGGACCAAGGATCGGTCGATCTTGAGGGTATCGACCGGGAACTTGCGCAGATAACCGAGGCTGGAGTAACCGGTGCCGAAATCGTCGAGCGCCACCTGCATCCCGCTGTCCCGCAGCGTCCGAAGGATGACCGCCGCAGATTCGGAATGTCTCATGAGCACCCTCTCGGTCAATTCGATCTCCACAGACCGCGGAGCCAATCCCGTTCTGTCGAGAAGTGCGCACAGGTTTGCCGCAAAGTTCGCGTCGTAAAACTCCAAAGCAGAGACGTTTAGCGCAATGGTGGTGGGCGGCAGGCCCGCCGCCGCCCAGGCCCGGGCCTGCTCGCCGGCTTCCTGAAAAACCCAGGCGCCGATCGGCAGAATGAGGCCGCAATCTTCGGCAACCGGAATGAATCGCGCCGGGGAAATCGCACCCAGCCTCGGGTGCGTCCAGCGCAACAAGGCTTCCGCCCCGGTAATGGCGCCGCTGTGCAGGTCGATCTTCGGCTGGTAGTGCAGCGCGAATTCGCGCCGTTCGAGGGCGCGCTGGAGACCCTCCTTGATGGTTTGCTGCTCGACGGCACGGATGTTCATCGCTGGCGTGAAGAATTGATAGTTGCGACGCCCATTTGCCTTTGCATGGTACATCGCGATGTCCGCGTTCTTGATCAGCGTCGCTGCGTCGAGGCCGTCATCGGGATACAGGCTGACGCCAATGCTCGCCGTGACGTGCAGGTCTCGCCGGTCGACACAGTGCGGCTTGGCGACCATTCGCAGGATTCGCTTGGCCGTCGTTGCGGCATCTTTGCGTTGCTTCGCATCGGAGAGCAGCACGACAAATTCATCGCCTCCCTGGCGGCTGACCGTGTCCGCGTCGCGGACGCAATCGATCAGACGCTTGGCGATGGATTGCAGCAGTTTGTCACCGACCGGATGTCCCAGCGAATCGTTGATGTGCTTGAAGCCATCCAAGTCCAAGAACAGCACGGCGACTTTATTCTGGCGACGCGGCGCCAGCGCGATCGCCTGGCCGATCCGATCGTTCAGCAGCAGGCGATTGGGCAAGCCGGTCAGAAAGTCATGCTCGGCCGAATGGGCCATCTCCCGCGCCATGGTGCGCGCCGCGCTGACGTCGCGGAAGACGATCACCGCCCCGGTCGTCACGCCGTGGCGGTCGTGGATCGGGGAAGCCGAGTCGTCGATCGCTATCTCGCATCCGTCGCGCGCGATCAGGACACAGTTTGTCGGCAGGTAGACGGTGCGGTCTTGCGCGACCGCCATCTCCATCCGGTTCGGGGTAACATCGCGGCTGGTGGCATCGAGGATGCGGAAGATTTCGGCGATCGGTCGGCCGATCGCCTCCTGCCGCGACCAGCCCGTCAGTTTTTCTCCGACGGCGTTGATGAAGGTGATGTTGCCTGCGATGTCGGTGCAAATAATGGCATCGCCGATGCAGTTGAGGGTGGCCTGGGCGCGTTCCATTTGCACGACCAGCGCCTCTTCCATGGCCTTGCGCTCGATGGCGTAGCGCAGGGTTTGGCCCAGCCGAGGCGTCGTGATCTGACGCTTGACGAGATGGTCTTGCGCACCCTCGCGCAGGGCTTGCGCGCCCAGCGCCTCGTCATCCAGGTCCGTCAGCACCACCAGCGGCGTCTGGGGCGCCGCGGCATGGCCTCGGCGCACCGCTTCCAGTCCGTGCGCGTCGGGCAGCCCCAGGTCGAGCAGGATGATGTCAACCAGCTGTCCGGCCAGCCCCTGCCCCGCCAGCCACGCCTCCGCCTCGCACAGGCATCCGACATGCGTCAATTCAAGATCGCGCGAACCCTCCTCTTTGAGCATCGCGCGCAGCCGGCGGGCCTCTGCGGGGTCGTCTTCGACAAGCAGAATCGTGCGACAGGAATTCTTCATCGTCCGGCATCGCGAAAGGCTTCCCGGGTCGGGCGGACAGCGTTTCGGGTAACTGTCATGCATTCCTCTCGCTTTCTGCCCGACGCGCCGCGCACAGCGCGAAATCGAGCCGTGCGGCGGCCGATGGCTCCGTCTGTATCAAGAACGGGACGCCCGGACGAGCCTCGGAAATTACCTATGCGTGTTCCAAATTTCCATCGCTTCGTAATACGAGCATATTGCGCGCGATGGCCGGTCGAGTGGGGGCGCCGCCCGGCGTTCACGGTTGTCAGCCCGTGAGCGCTGGCCCATCATGACGTGCCTTGACCGGCCCTGAGGGAGCACGCCGATGAATTTTTCGCCGGATACGCAGCGCCAGATGCTGCGCCAAATGCTCACCATTCGCCGCTTCGAGGAACGCGCCTCGGCCGACTATCTGGCCGGCAAGATCTACGGCGTCGTGCATTGCTACATCGGCGAGGAGGCGGTTGCGGTCGGCGTTTGCACCGCGCTCGATCGCGGCGACCGGATCATCTCAACCCATCGCGGCCACGGCCACTGCATCGCCAAGGGCGCCGACCTCAAGCGCATGATGGCCGAGCTGTACGGGCGCCAGACCGGCTACTGCAAAGGCAAGGGCGGCTCGATGCACATCGCCGATTTCGGTATCGGCATGCTCGGCGCCAACGGCATCGTCGCCGGCGGCATCGCGATCGTCACCGGCGCCGGCCTCGCGGCGCAGATGGAAGGCAAGGGCGGCGTGGCGGTCTCGTTTTTCGGCGACGGCGCCTCGAATGCGGGGCCGTTCCACGAATGCCTCAATATCGCGGCGACCTGGAAATTGCCGATGCTCTACATTTGCGAGAACAACATGTACGCGGCGAACACGGCGGCGGCCAAGACGCATGCCCTGCCCGATGTGGCGGCGCGCGCCGCCGGCTACGGCATTCCCGGCGTGGTGGTCGATGGCAATGACATCTTCGCGGTCTATCAGGCGGCCAGCGCCGCCGTCGATCGGGCGCGCGCCGGCGGCGGCCCCACTCTCATCGAATGCAAGACCTACCGCTGGCGCGGCCACACCGAGCGCCGGGGGCAGGTCGATCCCCGCGACAAAGGCGAGGTCGCGGCGTGGCAGCGCAAGGATCCGATCGGGCTGCTCGAGCGCCAGCTGCGCGAACAGGGGGAACTCGACGATGCCGGGCTGCGGTCCATCGAGGGCGACATCATGGCCGCTCTCGAAGCGGCCATCGCCTTCGCCGAGGCGAGCCCCTTTCCCCTGCCCGAGCAGGCAACCGACGACGTCTTTGCGGCCTGATGCGAGGATCGGACGATGCGAGAGCTGACGTACAACGAGGCCGCCCTCGAAGCCATCGCCGAGGAGATGCGGCGCGACCCCAAGATCTTTTACATGTCGACCGATGCGCTGGCGCCGCTGCTCCGGGAGTTCGGCGAGCAGCGCGTCAGGGCGACGCCGATCACCGAGGCGGCGCTGACCGGCATGGCGATCGGCGCGGCCGGGTCGGGCTTCCGCCCGATCGTCGATTGGCGGCAGGTAACGTTCTGCTTTGTCGCGATGGACCAGATCGTCAATCAGGCCGCCAAGATCCATTACATGTTCGGCGGCCAGGTGAGCTTCCCGATCCTCTTTCGCGCGTCGGTCGGCGGCGGCGGCCAGGTCGCCGCGCAGCACTCGCAGTCGCCCTATTCGATGTTCATGAATGTCGCCGGCCTCAAGATGTTTCTGCCGTCGACGCCCTACGACATGAAGGGGTTGCTCAAGACCGCGATCCGCGACAACAACCCGGTCATCTCGTTCGAGTCGAGCCGGCTGATGGCGCAGAAGGGAGCCGTGCCCGAGGAGGACTACGCGATCCCCTTCGGCAAGGCCGACGTCAAGCGCGAAGGCAGCGACGTCACCGTGGTCGCCCTCGCCTGGCTGGTGCATGAGGCGCTTGCCGCGGCCGCGGAGCTGGCCCGGGAGGGGATCTCGGTCGAGATCGTCGATCCGCGCACGCTGGTGCCGCTGGATCATGAGACGATCCGCAAGTCGGTGCAGAAAACCGGCCGGCTCGTCATCGCCGACGAGGCCGGGCCGACGGCCGGCTTCGCGGCGGAGATTGCCGCCGTTGCGTCGGAGGATGCGGCGACCTTCGCGCGCCTCAAAGCGCCGGTAAAGCGGGTCTGTGCGCTGCAGGTGCCGATCCCCTACAGCCCGATCCTGGAAAGCCAGGTCTTCCCGGACCGCAAGCGGATCATTGCGGGGATCCGCGAGGTGCTGCAAGGTCGCCGGCCGGCCGCAGCGGCGTGAGGAAATAGCGGATGGATCTCAGGGGTGCGGTCGCGCTGGTGACCGGCGGCAATGGCGGGCTCGGGCAACGCATCTGCCACGCGCTGGCGCGCGAGGGCGCGCATGTCGCGGTCATGTATGCGCAAAGCCGCGCTGAAGCCGAGGGCGTCGCCCGCGATCTCGCCTCGCGCTATCAGGTCAACGCCGCCGCCTGCCAATGCGACATCACCGACGGCGCGGCCGCGGCCGGGCTGGTCGGCGAGGTCACCGGGCGGTTCGGCCGCCTCGACATTCTCGTCAACGACGCCGCCTACAACAAGGCGATCCCGTTCGCCGACCTCGACGCTCTGACGATGGAAGTGTGGGATAAGATCATCGCCGTCAACCTGACCGGGCCGATGCGCCTCAGCAAGGCGGTGGCGCCGGTCATGAAGGCGCAGGGGCAGGGCCGCATCGTCAACATCGCCTCGGTGGCGGGGGTGGGACCGACCGGCTCGTCGATCGCCTATGCGGTGTCAAAGGCGGGGATCATCCACCTGACAAAATGCATGGCGGTGGCCCTGGCGCCCGAGACGCTGGTCAACTGCGTCGCGCCGGGCCTGCTCGAAGGCACCCGCGCGACCGCCAACCTGCGGCCCGAGTTTATCGCCAACTCCGCCGCCACCTCGCTCCTCAAAAAACCCGCCGACAAGGACGACTGCGCCGACATGGTCGTCACGATGTGCCGCAGCGAAACCATGACCGGCCAGACGATCGTGATCGACTCCGGCCGCTATTTCCATTGACGCCGGCGCCAGCGGGCCGTCACGCCAACTGACGCTCAGCCCCGCCGCACGAACTTGTCGACGCCGCGCTCGGTGGTCAGGCCGGCGTAGATGTCACCCTTCGAATCGACCCCGACGCCATGGACATGGCGGCTCTCCAGGCGGGCGAGCACGTGTCCCTGGCCATCGCGGACGCAGACATAGGCAGGCTTGCCGGCGTCTTCCTGCTCGGCGATGTAGAAATTGCCGTCCCGGCCGCGGGTGATGTCGTTGGGGCCGCCCATGCCGGTCCATTCTGCAAGATAGTCGCCGTCCGGCGAGAAGATCTGGATGCGCTTGTTGGCGCGGTCGGCGACGTAAAGCCGCCCGGCATCGTCAAACGCGATCGAGTGCGGCAGGTGGAACTGGCCCGGCCCGTGGCCCGGCGCGCCCCACGATTTGACGAGCCTGCCGTCGCCGGTGAAGCGGTGCACCCGGGCGTTGCGATAGCCGTCGGTCACGTAGATGTCGCCGTTGGGGTGGGCCATCATCTCGGTCGGATGATTGAACGGCCCGGCCGCACGCTCGGCGAGATAGGGCGCGCCTTCGCAGCCGGTGTCGGAATGAACCCCGCGCGTGCCGAGTTCCAACAGCGGCTTGCCGTCCAAGCTGAATGATTTGGCGACCGAGTCGATGCGGTCGGTTGTGTAGACCGTGTCGCCGACGATCTTCAGCCCGTGCGGGTCGGTGACTTCGCCCGAGCCCCAGGCGCCCAGATACTTGCCGCCGCGGTCAAACACCACGACCGGCGGATCCTTGCGCTGGAAGACGTAGATGCGGTCCTGCGCATCGGCCGCCACCCGGCTGACCAGCCCGAACGCTTCGCCCGCCGGCAGTTTGAAGAAATCGTGGATCACCTCGTAGCTGTATGGGCCCGTGCCGATCTGTGCCATCGCTCTTTCCTCCCGGGATGCGGCAGCGGCCGCCGCTTGGTGCTTGATCTTCCGGCGCGCCGCTGCGTGCCGCAACGAAATTTGCCGCGGCCGCCGCCACAAACTGATTCACCCCAGGTTCCATTCCCACTTCACCCCGGCCAGGCCGTGCCGAGCCGGGCGAGAGGGTGGAGAGCGTGCGCGCCGCGCCCGGCTGCGCCGAGCGGGGCAGAACCGTCACTCTTGTGCGGCGCGGGCAGCGATGCGATGCTCGACCCCGAACCGCAATTCTGTACGTCCTGTTCGGAAGGAAGTAGTTAGCGTGAACGATGCTTCGCCCATCACCGAGGGCAAAGCCCTGGCACAAGGTCCCGGCGCCCTGGCCGGGCTCAAGATCATCGACCTGACGCGCGTGCTGGGCGGCCCCTACTGCACCATGCTGCTGTCCGATCACGGCGCCGACGTCATCAAGCTGGAGCCGCCGCAGGGCGACGAGACGCGCGAATGGGGCCCGCCGTTCGACGATTCGGGCGACGCCAGCTACTTCATCGGCATCAATCGCAACAAGAAAGGCGTCGGCCTCGATCTTGCCAAGCCGCAGGGCAGGCAGGTGCTGCTGCGCCTGCTCGAGGGTGCCGACGTGCTGGTCGAGAACTTCAAACCCGGCAGCATGGAGAGATGGGGGCTCGGCTACGAGGACGTGCTGGCGAAGCGCTTCCCGCGCCTCATTCATTGCCGGGTTTCCGGCTTCGGGGCCGACGGGCCGCTCGGCGGCTTCCCGGGCTATGACGCGGTGCTGCAGGCGATGGTCGGGCTGATGTCGATCAACGGCACCGAGTCCAGCGGCCCGACACGGCTTGGCAACCCGATCGTCGACATCGCGACCGGCCTCTTCTCGGCAATCGCCATCCTGATGGCGCTGCATGAGCGGGAGAGTTCCGGCAAGGGACAATTTTGCGACATGACGCTGCATGATTGCGGCATGGCGCTGCTGCATCCGCATGCCGCCAATTTTTTCCTCAGCGGCAGGCGGCCGAAGGCGACCGGCAACCCGCATCCCAATCTGGCGCCCTATTCCAAGTTCCAGACCCGGACCTGCGAGATCTTCGTCGCTGCCGGCAACGACCCCGCCTTCCGCAAGTTCTGCGAGTTGCTCGGCATGCCCGAGATGGCAAGCGATCAGCGCTTTGCGACCAACGGCGCCCGCGTCGTCAATCGCGACGCGCTGGCCGATGCCTTGAATACGCGCTTTGCCGATGAGGACGGGCATGAGTTGACCCAGCGCCTGCTGGCGGCCGGCCTGCCCGCCGGGCCGGTGCTCTACGTCGATGAGGCGATGGAAGCTGCCCATACCGCGCACCGCAAGATGGTAACCGAACTCGGCGCTTATCGCGGCCTCGGCACGCCGATCAAGCTCTCGCGCACGCCCGGCGGCACAAGGAGTGCGCCGCCGCGCTTCAACGAGCATGGTGAGGAGGTGCTCCGCGCGCGCGGCTTCTCCGAGGCGGAGATCGCCGCCCTGGCCCGCGAAGGCGTGCTGGTGCAGCAGCGCCGCCGGTAGCGGCCGGGCCAGAGGACTTTCACCGCCGAGTGGTCCAACCCGCCATCGCAGCGGCGCCGCACCAAACAAAACGCCCCCGGAAACTTCCGGGGGCGTTTCGCGTCGGATGCCGCGGTTGAGGCGAGCCGATCAGGCCGATCAGGCCGCCTGTTTCTGCTCGGTGACCTGCGCCGGAACGGGCTCGCCGCTCGCGATCTTGATCGTGCGCGGCTTCATCGCCTCGGGCACCTCGCGCACCAGATCGACATGCAAGAGGCCGTTGTCGAGGCTCGCGCCGGCGACCTTGAGGTGATCGGCGAGGCTGAAGCGCCGCTCGAACGCGCGCCGGGCGATGCCGTGATGCAGGTAGCGGCCGTTGCCGTCTTCCTGCGCGGCCTTGCCGGTCACGATCAGCGTGTTTTCGTGCACCGTGATGTCGAGTTCGCTCTGCGCGAACCCGGCCACCGCCATCGTCAGGCGATAGGAATCCTCGCCGGTCTTCTCGATGTCGTAAGGCGGGTAGGAGAGCGCGCCAGCGTCGACCCGGGCCGCGGAATCGACCATGCGGGCCAGCCGATCAAAGCCGATCGTCGAACGGAACAGCGGTGAGAAGTCGAAACGATCCATGACCATATCCTCCAGTGAGCAACATGGGTTACGGCACTCGCCCTCGGGCCGGGATGCCGGTTCGGTGTGTGCGACCCCGTTATCGGCGATCGCACATCATGGAGATAGTTGCCCGGAGGCGGCATTCAAGAGGATCTTGGCACTCGACGACGCGAGTGCCAAGCGGCGCAGACCCTCAGCTCTTCGGGCCGAAGCCCTGGAAGCGCCGGTTGAAGCGAGCCAGTTGGCCGCCGGTATCGAGCAGCCGCTGCTGACCGCCGGTCCATGCGGGGTGCGATTTCGGATCGATCTCGAGCCGCAGCGTGTCGCCGGGTTTGCCGTAGGTCGAGCGCGTCAAGTAGGTCGTGCCGTCGGTCATCACGACGGTGATCTCATGGTAGTCGGGGTGGATGCCGTCCTTCATCGCGCAACCCTTCGAGTAAGCCGCCTGCCGGCGCGGGGTATATAGCGGCGCGGCGGCGGTGCTGCAATCCGGCCCTGGCCGCCTACGCTTCGGCGGCGAGGTATTCCATCGCCGCGGTGACGCCGCCGGCGCCGTGCGGCACGCCGGTAAGCTCCAGCGCCATCTCGATCGCGGCGATCGAGCCCAGCACCATCGGCTCGTTAAGGTCGCCCAGATGGCCGATGCGAAACACCCGGCCCTTGAGCCGATCGAGCCCGCCGCCCAGCGACACGTTGAACTTGTCGAAACAGGTTTGCCGCACCCGGTCGGCGTCAACCCCCTCGGGCAACAGCACCGCGGTCACCGAGTTCGACTGCGCCCCCGGCTCGCTGGCGTAGATTTCCGGCCCGTCGTTGCGGCGCC
Source organism: Allostellaceae bacterium (assembly GCA_035534535.1). GTDB lineage: Bacteria > Pseudomonadota > Alphaproteobacteria > ATCC43930 > CGMCC-115725 > DATARH01. Next base: position 8,223 of record DATLRS010000028.1, on the reverse strand, counting down.
AGGCGCGCACCGCGCGGCGGGTCGCCTCGGCGAGGCGGTGATGGCGGGCGAAGACGTTGTCGAGCCCCTCCTCGTCGAGCATGCGCAGCGCTTCGCGCATGCCATAGAAGAAGTGGACCGGCGCGGTGCCGTTCCAATAGGCCTGGCTGCCCTCGCCGAGGAGGCGCTTCCAGTCCCAATAGACCCGCGGCAATTTGGCCGTCGCAGCGGCCGCCAAGGCCTTGGCGCTGACGGCGGTGAAAGCCATCCCGGTCGGCAGCATCAGCCCCTTCTGCGAGCCGGCGACGACGACGTCGACGCCCCACTCGTCGGTGCGGAAATCGATGCAGGCCAGCGAGGAGATCGTGTCGACCAGCAGCAATGCCGGGTGGCGCGCGGCGTCGATTGCGCGGCGCAGTGCGGCGATCGGGTTGACGACGCCGGTCGAGGTTTCGCAATGCACCACCAGCACCGCCTTGATGCGATGCTCGCGATCGTCGCGCAGCCGCGCTTCGAGGCGCGCCGGGTCGGCCGGGCGGCGCCAGTCATTGGCCAGGGTCTCGACCTCCAGCCCGAAGGCTTCGCCGCGCATCCCCCAGTTCAGCGAAAAGAAGCCGCTCTCGACGACCAGCACCTTGTCGCCCGGCGAGAACAGGTTGACCAGCGCCGCTTCCCACGCGCCGTGCCCGGTGGCGGCGTAGGCCAGGATCGTCTCCTTGGTCTTGAAGACGCGTTTGAGGCCGGCGAAGCATTCATCGGAAATGGTGCGGAATTCGGCGCCGTTGAAATCGATGGCGCCGCGATCGATCGCCCGCAGGACGCGGTCCGGGATGTTGGTCGGTCCCGGGTTCATGAAAAAATGAAAACCGTGCGCCATTTTCCTCTCACCTCAACGGGCGTCGCCCTGGCCGCCGGGCGGCGGAAGGCGGCGCAGCATAGTCGCTCGCACCGGCAAAGCAACCGCGCAACCGTCGCAGGCCTCAGCGCCCGGCGAGGCGGCGGTCGAGCAGCGCGTCGAGCAGCGGCGCCAGCCGCTCGTAGCCGCGCCGGCTGAAATGCAGGAGGTCAGCCGAGATCGCTCGGGTCAGCCGGCCCGCCGGATCGAGCAGGACATCGCCGATATCGGCATAGACGATGGCGCGGTCGTCGCCACAGGTCTGGATCAGCCGGTTGACCGCAACCGTCGCGCGGCGCAGGCGGTCGGCCGGCGCGGCGCCGCGCGGCCACAGCCCCAGCAAGAGGATGCGGGCAGCCGGCAGATGCCGGCGCAGATACCCGAGATCGGCGCGGATACCCTCGGCCGCGACCGCCGGCGAGCGGCCGTGGCCGCCGTTCGTCAAGTCGTTGGTGCCGATCAGCAGCACGATCCCCGCCGGCGGTGGCCCGGCGAGATTGCCGTGTTCGAGGCGCCACAGCAGATGCTCGGTGCGGTCGCCGTTGACCCCGGCATTCAAGACGCCGCGCGGCATCATGTTCCGCCGCCAGACCTCCGGGTCGAACCGCTCGGTTATCGAGTCGCCCAGAAAGAGGATGCGGTGCGGCAGGCTCTTGACCCGGCGGTTGATCAGTTCGAACCGCCGCACCGCAGCGCCCGCCTCGCGCGGCGCCGGCGCGGCCAGCGGCTGCTGCGTGAAAGGGGCGCACGGCAGGGCGGTTTGCCCCGCTGCCGGAGCCGCGAACCGGAGGATCACCAGCAGTGCAGCGACGATCAGGGCAGTGCCGACCGGGCCGCGTCCGGACATCCGCCGCCTCAAGCGTCGGCCAGCCAGTTCGCATCGCCCCGACCCAGCCGACAGGCCGGACACAGCGAGATCTCCCGAAATCTGAAGCCGTCTCGCAGCACGTCGTCGATCGACAATCCAACCCGCCCTTCCGAATCGTAGCAGCACGCCGCCAATCGGCCGTCCCACGTCACGACAAACATGTTATTGCTCGCGTAATCGCATCGAGTTTTCGGAATCTCTCTATTGTCCAATTTGAACCTCGACATATCGACTTGTCCGGCCCAGTCATGAAAATTTTCCTTTTGCGGTGTCCACACCGCCCGCACTTTAACAATATCGCCGATATGCTCGCGCAACGCCCTTTCGCTTCTCTTATGGGCCGACAACTCAACCTCCTGCAGCCCTAGATCGGCCAAATTCTGCCAGACGCTGCGGGGGAAAAGCCGGCCGTCTTCGGCGATGCCATTCGAAGCAAACGATACCTTGATCCCGCGCGATGTCGCATAGCGAATAAATTCCGGAAGCATCGGGTTAAGGAGCGGCTCGCCAAAATGGTTCAACCACACGAACTTGCGGCCGTCTCGATGCGTCGGGTTGTCGGAATGTTCTACCAGATCCATGCATTTTATGAATGTCTCCATGCTCATGTCGCCCTTTGGCCGAAGCTGGTTCGGGTGCGGGCAGTAAACACAGGTCAGCGAACAATTGTTGGATGCTTCAATCTGCATCACCTTGTAGCCCATCGCTGTGATGTCCCCGGGATGGAGCGCCGCTGACCTGAAGGCCCGAGTTTACCCCGGTATGCCGGTGCGAAACAGCGGTTTGGCCTGGCTGCAGCTCGCCCCGGATCATCCTGGGTGAACGGCCGGCACGGCAATGCGGTCTGTGCGTACGCCCCGGTGCTCAGCAGGAATGCAGCTAAATGACACAAAACGCAGATTAATGCCTTGCGCTGATATCAGTTCAGAAAATCTCGGATTCTGGCAACGATAAATTCATCAAACAGGTCGTGAGCGAGGAATGCTTCAAGATATAAATTATCCGTTGAGTTACTGTGCAAGCGCTGAAGGCAAGCACTAAGAATTGCGCCTTCCGTCCGATTTTTACGAACACTTCCGTTAGCAAATGCGATTATTCCATTCAAAGTGGCTTTGAACTGTTGGATCTCAGGGGGCGCCAAATCAATTAACATTTGATCGAGAATCTCGCGCCACTCCTTAGCTGTTTGTATCGCCGGCAGAGGCACGTCGGCCGGGAAAGTCCACCAGACGAAGCGTCGGCCGCGCATTCCTAGCTTCCATCGATACGCCCATGGGAATATAGCATCAGAGTCAACTTGAGTTCCAACCGGTGGAGCGCTCGCAAGTGTACCAGGCGATCTCATCGAAGAAATGACGAACCCGCCATCTAATTGAACTATGATTTGTCCCTCTGGAAGCATATTCATGATCTTTATAGTGGCCGCTTGAACTGATACGATCGCCTGTTCCGTCACGTTATAAAGCGCTACCAGCGGATTGGATGCTGCTTGTAGCTGCCCCTTCACCCAGACTTCGGGCATCAGAAGTTCTGAAGCAAAGCGATTAGCCTCATTCTCAATCTGCCAATAATCATCAATGCAATTCTCGTCAACGTCGGTTTCATCTACTATTGATCCCATGTGCCACGGGATAAGTATGTGTCCCAGCTCATGGGCCAGCGTAAACCGGACGCGATTTTTCGGTTTGCGCGAATTTATGATGACCCTCGGCCGCTTACACGGGATTTTGAGATCGAGACATATCCCATCGACATCGACATCCATGGGGAATCTCGCTGCTGTCAAATCTGCATACCGCCTAACAAGGCCCTCAACATCGACCGGGGGGTTCAACCCCAGGCGCAGGCATAGCCGCTGTGCCAGATTAACTTCGGGATCGAAGGTCAATTTAACTCGCCCTTCGACTCGAGCCATTTTTGAAGTCGCGTGATTTTGGACTGATCGTTCGAGCGCGCAGCAAGTCGCATGTCTTGATAAGCGTTTACTACCGCATTCGTTAACGGCCCCCCGTCATGTCGGGCCTTTATTATATACGGCAGCGAATCGGGCACCCGTAGCCAAAGGGAATATTCCTCCTCCGTCATTCCCAGATAATCATGCAGCTCCGCTCCCTCGGGAGCCTCGTGCCAGTGATCGACAAAGTCGTCTATCTCTTCCAACAGGACGTTCCCTGCTAGGCAGAGATCGACAAAATTTCTGAGCTTAGACATCGATCGTCCTCCCGGGGACGGCTGGCTTGACCAAGGCGCCTGTCACCGCGTCGAGCGCACCCAGATGCTTCCCCCTAGCGTTAAACACCTCGACCTCGCCGTGCAACGAATCCCAGGTGTACAGTCGCTTGCCGCCATCGCTCCGCCAACGCCTCTCGCCATCAAATGCCCCGAGGGGTTCGAAATCGTCGAGGATCGAGGGTCGAGGTATCGATTTTGCCACCCGGCAGCTTCTATCATATATAGCGCTGATTGCCGCGAGAGGAGTTGTGCCGATGCCGACGAATGACCCCGCAACCCGCTGGCCGAACTACCAGGAAACCGATTTCGTCATCAAGGACTACCGGTTCGCGAGCGGCGAGGTGCTGCCGGAACTCAGGCTGCATTACCGCACGATGGGCGAGGCGCGGCGCAACGCGGCCGGGAAGATCGTCAACGGCGTCCTGCTGCTGCAGGGCAATACCGGGACCGGCGCGAACTGGCTGCGCCCCGCGCTCGCCGACGAATTGTTCGGGCCCGGCCAGCCGCTCGACGCGCGGCATTATTTCATCATCATGCAGGATGCGATCGGGCGCGGCGGGTCGAGCAAGCCGTCGGACGGTCTGCGGGGCAACTTCCCGCATTACCGCTATCGCGACATGGTCGATTCGGGCTACCGGCTGATCACCGAGGGCCTCGGCGTCGGTCATTTGCGGCTGGTGATCGGCAGCTCGATGGGCGGCATGCACGCCTGGATGTGGGCCGAGATGTATCCCGACCTGATGGATGGGGTGGTGCCGTTGTCGTGCCAGCCCATCGAGATCAGCGGCCGCAACTGGCTCGGCCGGCGCGCCGCCGCCGAGGCGATCCGCCACGACCCCGACTGGCAGGGCGGCTTCTACGACAAGAACCCGTCCCATTACATCTACAGCGCGGCCGGCAATTTCGGCGTCGAAAGCCCGACGCGCATCCAGGAGATGGCCCCGACTCTGGCCGCCGCCGACGCCCTTTACGAGAAACGCCTCGCCGAGGCGGCGAAGGGCGACGCCAATGATTCGCTGTGGGCGATCGAGGCGATCCGCGACTACAACCCGGAGCCCGATCTCGACAAGATCGCGGCCAAGGTCATGCTGATCAACACCGAAGAGGATCATGCCAACCCGTCCGAGCTCGGCACCGTCGAGCGCGCCATGAAGCGGGTCAAATACGGCCGCTATGTGCTGATCCCGGCCGGCCCGGACACGCACGGCCATTTCACCCATTTCTTCGGGAAGGTGTGGAAGCCTTATCTGATCGAGTTCCTGGCGACGCTCGACCCGGTGCAGGCGACCGCGGCACAATGAGCGAAGCTGGGCGTTTCGCGACCAGCGACGGGCTGCCGCTCGCCTATTACATCGACGATTTCACCGATCCTTGGCGGCCGGCGCCGACGGTGCTCCTACTGCATGCGGCGATGGGCAGCGCGCGGCGCTATTTCGGTTGGGTCCCGCATCTGTGTCGCGAGTATCGGGTGGTGCGGCTCGACCTGCGCGGCCATGGCGACTCGCCGGTGCCGCCGGCCGAGCCGCCGCTGTCGCTCGACCGGCTGGTCCGCGATGTCGCCGAACTGCTCGACCATCTCGGCTGCCCGAGCGTGCATGTCGTCGGCAATTCGGCGGGCGGCTATCTCGGCCAGCAATTGGCGATGACGCGACCCGAGCGCGTCTGCAGCCTCGCGCTGTTCGGGTCGACCCCGGGGTTAAAGAACAGCCAGGCGCCGAGTTGGATCCCGCAGATCGCCGCGAAGGGGCTGCGCGGCTTTCTCGCCGCGACGATCGCCGACCGGCTGCCGGACGATGTCGATCCGGGTCTCGTCAGCTGGTTTCTCGACGAGGCGGCAAAGAACGACCCGGGCTTTATCGGCCGGTTCGTGCTTTTGATGGCGAGCTACGACTGGAGCGCCGAGGTCGGACGCATCGCCTGTCCGACGCTGGTGGTCGTCCCCGGCCGCGAGACGGTCGGCACGCTTGCCAATTACCAGCCGTTCCGCACCCTCGCCGATGTTGAGTTCCGGGTCTATGACGGGCTGCCGCACAATATCTGCGATGCGGTCCCCGACCGCTGCGCCGCGGACGTCCGCGACTTTCTGCACCGCCGGTTCGCCGCCCGCTAGAAGCAAGTTTCGCTCACGTTGAATCATCTCCTCCTTCGTCATGGCCGGGCTCGTCCCGGCCATCCACGTAGATCCCCGGGACAAGCCCGGGGATGACGAATTGAGAGGCGATCAATTTGACCGAAATCTGGTCTAGAGAAGCGTCAGGCCGGGCTTGTTGTGGGACAAGCCCGCCCTGACGCGGAAAATGCTCAGCCGGCTGGGTGGAACACCAGGCTGCGCAGCTCGATGCTTTCGCGCGGGAAGGCGTCGGGCGGCGTCGTCGGGTCGGTGAACGAGGTATGCGGCATGAAGCGCGCCGGGATGTCGGTTTTGGTATCGGCGATCTTCAGCAACAGCGCCTCGTCGGGTCGCATCTGCGGCGCGTAGAACCAGCGATGCGCCGGGTTGTAGCGCACCGAGTAGGTCTCGCCGACCCGGTCGCGATAGACCAGATCCGACGGCACGAGGTCATCGGCGGCGACGGTGCGGGAATCGCAGACGGCGAGCGGCGCATCGCGCAGCGGCCCGCGGATCGGGCGCCACAGATTGATCACCTGAACGCGGCCGCGCAGCAATTCCTCGGCCTCGTCACCCATCAGGTCGCGCACCCGCTGCGGCCCGGAGCGTGCGGTGTGGTCGACATGCACCCGCGTCGCCGGCTGGCGCGGGCCGCCGCGCGCGCGGTCGACCTGGCCGGGCACCCGGCGGCGCTGCAGATGGTCGAAGATGAAGACGCGGCTGGCGCCGGTCTCGGCCTTGAGGAACTGTTCGGCCTCGGGGTAATAGACCCGGCGGACCTCGTCATCGTCCCAGAAATCGCGCACCGCGCTGCGCTGCTCGACCAGCGCGAAGCCCTGCACGTCGAGATCGAGCTCGGCGCTGATCGGGCGCAAATCGTGGATGTGCACGCGGTGCACGTCATTGGCCATGTTGGAGCCGGGCTCGCCCGGCTGCGGCTCATAGGCGTAATAGCGCGGGCGCTCGCCGATTGGCGCGAGATAGTTCAATTCGGCCTCGACATAGGGCAGGCGATCGAGATTGCTCATTCGTGTCTCCTCCTCGGGAAAGGCCTGTTCAGAACGGCGGAAAGCGGAACGATTCCGGCGGCACATCGCGCATCGGCAATGTTAGCCGGTCTACCGCGGCAAAGGCCATCGCCGAGAGCGCCCGCAGCGCGCGGCGCACGCCGCCGGCTGCCGGCGGGGTCGTCTTGTGGCTCAGGGTCGTGTTCATTATTCCCTCCAGAACGGCTTGTTGATCAGGAATTCGGCGTCGCAGCGGGTCAGCCCGATATCGGCGAGCATGCGCCGGTCGAGGCCGGCGAGTTGGTCGCGCTCGCGCCGGCGCCGGTGCCACAAGCGCACGGTGTCGAGCACCCAGCCCGTGGCGTCGCTCAGCGCATCGAGCCCGGCATGCCGCCGAAGCTGACCCGGCCACGCGGCGCGGGCAGGGTGCAGATGGATTGCTGTCATATGAGATCTCCTAAAACACCCCGGCGCGAAGATCGATTTGCCGGGAAGCGTCTTGCAGGAAATTGGGCCTTCCAGCATCCTCGGACAAACGAGAGTTTCTCAGCGTCCAGGTTAGAAAAGCTCATCTGAAATGAATGGCCATCTGCCGCCGCTCAGCGCGCTGCGCGCTTTCGAGGCTGCCGCGCGCCTGCGGAGCTTCAGCAAAGCCGCGCAGGAGCTCAACGTCACGCCGGCGGCGATCAGCCACCAGATCCACGCCCTCGAAGCCGATCTCGGGGTCGGCCTGTTTCATCGCCGCAGCCGCGCGATCGAGTTGACTGCCTCCGCCCGCCTGCTGCTGCCCGGCCTGTCGGATGCCTTTGCCGGCATCCTCGCCTCGGTGCGCCGCCTGCGGGCGCACAACGACACTGGGACACTGACCGTCACCGCCTCGCCGTCGATCGCCGCCAAGTGGCTGGTGCTGCGGCTGCACCGGTTTCAGGCGCAATCGCCCGAGATCGACGTGCGGATCTCGACATCCGACGAAATCGTCGATCTGACGCGTGGCGATTTCGACCTCGCGATCCGCTATGGCAGCGGGCGCTATCCAGGGATCGAGGTCGAGTTGCTGCTGAAGAACGAGGTTTTCCCGGCGTGCAGCCCGCGGCTATTGGAGGCCGGGCCGCCGCTGCACACGCCCGAGGAT
>DATLRS010000027.1:0-25012 GCA_035534535.1 Allostellaceae bacterium | reverse complement strand
CCCAAGCTGACGATCCAGGGCGGCACCCGCGAGGTCCTGCGCGGCATCATCGCGCGGGGACTGGGGCTGCGCTAACACCCAATGCAAGACGCTAATCAAGCCTCATGGATGAATTCCGACAAAAGATCCCAACGCCGTCATTCCGGGGCGCCGCGCCGCGGCGAACCCGGAATCCATGAACACTGGCCTGTGTGCCTGGATTCCGGGTTGCCTCGCTGTGCTCGGCCCCCGGAATGACGGCTGGATTCGGAGGGACAGTTGGTTTGAGTGTCTAACTCGGACCATCAGGGGGAGGATGCGATGAGCGGTGACTTGATCCGTCCGGCGGTGGCGGAATTGTTTGGCACGTTCTGGCTGGTGTTGGGCGGCTGCGGCGCGGCCGTGCTGGCCGCCGGGTTCCCGGGGTTGGGGATCGGCTTTCTCGGGGTCGCGTTCGCCTTCGGGCTGACGGTCATGACGATGATCTATGCGGTCGGCCACATCTCGGGCGGGCATTTCAACCCGGCGGTGACCTGCGGGCTGTGGGCCGCCGGGCGCTGCGAGGCCCGCTCGGTCATTCCCTACATCCTCGCCCAGGTGATCGGCGCCATTCTCGCCGCCGCGGTCTTGTGGGTCATCGCATCCGGCAAGCCGGGCTGGGTCCCCGACGGCTTCGCCGCCAACGGCTACGGCGATCTCAGCCCCGGCAAATACGGCCTCGGCGCCTGCTTCATCACCGAAGTGGTGATGACGTTCTTTTTCCTCTTCGTCATCATCGGCGCGACGGCGAAGCGGGCGCCGGCCGGGTTTGCCGGGGTGGCGATCGGCCTCTGCCTGACGCTGATCCATCTGGTGTCGATCCCGGTCACCAACACCTCGGTCAATCCGGCACGCAGCACCGGGCCGGCGCTGTTTGCCGGCGGCGGCCATGTGGCGCAGCTGTGGCTGTTCTGGGTCGCACCGATCATCGGCGCGGTGATCGCCGGCTGGCTGGCGCGCTGGCTGCAGCAGCCGGACGCGGCGGACGCCATGGGCGAGGCACAGGAACGCCCCGCCGCTTGAGCTTTTGGAAAAAGAGCGTGTAATGCCCGATCTCAAACCCCTTCTCTCGCCGGACAGCATCGCCATTGTCGGCGCCGCCGGCGACGATTCGCTGCGCGGCCGGTTGACCAGGCAGCTGGTCGGGCACGGCTACGACGGCCGCCTCTACCCGGTGACGCGCAGCCAGCGCGAAGTCCTCGGGCACAGGGCCTACGCGACGATCGGCGAATTGCCGGAGGCGCCCGATCTCGCCATCATCCTGGTGCCGGCGGCGCATGTCGTCTCGGCGATCGAGCAATGCGGCGCGCGCGGCATCCCGGCCGCGGTCATCATCAGCTCGGGTTTCGCCGAGGAGAAGAGCGAAGCGGCGGCGAAACGCGACATCGCCTTGCAGGCCATCGCCGAGCGCACCGGCATGGTCATCGCCGGCCCCAATTCGGAAGGGCTGGTCAACCCGCTGCGGCCGCTCGTCGCGACCTTCAGCCCGGTGTTCCACGACCCGCAGCAAAAGCTGCTGTCCGAAGGCAGCCGGGCCCGGCCGATCGCGGTCAGCTGCCAGTCGGGGGCGCTCACCTTTGCCTTCCTCTCGCGCGGCCGCGACCGCCAGCTCAACTTCACCTACCAGGTCAGCGCCGGCAACCAGACCGTTTTGGAAGCGCACGATTATGTCGATTGGGTGCTCGATGCCGGCGGCGCCGACATTTTCCTGTGCTATCTCGAAGGCATCCGCGATCCCGCCCGCTTCCGCGCCGTCGCCGACAAGGCGGCCGCTGCCGGCAAGCCGCTGATCGTCGCCAAGGTCGGGCGCTCCGACGCCGGGCGCCGCGCCGCCGCCTCGCATACCGGGGCCTTGGCGCACGCCGGCGCGGCCGACGACGCGATCTTCCGGCATCACGGCATCATTCGCGGCGAGGACCTCGACCACATGGTCGACGTCGCCACCGCGTTTGCCTACTGCAAGCTGCCAAAGGGCAACCGGGTCGCGATCATTACGGGGTCCGGTGGCAGCGCGGTGTGGATGGCCGACATCCTGTCGGCGCACGGCCTCGAACTGCCGGTGCTGGAAGAGGACATCCAGCGCCAGATCATGGCGCTGCTACCGTCCTACGGCTCGGCGCAGAACCCGATCGACGCAACCGCGCAGGCGATCGGCGAGGTCGGCTATGCAAGGCTCGTCGAGATCGTGCGGGCGAGCGAGCGGATCGATACGATCCTCCTGATCGGCTCGCTCGCCAACGAGACCCGCGCCAAGGCGGTCGCCGCGGAACTGGCCGGCATCACCGCCACGACCGACCAGCCGATCCTGCTTTCGACCTACACGACCGCGACGCCGGTGGCGATCAGCGCCTTCGCCGGGTCCGGCATCCCGTGCTACACGGCGATGCCGAGCTGCGCCCGCGCGATCCGTGCGCTGGTCGATTACGGCGCCTTCCAGCAGCATCTGGCGCGCCGCGCGGCGTCGCCGGCACCGCCGCCGCTGCCGCGCGAGGAGGTCGCTCGGGCGCTGGCGCGGTCTGGGCCGGTCCTGACCGAAATTGCCTCCAAGGCGCTCCTGGCCCGCTATGGCGTGCCAATGCCGCCCGAGGCGCTGGCCGCGAGCGAAGCTGAGGCGGTCGCGGCGGCGGCGCGCATCGGCGGCGCGGTGGCGCTCAAGGTCCAGTCGCCCGCCATCCTGCACAAGACCGAAGCGGGCGCGGTGCGGCTCGGCCTCGCCGGCGAGGCGGCGGTGCGCGAGGGCTATCGCGGCGTCCTGGAGCGGGCGCTGGCGGCCCATCCGGGCGCGCCGGTCGAGGGCGTCCTGGTGCAGGCGATGGCGCGGCGCGGCGTCGAGATGATCCTCGGGGTGACGCGCGACCCGGATTTCGGCCCCCTGTTGATGGTCGGGCTCGGCGGCATCCATGTCGAGGTGTTGCGCGACGTCGCCTTTGCCCCGGTGCCGATCGCGAGCGAGGAGGCGCTGGCCTTGCTCGATCAGCTCAAGGGCGCGGCGATGCTCGACGGCGTGCGCGGCGAACAGCCGGCCGACAAGGCGGCGCTGGCGCAGCTGATGGTCGCGCTGTCGCGCTTTGCCGCCGACCACGCCGAGACCGTTGCCGAGATCGACCTCAACCCGGTCATCGTCCATCCCGCCGGCGAGGGCCTGACCGTCGTCGATGCGCTGATCGTCAAAGGCTGAGCGATCCGGCGCCCTCCTGCGGCCGGCGGCGGATCAGGCTGATCGGCTTGAGGCTCATCACCACCTCGCCCGCCTGGTTCAGCACCTCGACGAAGCTGCGGATGACGCCCTGCTCGGGCCGGCTGCGTGACGGGCGCGCGTCGAGGATCGTGACGCGCAGGCTCAACGCGTCGCCCGGCCGCACCGGCTTCAGCCAGCGCAATTCGTCGATCCCGGGCGAGGCGAGGCTCGAGACCGGCGACAGGAAATGGTCGGTGAACAGCCGCATCATCAACGACGCGGTGTGCCAGCCGCTGGCGATGAGGCCGCCGAAATGGCCGCGCGCCGCCGCCGCCGGGTCGGTGTGCATCGCCTGCGGGTCGAATTTGCCGGCAAATTCGATGATCGCGGCCTCGCTGACCGCGATCGTCCCTGCGGTAAAGACCGCGCCCGGCTTGTAGTCCTCGAAATAGCGGTCTGGCATGTCCCCTGGCATGTCCCCTGGCATGTTCACTCATATTCGCGCTGCGGGTCGGGAAAATCGATCATCTCGACCGCGTCGCTCGCCGTGTCGAGGACGGCGCAGCTCAACTGGCCGCCGTTGCGCGGGTCGCGCGCATCGCCGGTCGAACCGGGGTTGATCACCAATAACCGGCCGGCGCGATGCACGAGCTGGTGGTGGGTGTGGCCGTACAGCACGAAATCCGCGTCAGCTTCGGCAAAGCGGTCGAGCAGCGGGCTTGCCGGAAAAACATAGGTACCGCGCGGCTCCCATGGCGTCGAATGCACCAAAAGGAGGCGCTTGCCGCCGATCGTCAAGGCCCGGCGATGCGGCTGCCCGGCGAGCCACGCGGCCAATGCCGGGTCGATGCCGTCGCGGGCGCGGGCGCGGGCGCCTTGCGGGCCGAAGAAATATTCTTCGTGGTTGCCGACGATCACCTGCGCGCCGCGCTCTCGCAACAGCCGCACGACCTCGTTGGAAAACCGGTATTCATAGATGCTGTCGCCGAGGCAGATCAGCTCCCCGACATCTCCCATCAGCGCCAGGCCCCGCGCCAGCCCGGCGGCGTTGCAGTGGATGTCTGAGACGATACCGACCCTCATGCGCCCGCCCCCGCCAGCCCGGTCGGATTCGTCTGTCTGCCAAGAAAGCGTCGGGGCATGCCGGGAAGCCTCATGATGTCGCCGTTAGCGGTGAATAACCTGCCGGGGAACCAGCCGGCAACGGCGCGCATCAGCGAAACGGCAGTATCCTTGCCGTCGGCGTCGCGATAATCTGTTGCCGCGGCCGCCCGCACCCCATCTCTTGCCCGAGCACCGCAGGAGGGAGCCATGGCTATCGTTCTCGACCACACGATCGTTCCGGCGCATGACAAAGTCGCTTCGGCGCAGTTCTTCGCCCGGATCTTCGGTCTCGAATACAAGGGGCCGCATTCGCATTTCGCGCCGGTCCAGGTCAACGAGGCGCTGACCCTCGATTTCGACGAGCGCGGCGATTTCCAATCGCACCATTACGCCTTCAAGATCAGCGAGGCGGATTTCGACGCGATCTTTGACCGGGTCAAGGCAGAGCGCATCCCTTACGGCAGCGGGCCGCGCTCGCGCGCCGACATGCAGATCAACACCCGGCGCGGCGGTCGCGGCGTCTATTTCGAGGACCCGAACGGCCACGTGCTGGAAGTGCTGACCGCCTGATCCGCGGCGGCCGCCTTCGGGAACCGGCGCGGTCCTGACGCGTCATGGCCGGGCTTGTCCCGGCCATCCCGGTGGATCAAGACGCGGGATCAAGACGCGGGATCAAGACGTGTATCCCCGGGACAAGCCCGGGGATGACGAATTAAGGGGTGAACGGTCAGGTCAGGATCGTGCTCCGATCGAGGCGGCAACCGCGCGCTATTGCGGGCCGCCGCGCATCGAGGCGGGGTGGCCGGGCAGTTTGAAGTGGCCCGCGTCGGTCAGCTTATCGCCCGCGACCGTCATGACCGACAGATTCTGGTCGATGAAATTGCCGACATAGAGATAGCTGCCGTCGGCGCTGAACGCGGCGCCCTCGGGGAAAGCGCCGACCGGCGCCTCGCCGATCGGGGTGACCTTCGTGCCGTCGATCTTGAGCACGAAGGCCGCGCCGTCGTGATGATAGAACCAGGTGCCTTTCGGATAATTCGAGCCGCGCGCCTCGATCGCGACGGCGACATCACCTTTGGGGCTGAAGGCGAGCCCCTCGGGGGAATCGCCGACTGTGATGTGGTCGATCACCCGGACCGGGTTGGCCGTCAGGTCGATGACGCTGACCGTATCGGCATTGCCGTCGGAGGTTCCGTGGTTGCCATTGTCCGCGGTCAGGGCGAGCTTGCCGTTCGGGCTGATGACGACGTTGTAGGGATAGATGCCGACCGGCAGGTCGCGCTTGTCGTAGGTCACCTTGTCGCCGTCGATCGACAATAGGGCGATCTTGTTGGCCGCCGCCTTGGCGACCAGCGCGCGCTTGCCGTCCGGGCTGATCGCCACCGCCGACACCGAATCGGCGGCGGCGCCGACCGTCACGGTGCCGACGACCTTGACCTCCTTGCCGGCGATCGACAGCACCGAAACCGTGCCGTCGTCGCGGTTGGACACCAGCGCGAGCTTGCCGTTGGGCGCGATCGCCAGGCCCGAGGGCCGCTTGCCGGTCGTCACCGAGCCGATGATGGCGGGCGGGCTCGCCGTCAGATCGACGAGGTACACCTTGTCGTCGGAGACCAGCTTGTACTCGGGGCCGGTGCCCGACGGCACGACCGAATTGGCGACCAGCGCGAGGTCGCGCGACGGGGTGATCGCGAGGTTGGTCGGCGGCCCGATGATCGAATTGTTCAGCGGGATCGTCGCGACGATCCGCAGCGATGCCGGCTTTGACATGTCGATGATCGACACCGTGTCGTGCCCCGGCGGGCGCAGCATCGGTTTGCCGTTGGCGTCCCAGCCGGGCTTTTCGTCATTGCCGACGATCATCAGCTGCGCGCTGGCCGAAGCCATCGCCAACCCCATCGCCAGCCCGAACACAATCGCCGCTGCGGCGGCGCAGCGAAGCCGCAATCCAGGCATTTCCTCTCCCTTTGCTTTGCTCAGCGGCGCCGTTGCGCCTCGCGTGATGCTGCTCCGAGATCGGCGCCGCGGCAAGCGCTACCGGCGCGGTCAGAACCCGTCACATTGCTCTGCCGCCCGGACAAACGCCTCGGCATCGGCCGGCAGCAGCAGCCGCTCGGCGACCAGCGCCGCGGCCGCCTCGCGCACCTTCGCGACATAGGCCGCGCGGCTGCCATAGCGTTCGGCGAGCGAGGGGCGCGGATCGTCGGCTGCATCGCGCTCGGCGCGGGTGGCGGCAAACGCGATCCGCGAGCCGTCGCGATCGGCCAACTCGTCCGGTTGCGCGCGGTAGACGTTCCAGCCGGTATGGGTGGCGAGCGGCACGGCGATCGGCGGCAGGCGGATGCCGGCAACCTCGTTGCCGTCGGCGTCGACCGCGCTGACAAAGCTCGGGTAATGCCGCGACGGTCCCGCCTCGGGCGGGTCGACCCAGTCAACCGGCGCGGCGATCGGGTTGGCGCCCGGCGCAAGCGCGAAGCCCCCGACCCGCGGCATCCGCACGCCATCGGCCGGGACGGCGGTGCCGTGGGCCTTTAGCCCACGGGCTGGTCCCGTGGCGGCAAGCGTCGGCACCCGGCTCGGCGGCGGCGCGATGCCCCGCGTCACCCACGCTTCGAGCGCGTCGAACAGGGCGCGCAGGGCCGGGGTCGCGCTGTGCGGGTTGCGCGGGTTGAGGCAGGGGCCGGGGCGCGGATCGGCACCCGGCCGGCCGCCATGCTGGGTGCCGGCGATCAGGTAGGCGCGGGCATTGGCCGGGAGCACGGCGTCGCTCTTGCCGTCCGGCGCGGTATGAACCAGCGAGGCGCCCTTCTGCCAGTATTCGGTCGAGCTGTTGGTCTCGATCACCAGGGGGTCGCTGGCGTCGCCCTTGAGGATCGCGGCGGTCCGGCCGGAAAACGGGTCGCTCGCCGGCATCATGCCGAACGGGAACCAGTTTTCCGGGTACAGCCGATCCTCATGCTGGGTCGCGGTGCGGCCGGGCATGCCGAAGCGGTGGTTGGCGAACACCTTGCCGGCGCCGGCGACGTGGCTGAAGACGCCGTCGAAGACGCGCCGCCCGCCGTCGTCGCGGTTCATCCCCAGTTCGAGGAAATGGCGCAGGAAGCGGCCGCTCTGCGACACCCCGAAGGCGAGCGCATGGCGGATCTCGCCGATCCCGCTGGCGCTTTCATGACGCAGGAACGAGACGAGGTCGCGCACGCTGGCAAAGCCGATGCCGAGCACCTTGGCGCCGTTCGCCTCGTACCACAGCTCGTAGATCTTGACCGGCGCGAACTTGCTGCCTTCCGGCAACAGGCGGATCGAGCGCTCGTCGACAAATTCCCATGCCTCGCGCGCGATCTCGGTGCGCCGGTCACGCTCGCGGTCGCGCACCGTCAGCCGCGCCGCGGGCTGGTCGCCCGAGGCGGCGGGGTAGGGGAGGCGGCGCAGGCCGCCGTCGCCCGGCGCGCGCGTGCCGAAATGGAATTCGTCGCGGATCCGGCCGGTCACCGGCCTGCCGTCTTCGAGCACCATCGGGAAATCGGCGCCGAGCCCGTGATTGGCGCGCGGCGCGCCCGGGTCCCAGCCCGACCAGACGATCGAATGGCCGCGCCCGAGCAGAAACCCGAGCCCGGCATCGGCGGCGTTCTTGGGGTCGTTGATGGCCTCGACATCGCTCGCCGGCACGTCGTCGAGCAGCGTGAAGATGCGCTTGGCGCCGCGATTGGTCACGTCGTAGACGAGGATGCCACTGCCGCGCGCCGGCTCCTTGGGCCGCAGCATGAAGAAATCGGTCGCATATTCGACGAGGCCCTGGGCGTTGCGCGGTGCCTTGTCGAGATCGACGATGCCGGCATTCTCCGGGGCGTCGGGAGCGAGCGTGCCGCGCGCGACGCCGGTGATGCGGACGTAAGGTCCGGCCGCGCCATAGGGCTGGCCCGCAGCAAACGGCTCGATCGTCGTGACGCTGATGTCGGTTATCGGCATGGTGGGTCTCCCGGTCGGTCGGCGCGGTCGATCAGGTGGATGAACGATCCGGCGACCGAGCCGCACCGCAACCCGCCGGCGCCGAGATCATTGCCGGACGCATCGCCGAGCGCGAACAGCTTCTCGCCGGCGGCGCTCAGCGTCGTCGCATAGTGGAACTCGTGGCCGCGAAAGGTTGCGCCCGCCATCCCGAGCGCCATGCCGCGCAGCAGCGTCGCGCTACGATAGCCGAGATGCAGCCGGCGCTCGGCGAAACTTGACTGCAACGGCAGCAACCCGGCCATCCGGTGGACGCAGCCCGCGGCGTCGGTCAATGTCTCGCCGAGCGCCATGTAGCCGCCGCACTCGCCGTAAACCGTCGCGCCGGCGGCGGCGGCCCGCCACAGCCCGGCGCTGAAATGCCCGGCCGCGGCCAGCCTCGCGGCATGTAATTCGGGATAGCCGCCGGGCAGGTAGACGGCGTCGGCCGCCGGGTCGGGCGGCTGGTCGGCAAGCGGCGCAAAAAAACTCAGCGCGGCGCCCTGCCGTCGCCAGCCCTCGAGCACCGCCTCGTAGGCAAAGACAAACGCGTCGTCGCGCGCCACTGCGATGCGCATTCCGAGCGGCGGCAATGGCGTCGGCGGCATTGCATCGGCCAATCTGGCCGGGCGCGCCGATGCGATCAGCCGATCGATGTCGAGCGCCTGCGCGACGGCGCTTGCCGCCTGGCGGATGACAGTTTCGGCGGTGTCCTGTTCGCCGGCCGGAACGAGGCCGAGATGGCGCTCGGGCAGCCTCAGGGCCGCGTCGTGCGAGAGCGCGCCGAGGCAGGCAATATCGGGCAGATGGCGCGCCATCGCGGTTTCGAGCAGCGCCTGATGGCGCGCCCCGGCGACCCGGTTGAAGACCACTCCGGCGAGCGCCAATGCCGGGTCGTGGCGGGCAAACCCGGCGACCAGCGCCGCAGCCGAGGCGCCTTGGCCGCGCGCATCGACGACCAGCACAAGGGGCCAGCCGGTCAGCCGGGCGAGCGCCGCCGTCGAGCCGGATTCGCCATCGGGTCCGGTGCCGTCGAAAAGGCCCATGACCCCCTCGCACAGCACGATGTCGGCCGATGCTTCGAGGCCAGCGACCAGTCCGGCGAGCGTCGCCTTGCGCATCGCCCAGAGGTCGAGATTATGGCAGAGCCCGCCGCTCGCCAGCGCGTGAAACGTCGGATCGATGTAATCGGGACCGGCCTTGGCCGCGGCGACGCGCCGCCCGCGGTCGCGCAGATGCCGCAACAGGCCGAGCGTCACCAGCGTCTTGCCGCTGCCCGAGGCGGGCGCCGCGAGGATCAGCCCGCGCCCCTGCATCTGTGCGACACTCCCGCTGGGCAAACCAGGTGCGATCGGGCCATAGTTCGGCGCGCGAGACAAGGAGGCCGTCATGCCGAACACTGTCCCAACACCGCAAACTGTCCCGGCAAAGGTCGCCCTCGGGGTCGGGACGATGGAGTTTCCGTTTTCCGGCGCCGCCGCCTATTGGCGCTGGGTCGATCTGTGCGAACAGGGCGGCATCGATTCGATCTGGCAGACCGACCGCCTCGTCAGCCCGACGCCATTCCTCGAATGCATGAGCGTGATGGCGGCGCTGGCCGGCCGCACCCGGCGCATCAAGTTCGGGGTCAATGTCCTGTCGCTGGCGATGCGCGACGCCGTCTTGGTGGCCCGGCAATGCGCGACCATCGATTTTCTCTCGGGCGGGCGCCTCCTGCCGGCCTTCGGCATCGGCAGCCCGTTGGGGCCGGAATGGAAGACCCTCAACCTCGACCCCAAGACGCGCGGCCGCAAGACCGACGAGGGACTCGAGGTGATCCGCCGCTTGTGGAGCGAGGACAAAGTCGATTTCGAGGGGGTGCATTATCACCTGTCGGGCGCCTCGTTGTCGCCGAAGCCGGTGCAGGCGGACCTGCCGATGTGGATCGGCGGCTCCTCCGAGGCGGCGATCCGGCGCACCGCGCGGCTCGGCACCGGCTGGCAGGCCGGCCCCGAGACGCCGGCCCAGGCCGCCATCGTCGTCGCCGCAATCAAGAAAGCGGCGGCCGAAGAGGGCCGCACGATCGACGACGACCATTACGGCGCCGGCATCCCCTACCGCTTCGGCTCGCCCGACGACCCGGCCCTCGTGCCGTTGTTCGACGCCTACAAAAAGCGCACCGGCCGCGAGCCGCGCGACTATTTCGCGATCGGCGACGGCGAGGCGATCGTCCAGCGCATCGCCGACTACGTCGCGGCCGGCGTCTCCAAATTCATCCTGCGGCCCGCGGCCCGGGGCGACGACGAGATCATGGCGCAGACCCGCCGCCTCATCGACGACGTCCTCCCCCGCATCGCCGCCCGCTGGCCCAAACCGGCAAAGCGCCCGCCGGCCGCACAGGCGGCGGAGTAGCATTAGCCAGTTCGATTTGTCGACATATGCCGTCCGGGAGAGGGGAACGGCCAGTTCCGCGCGTCCGCACGCCCCGCCGGTGCTCGTGCGGTGGGCTGGAATAGGCGCGACGGTGCCGCTAAACTGCCGCCTAAAGGGGAGTCAATGCGCGCATTGGTCCTGACACTACTGTCGTACCAGGGAAGACCCTGCGAGCCGCACACGCGGCGCGTCGAGAGCGGGCGGCTGACGATCGGCCGCAGTGCCGAATGCGATTGGGAATTGTCGGATCCGGAGCGCGAGCTGTCGCGCTTCCACTGCTCGGTCGAGCGCCTTGGCGACGGCTACACGATCACCGAAGACGAGCGGTGCTCGCACGGGGTTTTCATGAACGGCGCCGCCGAGCGGCTCGGCCGCAATGTCAGCATGGCGCTCGGCGATCGCGACGAATTCGAGATCGGCCCCTACCGGGTTCGCGCCGAACTCGAAGCCGCTGCCGCATCCCCCGGCACCGCCATCGACGCCATCCCCGACCCCTTTGCGGCGCCGCCGCCGTTGCCCGGTTCCAACCTGTCCTGGTTTTCGCCGGTGTCGCCGGCGGTCGATCGGTCGGCCGCCGCTGCTGCGCCGATCGGGCCGCTATGGCCGGCGGCGGAGGATGCTTTCCCGGCGAGGCCGCGCTATGACATGCCGCCGCTGTCGAGCGACGGCTGGCCCGCACCGGCACCCGAGCCGTTTCCGCCGCCGTCGCCGCTCCGGGATCCGGCAGCAGAAATCGACCGCGCGTCTGCGCTGCGGCAGGCCTACGTCGCGCCGCCGATCAGCGGCCCGGTCATCCCGGCCGATTGGGACCGGCGCGAGCTCGAGGAGCCTGGGCCGGCGCCCTCGCCGCAACCTGCAGTTCCGCCGCCGACGCCGCCCGCGGCTGCCGCTGTTCCGGTGCCGCCGCGCCCGCCGCCGCCGGCCACCGGCGACGCGGTGCGTGCCTTTCTGCAAGGCGCCGGGTTGAGCGAACAGACGCTGCCGCCGGGCGAGGATGATCTCGCGCGTCTGCGGATGTTCGGTGCGCTGTTCCGCGAGATCGCCGCCGGCGTGCTCGATCTCGTGGCCGCCCGCTCGATGGTCAAAGCCGGCTTTCATGTAGCGCAAACTGTGGTGGCCGAGCGCGACAACAACCCGTTCAAGTTCAGCGTCGGTGTCGACGAGCTGCTCGCCAAGTTGCTGACCACGGAGCGGCAGGGGTACGCCCAGCCATTGCCGGCGATCCGCGAGGCAATTCAGAACCTGAAGGAGCACGATCTGGCGCTGATCGGGGCGACGCAAAGCGCGGTTGCCGATCTGCTCGCCCGGTTGTCGCCGCCGGCGCTGCAGCGTGCCGCCGATGCTGCCGGGCTGCTCGGCAATCTGTTGCCGGGGGCGCGCAAGGCGGCGTGGTGGGATGCCTTCGAGCAGACGTACCGGCGCGCCGTCGAGGGCATGGAGGCGGATCTCCCGGGTGGATTTCGGCAAAACTTCGCGGAGGCTTATGCCAAGCAGGCCAAAAGAGGGTAGCGGATGCGCCGCCGGCGAGACTGCTCGGCGGCAATCATCGTGATCGCCGGAAACCTGAATCCTCGAAGCGTTTCCATGATGTTGCGCGGTTGACACCACGGCACGGCTCCGCGACAGTTGCACAGGGAACCTGCGGTTGCGCCGGATCGTGGCGCGGCAAGTCGGCGGACAGAGGAGCGCGATTGTCGATTGAGCGCGAGGCAGGAATAGCCGGCCCGGGCGGGTATCAAGGGCGCAGGCGAGCGCTCGCGGTGAGGCGCTGATGTCCTGGGACAACAAGGTCGTGTGGTCCGAGGGCATGTTCTTGCGGACCCAGCACTTTCAGCAGCAGGACCGGTATGTCGAATGGCTCGTGCGCAGCCGGACGGAGAACCAGCGCCCACACCCGTGGGGCTTTGCATCGCTGACGCTGGACCTCGGGCTGCTGAGAACCGGCCGCTTTGCACTGGTGCAGGCCGCCGGTGTCTTCCCGGACGGGACGCCGTTTGCGATTCCGGAGCAGGCCGACCATCCGCTGGCATTGGAGCTGCCTCCCGATACGCGCGACGCGATTATCTATTTGACGCTGCCGGCCCGCCAGCCGGGCGGGCGCGAGTTCGACGACGGCGAGCGGACCGCCGCGATCACCCGCTATGAGGGCGCCGATTTCGAAGCGCGCGACGCCGTCGCCGGGGCGGAAAGTCGTGCTGCGCTGCGGGTCGGCAAGCTGCGCTTGCGCTTTGCCGTGGAGAGCGACGACCGGTCCGGCTATCTCTCGCTCGGTGTTGTCCGCGTCGTCGAGGTGCGCGCCGACAAGACCGTCGTCATCGACGACGAATACATTGCGCCCTGCCTGAACTGCGGCTGCCAGCGGCCCCTCGCGAGCTTCGCCGAGGAGCTGGTCGGGCTGCTGCACACGCGCGGCGAGGCCCTGGCGGGGCGGGTGACCCAGGCAGGCGCCAGCCGCGGCGGCGGCGTCGCCGAATTCGCCGACTGGCTGTTGTTGCAGGCGGTCAATCGTTACGAGCCGCTATTTGCCCATCTCGCCGGCGATTCCCGCCAGCTGCATCCCGAAGGCTTTTTCGCGCGGGCCGTCGAATTGGCCGGCGAACTGGCGACCTTCGCCAATCCGCGCACCCGACGCGCCGCGCAGTTTCCCCCCTATCGGCATGATGCGTTGCAGGCCACCTTCGCACCGGTCATCGCCGAGTTGCGCCAGCTGTTGAGCGCGATCCTCGAGGTGACAGCAGTCCGCATACCGTTGCAGCAGCGGCCGTTCGGCGTCCGCGTGGCGCTGATCAACGATCGCAACCTGCTGGCTTTTGCCGAATTCGTTCTCGCCGTGCGCGCCCAGATGCCGGCCGACCGGCTGCAGGCGACGTTTGCGCGGCAGGTCACGATCGGGCCGGTCGAGACTATTGCGGATCTGGTGAACCGGGCGCTGCGTGGCATCGAGGTGCGTGGCCTTGCCGCGGCGCCGCACCAGCTGCCGTTTGCCGCCGGCACATTCTATTTCGCGCTCGATCGCGCCGGCCCGTTCTTCAACCAGATGCAGCGGCCGGGCGGGAGCGGCGGCTTGGCGATTTACGTTCCGCAGGCCGATTTTCCCGAACTCGATCTCGAGCTTTGGGCCATCAAGAGCAGCTGACCGGATGAGTGACGCCGGGCCATTCGACGAAAAGACCCAGATCATCCCCAACCCGGGTGGGCGGCTGGCCGAGCGCCGGCGCCCGCCGCTGCCCGGCGCCGTGCCGCCGGAGCCCCCGGCGCGCGGCCACCCCGTTTCCCCGATGGTTCTCGACGCGACGGTCGGTCTCAACTCGCTGGTCACCGCCGCGGCGCCGATCCTGGCACTAGTGTCGCGGCTGTCGACGATGATCGCGCACAACGATGTCGAGGGGTTGCAGCGGCATCTCTACGGCGAGTACGCCGCCTTCGATAAACGCTCCGAAGCGGCCGGCGTGAAACCCGAAATCCGCCGCGCCTCGCATTATGCCCTGTGCGCGACCGTCGACGATGTCGCCGCGAGCACGCCGTGGGGCGGCAACAATGTCTGGGCCGGCCATATGGCGCGCCGCTTCCACAACGACGCGTCGGGCGGCGACACGTTTTACAATCTGCTCGGACATTTCGAGCGCGACCCGGAAACCTACGGCGACGTGCTCGAGCTGTTCTATCTTTGCCTGTCGCTCGGCTTCCAGGGGCGGCTCGGCGTGCTGCCGAATGGGGCGGCGCAGCTCGCCGAGATCCGCG
Source organism: Allostellaceae bacterium (assembly GCA_035534535.1). Lineage (GTDB taxonomy): Bacteria > Pseudomonadota > Alphaproteobacteria > ATCC43930 > CGMCC-115725 > DATARH01. Next base: position 10,575 of record DATLRS010000027.1, on the reverse strand, counting down.
GCCGGCTGCATCGCCTGATCCGGCGTCGCCGCGGCGAGGTTGCGGCCGAACTGTCACCGCACTGGCGCGGCGTCGCCGCGCCGCACCGTCCGCTCGCCTCGCGCACCCCGCTGTGGATCGTCGCGTCGTGCACGGCGGTGTTGCTGCTGTTCCTGTTCATCGGGTTCCGCCTGGCCCTGGTGACCGGGTCGGACGCGCTGTTCGCCGATCTCGGCACGCTGCCGCAGCTGCGTCAGCCGATGCTCGAAGCGGCGCCGCCGCCGCCCCCGCCACCACCCGCACCGCCCCCCGCTCGGCAGAGCGTCGCCGGATTTCTCGAGCCCGAGATCCGTGAAGGCCTCGTTACGGTCAACGAGACGCCGCAAAATGTCGTCGTCCGGCTAACCGGTACAGGGCTGTTCGCCGCCGGGAGCGCCGATCTCCAACCACGTTTCCTCCCGGTCATCGACCGCATCGCGACTGCCGTCAAGGACGACCACGGAAGGGTGTTAGTGGTTGGCCATACCGACAACCAGCCGATCCATACGCTTCGCTTCCCGTCGAATTACGAGCTGTCGCTGGCACGCGCCCAAGCAGTCCGCACCCGCCTGGCACAGACGCTCGGTGCACCGGACGACATCTCGATCGCGGGGCGAGGCGACGCCGAACCGATCGGTCACAACGCGACGCCCGAAGGGCGCGAGATGAACCGGCGCATCGACATCATCGTGTTGCGGGGCAGGCCGCCGCAATGAAAGCGCTTTGGGAGGTCCTTACTGCGCGCTGGCTGGTCACGCTGGTCGGGGCGCTGGCACTTGCCTTGTTGGTGTGGTTTCTCGGCCCGCTGATCGCGGTTGCCGGCTATCGGCCGTTCGAGAGCGATCTGGTGCGCGCTGGCATCGTCACCGCCATCCTGGTCGCATGGGGCCTGATAAACATTCTCGGCCACGCCCGCGCCGCCGCTCGCAACGAGCGGATGATCGAGGCGATCGGCAGCGCATCGACTGGGCAAGGCGCCGCCGGTAGTGGCGAGAGCGATCAATTGCGCCAGCGGCTCGAAGAGGCCTTGCGCGATTTGCGGCGGCTGCGCGGCGTCGACCGCCGCGGCCGGGGGTACCTTTACGAACTGCCCTGGTACATCCTGATCGGGCCGCCGGGCAGCGGGAAAACAACGGCGCTGACCCAGTCGGGGTTGACCTTCCCGCTCGCCGAGCGCGTCGGGCGCGGGCCGTTGCGCGGCGCCGCGGGGACGCGCAACTGCGATTGGTTCCTGACCGACGAGGCGGTGCTCCTCGACACCGCTGGGCGGTATACGACGCAAGACAGCGACGAGCGCGCCGACCAGGCGGCCTGGCTCAGCTTTCTTGACCTGTTAACGCAATATCGGCCGCGCCAACCGATCAATGGCGCGTTCGTCGTGATGAGCCTGAGCGAGCTAGCCGTGGCGGCGGAAGCCGAACGGCAAGCGCATGCCCGGGCGATCCGGGCTCGGCTGGCCGAGCTCCAGGGACGGTTTGGCGTGCACTTTCCGGTGTACGTCCTGTTCACCAAAGCCGACCTGATCGCAGGGTTCGTCGAAACCTTCGAATCCCTGACGCGCGACGAGCGGGACCAAGTTTGGGGCATGACCTTTCCGCTCGAGGCGGGCGAGGATGCTGCGCCCGCGGTCGCTCAGTTCGACGCCGAGTTGAGCGGTCTGCGCGGGCGCCTCGATGAGCGGATGATCGAACGCGTTCAGCAAGAAGCCGACCTTCGCCGCCGTGGCTTGGTATTTGGCTTTCCGGGTCAGTTCGCCTCGCTGGCCGATGCCGTGCGCGACCTGCTCGACGAGGTGTTTCGGGCGAACCGGTACGAGAACCGGCCGCTGCTGCGCGGCGTCTATTTCACCAGCGCAACCCAGGAGGGCACGCCGACCGACCGGCTGATGGCTGCCCTCATCCAGCGCTTCGGACTGCAGCAGAGCCGGCTGTCGCCGCATAGCGGCGGGGCGCGCAGCTATTTTTTGCTCAGGCTCCTGCGCGAGGTGATTTTTGCCGAGGCGAGCCTCGTCAGCGCCAATCCGCAGGCCGAACGTCGGGCGATCGCCGTACGCTGGGCAGCGTTGATTGCCTGTGCGCTGATCCTCGTCGTGGCGGTCACCGCATGGACCGTCAGCTACGTCGAAAATCGGGACCTGGAGCAGCGCATCCGCGCCGGGATGGCGCTGGTCCGCAGCGACACCGCGCGGCTCGACCAGGCGGTGCTGCCTGACGCGGATCCGGCGGTTACGCTTCCGGCGCTGGCGGCGCTGCGCGACCTGCCGGCCGGCTATGGCGCCGCCGGCAAGCCCGTACCGGTCGCGATGCGCTTCGGGCTTTATCAAGGCGACAAGCTCGGTTCGGAGGAAATCGCTGCCTATCAGCGCGGCCTCAATTTGCTCCTGCTGCCCAGATTGCTGGCACGCCTGCAGGATCAATTGCGGGCGCGGGCGGCGCAGCCGGATTTCGTATACCAGGCGCTCAAGATCTATTTGATGCTGGGAGGTCAGCACATGCTTGACCGGTCGGCGATCAAGCAATGGATGAGCCTGGATTGGGAGATCGCCTATCCCGGACCCGCCCAGGCGGCGACGCGCGTTGCGCTGCTCGGCCATTTGGACGGGCTGTTGCGCACCGCGATGACGCCCTATCCGCTCGATGGCAAGCTGATCGACGATTCCCGGCGCGCCTTGCAACAGGTCTCGCTCGCCGGGCGCGCCTATGCGCTGTTGAAGGAGCGCGCCGCAGCGGCCAAGCTGCCCGTGTGGCGCATCAGCGACCATGCCGGGCCGGCAGCCGATCGGGTGCTGATGCGGCAGTCGGGCAGGCTGCTGTCGGACGGGATCCCCGGGCTATATACCCGCGAAGGGTTCTACACATTCCTGCTGCCCAGTATAGCCGACGCGGTGCGCGTCATTGAGGACGACAGCTGGGTGCTGGGCGACGCGACCAAGCGGGTGAATTTCGCGACTCCGGAGCTGCTCGAGCCCGATGTATTGCGGCTCTACTACGACGATTACGCGCGCAACTGGGATCAGCTGATTGGCGACGTCGTGCTGAAGCCGTTCCATAGCGATGCCCAGGCGGCCGAGACGTTGAACCTGTTGTCCGGGCCCAATTCTGCGCTGCGACTGCTGTGGCGAGCCATTGCCGACGAGACGCGGCTGAGCCGATCGCCACCGGCCGGGGCACAAACGCCGGCCGCAGCCGCCACGCCGCAGCCCGCCGCGCCGCAGCCCGCGCCGACGGGGAACGGCCAGATCCGCGCGGTTCTGGCGCCCTCCGTCAACGCTTCCCAGCCGATCTACGGGAAGCCGGTCGAGGAGCGCTTCCGCGATTTCCGGGAATTTGTCGACGGTGGCGGTGGGCCGCCGCCGATGGACCAGCTGTTCAAGGACATCGGCGATCTTTATCAGCAGCTAAACAGTACCCCGGCCGGACCCAACGGCACTCTCGCCGGTGCCTCGCAGCTGACGGCGGTGGCCCGCAGGATCCAGGAAAGCGCTGCCGCCATGCCGCCTGCCGTCGCCACGATCGCGCGCGGGCTGGCCGGCGGTGTCGCGCGTATTGAAGTGGGCGGCACGATCGAGCAGATCACCGCCGATTGGCAAACCAGAGTGCTGCCGTTGTGTGTGGCCGCGCTCGAGGGCCGCTATCCGCTGCAACGGCACGCCGCGGCCGATGTGACGCCCGACGACTTCGCCCGCCTGTTCGCACCGAACGGGTTGATCGACAGTTTCTTCAACACCGAACTGCGGCCGTTCGTCGATATGAGCCATACGCCTTGGCGGGCGCAGGCCGCGTACACCGGCGGGGTGCCGATAGCGGCGGAGGCGCTGCAACAGTTTCAGCTCGCCGCGAAGATCCGCGACAGCTTTTTCGGAGCCGGCACGACCCCGTCGGTGCGGTTCGAGATAACCCCGTTATCGATCGATCCGGATGTCAAGCGCGTGGTGCTGACGGTCGATGGCCAGCAGGTTTCTTATCAGGGGGGCGCGGCGCAGCCAATCGTTGTACAATGGCCGGGACCCGGGGGCGTCCGGCAATCGGTGATCACGGTTGAGGGGACGGATGGCCAGAAGGAAACGCTCGAGCGCTCCGGCGCCTGGTCGTGGTTCCGCTTGCTCGATGCTGGCCGGCTCCAGAGCCTGGCCACGCCTGACCGCTGGCGCGCGACATTTTCGATCGGGTCGCATGTCGTTGTCTATGAGATCGACACCGGGAGCGTCATGAACCCGTTGGCCGCCCGCGATCTCACTAGATTTCATTGTCCGCGCCGCTTTTGAGGTGTCGGTGTGGGTCGAATTCGATTACCGCCCACGGGTTATTATCGGCAACCGCAGCGTGAGGGCACTCCTGTGGGAGTAAGCAACGTGTCAGCAGGCTTGGTCTGCGACCATGACCAGACGGCGGCAGAGCCGGAGGTCGAGACGACGATCAGGCGGCGCCGGGTGATCCGGTTGATGGCGCTCGAGTCCGCCGCCTCGACGCACCCCGGCTTCGTCCGGGCAATCAACGAGGACGCGGTCCTCGACCGTCGCGAGATCGGGCTGTGGGCGGTTGCCGATGGTGTTGGCGGCGCGCATGCCGGCGACCGCGCGAGCCAGGCGATCGTCGATTCGCTGGCGGAGCTGCCCGCCGCCGCCAGCGGCCCGGAAATGCTGCAACAATTGCAACGGACCCTGGAACAGGTGAATGGCCGGCTTTACGGCGAGGCGCTGGCGGCCGGCAGCGAACGCCCAATCGCCAGCACCGTGGTGTGCCTGCTGATCCAGGGCGATCGGTTTTTCTGTCTTTGGGCCGGCGACAGTCGGCTGTATCGGCTGCGCGATCGACGCTTCGAACAGATCAGCCGCGATCATAGCGAGGTACAATCCCTGCTCGATTACGGTCTCATCACTGCGGACGAGGCCCGACGTCATCCCAGGGCCAACGCGATCACCCGCGCGATCGGTGCGCAACAGGAGTTGGCGCTCGACTGCATCATGGGTGACGTCGAACCAGGCGATCATTTCCTGTTGTGCAGTGACGGGCTGACAAAGGTCGTTGACGACGCCGAGATCGCGCTGGTGCTGGAAGAATGCACGCCGGCCGCCGCCGCCGACCGGCTGATTGGCATGACGCTGGAGCGCGGTGCCCCTGACAATGTTTCGGTCGCCACGGTCGCCACGGTCGCCACCAGCCGCGCGAGCTGTTGAGGCCGGCGAGCCGCGATGCCCTCGCCCTGGCCAGAAAACCCTGCCGACCCGACCGTTTTCAGGCGTCCGGCAGCATCGTCTACTCTCGCGCCCGGGTCGACGTTGATCAACGGCAACTATATCATTGAAGCCTTTCTGGCGGGCGGCGGCATGGGCGAGGTCTACCGGGCGCGCCACGTGCACGAGGGGGATGCATACGCGATCAAGGTCATCCGGCCGGAAATTGCCAAAGACGAGACGGTCATCCAGTTGTTCCGCCGAGAGGCGCACGCGCTGAAGCGGGTCAATGACGACGCGATCGTTCGCTATCGCGATTTCTTGATCGGCGAGAACGGTGCGTACTGCCTGATCATGGAATTTGTCGACGGCGAACCGCTGGTGAAGGTGCTGCGGGATCGCCGCTTCGAACCACAGGAAGTGCTGACGCTGCTCAGGCGCCTCGGACAGGGGCTTGCGGCGGTGCATGAACTCGGCATCGTGCATCGCGATATCTCGCCGGAAAACGTCATCCTTCCCGGCGGTGACATCGCGCGCGCGAAATTGATCGATTTCGGCATCGCCAAATCCGCCGATCCGAGCGCATTGACGCTGATCGGCAGCGATTTCGCCGGAAAACTGTCATTCGCCTCGCCGGAACAGGCCGATCCCGATCGCTTTGATCGGGTCGTCGATCGCCGTTCGGATATTTACAGCCTTGGCCTCGTGCTCGCCGCGGCCGCCCTGGGGTTCGGCAAGAAACTCGATATGGGCGGGTCGCTTGCCAACATCGTCCGGGCAAGGCAAAGCGTACCCGAGCTCGGTGCGCTCCCGGTCTCGCTGCAGCCGCTGATCGCCCACATGCTGCAACCGCGCCCGCAGGATCGGCCGGCCTCGATGCGCGCAATTCTCGATGAGGTGGCCGCCGGAGCGCCGCGGCCGCGGCTAAGGTTGTTGCGGCGGCGCCTGCCGATTTGGCTCGGCGGGGCGGCGCTCGCGGCCGGCGCGGCGGCGGTGGTGGGGGTGCTGATCGGCCGCCAGGTGATGGAGCCGCCGGTCAACGAAGTGCGCAGCCAATTTGCCGGTATCGTTAGTCGTTATAGCTGCGCCGACCTGTCCTATACGGTCGGACCGGACCGGACCGCGAGTGTGTCGGGATACGTCAAGAGCGATGATGATCTCGTCGGTCTGCGCCAGCAGCTTGCTGCGGTGACGGGTGTGTCGAGCCTCGATTTTGCCGTTCGCCGGCGGGTCTGGCCTTATTGCGAGGCGGCGGCGTTGCTGCAGCCGCTGATCGGCCACGGCAGCGCGGCGGCGACGATCCGCCTGGCGGCGGCCGGCGGTCGTGCGGACGCGGGGAGCCCGCTGATGCTCGATCTGCGGGCCCCGGGTTTCGATTCCTATGTCTATGTCGATTATTTTCGGGCGGACGGCGCGATCGTCCACCTGTTCCCCAACGCCAAAGATTGGTTCAACCTGCGGCCGGCACGCAACCGCTTCGCGCTCGGCCGGCCGCCGATGAAGGATTGCTGGACCTTCGCCGGCAAGCCCGGCAAACAGATGATCACCCTGACGGCCTCGCGTCATCCGCTATTCACGGCGGCATTGCCGGCGCAGGACAATGCAAAGGATTATCTGCCCCGGTTGAAAAATGCGCTCAAGCGCGGCGCCTCCGGCGATCAGAGCGCTGCTGTCCTATTCTACGATCTTGGACCCGCGAGCGCGGCGGCGCGCCCCTCCGGCGGCTGTTCGGGCGGATAAAACGGGAGCGCTGCTTCCGCACCAACCGGGGGGTATGTCGCGAGCCGGTTGGCCGTCAACTCGACGGCAATCAACCCGACTGGTTGACCACGACGACGCGGCGGTTGGCGGCGGCGTCCGGGCGGCTCGGATCGATCGGATCGCAGTACGACCGCCCGACGACCTTCAGGCGGTCGGGCGACACGCCCATGTCATGAACCAGAAAATCTTTGGCCGCCTCGCCCCGCATTTGCGAGAGCTGCTCGTTGTAATCGAACGTGCCGACCGCATCGGTATGACCGTCGATCTCGAGCAATTTTACGTCGCTGCGCTGGCCGTTCAGCGCTTCGCCGAGACCGCGCAGGATTCGTTTTGCCTGCGGAGTCAGGATCGCCGAGCCGAATTCGAAGGAGATGCGGGTCGAGCTGACCTGCGGCTTGCCGCTGTTATCGGATTGTGCCGGGCAGCCGGGCAGAGCGGCGGACCGCGCGATGGCACCAGCATGCCGGCGCCGCTCGCGGCCGCTCTCGCCGTTGCCGATGCGGGTCTTGGCGGCGGGAGTTTCGGCCGACGCCTTTTGATAATTGGTGTCACGCGGCGGGCGCACGGCCGGCCCTACGGTCGGCAATCCTGAATTACCCGTTTGTAACACTTTCGGGATCGGCCGTAATCCGTTAACAAAATCCCGTTCGCTTTGCCCGAAGCTCGGCTGTCCCAAGGTTAATAGTAGAGCCGAAACGCCCGTGGCGACAGCGAAACCAAAGCCGCGCGTCATTCGAAGTACCTCCGCTTCTCGCCGCACGCCAAGGGGGCAATTTTGTCGGTCTGCGCTGCAGCGGGCCCGACATGTTGGATATGTTCGCGCGGCTCTTGACCAGAATATCGCGGTGTTCCCGTTGTCGCAATATGCAGCTTGCGGTGGTTCGATCGTTCCGGCTCGGCTTCTGGTTAGATGATTGCGACTATCTAACTGAAATTGCATCATTCTTCCCGCAGCGGTCCGAAAACCGGATATAATCAGGTTCTGATTTGTTCTGATGCACTCGGTCCCTGCGTCCGCCTGCGTCCGGCGGAGGCCTCGACAGGCGCGGCGCCGGATGCTATCAAACGGCGAGCAGCCGGGATTTCTCCTCCCTGGAGGAATGGAGGGCGCAACCATGGGCGGCCGGGTGCGCAATGTCGGCCGGGTGTTGTCGATCGTCGCGCTGATCTCGACGCTGTCGCTGCCGACCGATGCTGCCAAGGCCGGTTTCACCGCCGCAAGAGAGGCGTTCGCCCGCGGCGATTACCAGGCTGCGCGGGCCGCGTGGCGACCGTTCGCCGAACGGGGTGATGCCGCAGGCGAGGTCGGTCTCGGAGAGATCGCGGAGCAGGGCGACGGCGATTACAACCGGGCGGCGTTCTGGTACCGGAAAGCTGCTGCGGCCGGCAGCATCGAGGCCCGCTATCGGCTCGCCCTGATCGCGTTGGCGGGCAATCGGGATGTCCCGCCCGATGTCGTTGAGGCGTACAAATGGGCGGTCCTTGCGGACGATCCGACAGACGAATGGGGCAAACTCGCCGCTGATCTGCTCCGCATCATCAAGCAGCACGTCAGTGCGCAGGACGAAGCCGAGGGCCAGCGCCGAGCGGATGCTTGGCGGCAGGGGCATGGCCGCGGCAAACAAGGCGATCCGCTGGCAGAGTTACGCGATGCGCTGCAGCGTATCGACTGCGCCGAACTGCACGTCGCGCGGGTTGCCGCTCCCGCTGCGCCGCTGATCGCGCCGCCGATCCCGCCGGCGCCGTTTATCAAATCCACTGGCTGCACATCGGGGATCGGCCCGCCGGTTCCCTGTTCGGACAGGGCGCTGCCGGGCTTCCCGGGCGAGCCCTCCTCGGCGGCCTCGCCGCTGGCGCCGGTTGGCTTGACGACGACGGAGCCGGACGAAGTCGTGATCTCGGGCACCGTGCCGGACGGGGCGACCCGCGCCAGTCTCGTCCAAATCGCCAACCGGCTGATGCCAAAAGCGCAACCTGCGCTGCGCGTCGACATTTTGCCGCCGCCGCTATGCCGGTCGCTGGCCGAGTTGGAGGCGATGCGGGCGGCCGGGTTGATAACGAGTGATCTTAAGGCGCAGGTCAATGGCGGCGCGCCGGTGCTGCACCAGGGCGATCCGATCAGGATTGAGGTCCGGGCCGCCGATTATCCGGTGCAGGTGCGGATCGATTATTTCTCGCTCGTCCAAGGCAAGGTTATGCACCTGCTGCCGAGCGGCGACCCGCCGGTGACAATGGCTGCCGGCGCCGACCGGGTGTTTGGCGGCTCGCAAAGCGGCGTGTGGCAGGTGGGTTCCGCGCCGTTCGGGACCGAGTTCATCACGGTGCTGGCGACACCGCAGCCGCTCGATCTTGGCGGGCGGCCGCAGATCGATGAGGCGGACGCCTATATCGCGGCGCTCCGGGCGGCGCTCCGGGCGGCGCTGCGGCACGCTGCGGCGCACCCGCAGGAACCCAATATGATGGCGACGTTGCTCGTCCATACGGAGGCACGATAGTGGGCCTCGATCGGAAGATCATGCCGGGTCGGTTGGCCGCGATGATGACGCGCCGCGCCCTTCTCGCGGGCGCAGTCGGCGGGAGCGCCGGGCTTGCATTGGCGCCGCCCGCCTGGGCGGCCGGGCTGCCTGGGCTGCGCTGGGTCAAGATCGTCTTTTCCCACACCGGCGAGCGTTTCAACGGCTTTTATTTTGCCGACGGCGCCTATTCCCGGCCGGCGGTGCAGCAATTTTCGTAGGTCTGCCGCGACTACCGCGCCAACCAGATGATGATCCTGCATCCGTGGCTGATGGACATCGTGTTCCTGCTGCACTGGCGCTATCTAAGGGACGAGATCAGCATCTTCAGCGGGTATCGCACGCCGCAGACCAACTCGCACCTGGAGGGTGCCGCGCTGAACTCGCAACACATGCGCGCCATGGCGCTCGATATTCACGTTCCGGACGTGAATAACGACCTTGTCGCGCGCGATGTCGCGACGTTCGTCTATGGCGGGGTCGGCATGTATCCGGGGCGCGGCTTCGTCCATTTCGATTTCGGCCCGCTGCGCCGCTGGGTCGGCTAAGGGGCGGGGCCGATCCGCAGCGCGAGGTTGGGCTCGCCGCGGCGGCAGGCGTCGGTCTCGATCATGGACGACGCGCTCATTGCCAGCGATTCACGTTGGTCCCGTCGCCTTGCGCACAAGCGGGCGAATAACACAGCAACCGCTCGCTGGTATAGTTCGTCACGGTAGAGCGCGATCCGGCTGGGTCGAAGCATAGCCGGCATTGATGAGCTCGTTGGCGCAGTCATGTGGCGGGAAGTGATCGAGCCGGGCGCCGATGCGTTCCAGTTGGCCTGTGCCGCGCCCCGGCAGGCTCCCGCAGGCCCCGACAGGATAAAGGTCCCCGCGGTATTTCGCCGCTGTAGCGGAGGCGCTGGAGAGTGGCGCGCTCCCGCAACGCGTTACCCGATATCGCAGTGCCGCGGTGATTGGCCGCTTAACGCTCCCTAAGCAATTGAAAAGAATGGGGCGAGTGATGGGAATTGAACCCACGACATCCAGATCCACAATCTGGCGCTCTAACCAACTGAGCTACACCCGCCATCCGCGTTGCAGGTAGCGAATCAGCGGGGCAGCGTCAAGT
>DATLRS010000026.1:0-4190 GCA_035534535.1 Allostellaceae bacterium | reverse complement strand
CCCCGCGCGCGCATGGTCTCGAGCACCTTGGCGATCTCGGCCTCGACCTTGTTGGCGGGCAGCGCAAGGATCCTTTTGAAATCCATGGCATAGGCCTGCGCCAGTTCGGCGACGGTGAACTCCGGCGCCGCTTTCTTCAGGAACAATGCCGAGCGGCGCATGTTCTCAAGATTCTCGTCGCCGATCATGCCGTCGAGCTCGGGCGCCTCGGAGACCAGTTCCGTGTTCGCCTGCTTCATCCCCTTGACCATCGCCGTCGGATCGATCCGCTCGATCGCCTTGAGCATCTCGGGGGTGAATTTCTCGTCCGATTGCGGCAACTGCATCAGGCCGTTGCCCTCGCCCACCTTGCCGGTCTTCTCGCCCCCCGCGCCGGCGCCCATGCCGCCGCAATACTGGCCGAAGGCCGTCTTGTCCGGGAACGCATAGCCGCCGTCGATCGGCACCAGCCGCTTCTTGCCGCCCTCGTCGCGCACCAGCAGGTTCTCGGGATTGCGGTCGCCCTGCAAGGTCAGGAAATCGAGCATCGCGATCTTTTGCACATCCTCGGTCGGGATCTGCTTGAAGGCGTTCGGATCGTTGCCGCACAGCTGGGTCAGGTTGCCTTCGTTCGGGGCGGTCTGCTGCAAGGCGCCAAGGCGCGAGGTCTCCTGCGACAAGGTTCCCTGATCGAAGCTCTGGCTGTCCAGCCGCGCGACCCCGGTCGGACAGACCCCGAAATCGACGCCGACCATCTGCTTCATCTGCTCGTTGAACTTGCTCGACATCACCTCGCGCGCCACGCCCTGGCCCTCGCGCCCGCCCTGCGCGACCTTCTCGCCCTGCTGCGGCTTGAAGATGAAGGCGGGCTTACCCGAACTGTTGTTCAGGAAGAAGGAATCCGAGTCGCCCTTGGCCGATGGCGGACGCGCCTGGCCGCCGTTGTACAGCATGGTCTGCGCCTCGATCCGCCGTCCCTCGCGCGCCTGATCCTCCGACCAGGGCGGCGGCGGCATGTCGCCGCGGGCCGTCTCGAGCTGCAATTCATGCACCCGGCGCAGTGCCTCGCGGCATTTGTCGGCCCGGCCGGTATCCACCGGGTCGGCAAGCTGGTTCGTCGTGGTGAAGGAGAGGCACGCCGAGGCCGCCTTCTCCAGCGCCGCCAGCGTCTTCTCGTCGGCCTTCTTCTCGACCGCCGCCCAGGCCTTGATCACCGCGTCGAACAGCTTGCCGCCGCGCGGATCGCCGCCCTTTTCCAGTCCGTTCTTCGCCGTCGCCGCGCCGTTCGGCGGGAACAGCGCGCCCTTGCCCTTGGGCGGCGGCAGGGACGCCAGCGCGCCGGCGAGGCGCGTCGTCTCCTCGACCGGGGCGGCCGGGCCGATGCAATCGAGCCGCTTGTTCAGCCCATCGGCCAGGGCGCGGAAGCCCGCTTCGGTCCGTTCCGAATCCGTCACCACCGGCCCGACCTTCTTGCCGAGCTGCTCGATCGCCTTGCGCAGCGCCGCCACTTGCTGGGCGAGCGGCTTCTGGTTGGCAAAGCGGGTGCCAAGCAACGTCATGGTCATCGCCAGCTGCTGCTGCGCCTGCAGCAGCGACAACCGGCTGTCCACCACGGATTCCACGTCGCGGTTGACCTCGACGAGCCGTTCCTGCAACGGCTTGATCTCATTGATCCCGGACGGATCGGGCAGGCGCTTGCGCTCGCCGAGATCCTGCTTCTTATCGACGAGACGCTTCAACGGCTTGTCGAGCGTGCCCTCGATCCCCTTCCCTCCCGCCATCATCTCGATCTTGTCGCGCAGGCTCGCGAGCTCCTTGGCCGCCGCCTCTCCGGTCGTCGGCGGCGCTATCGTCAGGCGCAGTTGCGCGATCAGATGGGCGATTTTCTGCTGCGCCTGGCCGGCCTCGCCGAAGGCGCGGCCGTACTCGTCGTAGGCCGCGTTCATGCGCCATTGCAGATCGGCCACCTCCGGATCCAGGGGCTGCGGCTGGTCCTTTATCAACAGGGCGATGCCGCGATAGGGATTGATCGTCCCTTTGTTCCAGCCACTGAACGGCTTGGCGATCGCCTCGGTGCCCTGGGCGATCTCGTCGATCCGTTTGGGCGTGCTTTCCGGCAGCTTGCCGCCCTTGACGGCGACGGCGAACAGCCCGGTCACTTCCTCCAGCAGCTTGTCGAGCTGACGCGTCGCCTCCTGGAAGGCCGGGGTCAGCTCGTTCAGCCGCCCAGTCAGTTCGCGCAGCATCGACGGCAGTTCGCCGGCGGCGGGCTTGTACGCATTGGGCATCGCGTCGGACGGCTTGAACACCGTCTTGCCGTCGCAGGCCGATTGCAGCTTGTCGGCCAGGACCAGCCCGTCGTTGATCACGGTCTGGCCCTGCTGCAACCGGATCGCGATTTCCCCGGTGACCTTCTGGTGCAGCGGCGCCAGCGCCGGCGGAGCGTTCGGCCCGCCCGGCTGAATCTGCGCCAACTGATCGCGCAGAGCCTGCAACCGCAGCATCTCGACCTCGCACTGATCGAGCACGCCGCGCACGCCTTCGACCAACCGGTTCATCTTCTCGCCGGCGCCCTGCTTGGCCTCGGCGCGGTCCTTCTGCAGCGCGACGAAATCCTCCTTGATCGCATACATCTGCTCGGCGGCGTGGCGCAGCGAATCCTGCGCACCCACCGAGGCCTGGCGGATCGCCAGCACCGCCGCCATGGCGTCGTTCGGCAGCACCAGCGGGCTCGGCGGCGTCGGCGGGCGCCGCTTCGGCGCAGTGTCCTGCGGCGGCGCCTGCACCTGATCGGTTCCCCGCGTACCATCGCGCTGCTGGAAGCGCCCGTCCTCGAAATCGACCTTACGCTGCATCCTCCGATCGAGCGGCGGCTCATTGCGCTGGCCGAACCGCTGCTGCTCGAAATCCAGCTTGCGCTGCATGCCGCGGCCGAGCACGGGCTGCGGCGTCGCTCCCTTGCGCATCCGGTCGAGCAGACGTTGCCGGCGCGGATCGTTGTTGCGCTCGTTATCCCCGCCCGTATCGATCTGCACGGTCTCCATCTCCTCAAGCGGCACCCGCTGCTTCTCCTTGCCCTGGGTGTCCTCCCGGGTCACGCCGCGGGGGTTGGTCTTGTTCTTGTCGTCGGACATGTCGCGGTACCTGGCCTGGAGAAAGGGGAGAATCAGGCGAGCTTGAGCGCCTTCAATCCGCGGTCGATCGCGGTCAGTTCATCGGTCAACACGGCGCCGATCGCCACCTCGATGAAGCCGTTATCGTCGATGTCGCGCAGCAGTTCGTCCTGGGCGATATAGGCGAGATAGCCGTCGATGATTTCGCGCGCTTCGTCGCGCAGCCCGCGCAGCGCGGCGGGCGCGGCCGCGCGCGCCTCGGCCAGCTTCTCGGTCAGGTTGCCGCCCATGTAGTCAAGCGCGGTATAAAGGATCTTCGTGTTCTGCGAGATCACGCCGAAATCCGGCTCGTTGGCGCATTCCTTCAGGATCGCCGCCTCCAGTGCCTTGAGACCCTGCTCCGCCTGCTGGCGCGCGCGCGCCCAGCGTGAGCCGGCCTCGGCGATTTCCTCCTGCTCGCGCATCGGTTGCGGCCCGGGGGGGGCGCCGACCAGGATCAGCCGCTCCGCCTCGTCGAGCAGCCGATTCGCGCTGGCGAAATCCTGTTTGCGTCCGAAGACGCCGGCTTCGCTGAGCTTGAGCTTCAGGTCCTGGCCAAGCGGACCGGCCAGCGCCGGCTTGCCGCGCGACATCAGGTCCGCGAGACGCCGGGCGAAAGTCGTTGCGTCGCCGCCCGCACCGGGGCGGGGGGTGATCCCGAGGACGCGGGCGAGCCACGCATCCTGGGCGGCGCGGCCGGGGCGATCGGACATGGCATTGTCTCCGTCTTCGCTGAGCAAGCAGGCGCGCATAATGACAAGCCTCGGCCGGCCGGCGCAAGCCGATGCAGATGGCGAATTGATACCGACTTTATTCGCCGCCTGATGCCATCTTGTTGACCTCGCCCACGATCCGCCCGGTCGCCGTGGCGAAATCCGCCGGGCTCAAGCGTTGCAGGAAGGCGGCGCGGTCCGCGACGCTCCGGTTGCACGGCATCATCGAGGCGGCCTCCGTCAGGATTTGTCGGCCGCCGCGAGGCGTGGCGCACGCGGAGGATCACAACGCGGTCGCCATCGATGCGATAGCGGATGGTGTAGGGGTAGGACGTTATCAGCTCGC
>DATLRS010000025.1:0-28823 GCA_035534535.1 Allostellaceae bacterium | reverse complement strand
ATGACGGCGTTGGGATCTTTTGTCGGAATTCATCCATGAGGCTTGATTAGCGTCTTGCATTGGGTGTTAGCGCAGCCCCAGTCCCCGCGCGATGATGCCGCGCAGGACCTCGCGGGTGCCGCCCTGGATCGTCAGCTTGGGCGCGATCAGCGTGGTGTGGCGCAAGGCCTCCTCGAAGCGGTCGTCATTGGTCTCGGGGTCGGCATCGCCGGTCGGCGGCGCCAGGAGCCGCACCTTGTTGGGCAGCGCCTGCTCCCAATTGGTGCCGAGATCCTTGACGACGGCGGCCTCGACGGCCGGCGTCTTGCCGGCCTGCAGCATGCCGGCGACGCTGACCGACATGCGGCGCAGGGTCGCCAGATGCGCGACTTCCCGGCCGATGCCCTCGGCGAGCCGCTCGCTCGGCTCGGGGCCGGCGCGGCGCACCAGTTCGACCAGCGCCGGAAAGGTTTCGAGCCAGCGGTCGGGACCGCTGCGCTCGTAGGCCAGTTCGTCGGTGGCCTGTTTCCACGCCATGTCCACGTCGCCGATCACATGCAGATCAGGCACGAACACGTCGTCAAACACGACCTCGTTGAACTCGTGCTGGCCGGTCAGGTTGACGATCGGGTTCATCGTGATGCCCGGCGATTTGCAGTCGACCAGGAATTGCGTGAGGCCGTGCCGCCGGTTTTCCTTGGTCGCGGGCGAGGTGCGCAGCAGCGCGATCATGTAGTCGGAATTGTGGGCGTTGCTGGTCCAGATCTTGCGCCCGTTGACCAGAAAGCCGCCCTCGGTCTTGGTGGCGCGGGTCGAGGCGGCGAACACGTCGGAGCCGGAATTGGGCTCCGACAAGCCGATGCAAAAGCACAATTCGCCCGAGGCGATCCGCGGCAGGATCTTCTCCTTCACCGCCGGCTGGCCGTAGCGCAGGATGACCGGGCCGGATTGCCGGTCGGCCGTCGAATACGAGCGGGTCGGGGCGCGGTGCGCCAGCATCTCCTCGATCACGACGTAGCGTTCGAGATGCGAGCGCTCGTGGCCGCCATACTGCTTCGGCCAGGTCATGCCGATCCAACCCTTGGCGCCGACCTTGCGGGCAAAGGCGCGGGCCACCGAGAACGGCGCCCGCTCGGTCTCGGGAGAAAACGTGCCGGCGTCGATCTCCGCGCGCAGAAAGGCGCGGACCTCCTGGCGCAGCGCCTTGGCCTCGGGCGGCAGGTCAACCGGGTCAAAATGAAAATTATAGGCCATCGCGTCCTCCCCAGCCCGTTATGAGCCCGTTACGAGCCCTGCGTCACGAACGGCCACAGCGCGTCGGCGCCGCGCGCGGCCACCATATGGCCGAGCTGGGTGGCCCAATGCGTCTCGTTGCCGAATTCCTCGCGCCACGCCCACAGGCGCCGCGTCGCGTGGTGCAGCGAGTGCTCGTAGGTAAATCCCATCGCCCCGTGCACCTGGTGGGCGATCGCCGCACCGGTCGTCGCCGCCTCGCCGACCCGCAATTTGGCGATCGCGACCTCGGCGGCGACCAGTTCGTTGCCGACCCCGTGCCGCGCGATCGCCTCGGCGGCGGCATCGGCGGCGGCGCCGGCGGCGGCGACCTCGCCGGCCAGCGTCGCGAGGTTGTGCTGCACCGCCTGGAACTTGCCGATCGGCCGGCCGAACTGCACCCGGTCGAGCGAAAACTGCACCGACTGTTCGAGGATGCGTTCGAGCGCCCCGGCCATCTGCTGCGCCCGCGCCGCCGCCCCGAGCTGCACCACGCCGAGCGTGCCGAGGTCGGGGGCCGCGCCGACCGCGATCGCCGTCGCGCCGTCAAACGAGACGGCATCCTGCGGCTCGCCGGCGAGGCTCGTCCCGGGCCTGATCGCGAGGCCAGCAGTCGGCACCAGCGCGACCGTCGGAATGCCGGCCTGATAGGCGAGCACGGCGATGTGACGCGCCTGCCGGGCGAACGGCACATGCCGGGCCCGGCCGCGCAGCGTATGGTCCGCCAGCTCGATATGGCCGTCTTCATAGACCGGGGCGATCGTCATCGGCCCGGCGGGCGACTCTATCCCGGCATGCGCCAAAAGCCAGCCGGCAAGCAATGTCTCGGCCAGCGGCAAGGGTGCGGCAAACCGCCCGGCGACGCGCAATACCGCAAAGCCGTCCCCCACTTCCGCGCCGGCGCCGCCGAGCGTATCGGGGACCCAGGTCAGGGTCAGGCCCGATTCTTCGAGCGCGTCCCACAACGCCTGCGGCCACTTGCCGTCTTCGGCGGCGTTGATCGTGCCCGGCTCGCACAAATCGGCGAAGATGCGGGTGGCGGTGTCGACGATGATGCTGTCGGTCATCTGAGGTCCTGGGAGCTCGGGCGGCGGTGCAGCCGATCGAACCATGAAGCCCGCCGGCTTGACAAGCGCGAGGCAGACATGCCCGACCGAACTTCGCGGAGGGCGCCGTGCCGGTCGTCGCTGTGCCGGCGCCTCTCTCGGGCGCCGACACCCCGGCACGGCCGCGGCTTTACACGATCAATCGTCGGCGCCAGTCTGGGGCGGACCAGACGCGGCAAAGGAGACGATCATGGGTGACTACACCGGCTTCCGGGAGATCGGCGTCAGCCTCGACGGGCTCGTCGCCACGGTCGAGATGCGCCGGCCGCCGCATAATTTCTTCGACGCCGCACTGATTGCCGAGATTGGCGAAGCCTTCGAACGGCTCGACGCCGATCCGGCCTGCCGCGCCATCGTGCTCGCCGCCGAGGGCCGCTCGTTCTGCGCCGGCGCCGATTTTTCCAAGCGCCTGGATACCGGCACGGTCAAGGAGGCGACGCGCAGCGGCGGCGGCAAGCATCTCTACAAGGAGGGAATCCGCCTGTTCCGCACCCAGAAGCCGATCGTCGGCGCCATCCAGGGCGCTGCGGTCGGCGGCGGGCTCGGCCTCGCGCTGGTGCCTGATTTCCGGGTGACCTGCCAGGAGGCGCGGTTCAGCGCGAACTTCAACCGGCTCGGCTTCCATCCCGGCTTCGGCCTGACTGTGACCCTGCCGCGCCTTGTCGGGGCGCAGCAGGCGGCGCTCTTGTTCTATACCGGCCGGCGCATTGCCGGGGACGAGGCGGTCCGCCTCGGCCTCGCCGATTTATTGGTGGCGCAGGCCGAGGTGCGCAGCGCGGCGCAGGCGCTGGCGCTCGAAATCGCGCAATCGGCGCCGCTCGCCGTCGTCTCGACGCGCGAGACCTTGCGGCGCGGCCTCACCGACGCGATCGAGGCGGCCACCGAACGCGAACTGGTCGAACAGGACTGGCTGCGCCAGACCGAGGATTTCCGCGAAGGCATCAAGGCGATGGCCGACCGCCGCCTGCCCGATTTCCAGGGCCGCTAGAATCAGAATCGGCGACGCAGCGCGGCTCCGGCCAGGCGCCAGGGCAGCAGCCGATCGGGCGTCGCGAGGTGCGGTTCGAACGGGTTCCAGCCGGCCCGCTGCAGCCGCCTGAGAGCGCGGTCGGCGACCAGCGCCGGCAGCAGCGCCGGCCAGGCCGCGCGCGGCAGTTCGGCGCGGTGTTGCCGGGCGGCGGCGAGATGCACCGCGGCGGCATCGGCGATTCTGCGGACCGCGTCGCGCAATGCCGGGCTGGCGCGCCGCGCCGCATAGTCGCGCGGGTCGAGCCCGGCATCTTCGGCCAATGCCGCCGGCAGGTAGCTGCGCCCGGCACCGGCATGAAACGGCATCGCCCGCAGCAGCCCGGCCAGCGCGTAGGCGATGCCGACTTCAGCTGCCGCTGCGTCGGCCGCCGCGCCCGGCACCCCGAGAACTTCGAGCGCCAGCGCGACGAGGCTGCCGGAACTGGCCGCGGCATAGTCCTCGAGTGCCTTCAGGGTCGGTGGCGGCGTGTCGTCGAGATCGCGCTCGCGGGCGTCGATCAGCCGGTCGAGATGCGCGCGGGTCAGGCCGAATTCGCCGATCGCGGCGACCAATGGCGCGACGACGACATGCCGCCGCGGCGTCTCGCCGGCATAGGCGGCGGCGACGCTTTCGCGCCACCATTGCAGGCGGATCTGCCCGAGCATCGGCTCGCGGACGGTCTCGCGCACCCGTGCGATCTCATAGTTGAAGGCGTAGAGCGCAAAGATCGCCTCGCGCTGATGCGGCGGCGCAAACAGCGCGGTCTGATAGCGCTCGCGGTCGTGCTGGCGCACCAGCGCGCCGACCGGCGACAGGTACGCCGCTGTCGTTTCTCCCTTCACAAGCCCTCACGGAGCCAATATGTCACCACAGTCGCAACCCCACAGAGCTGGAGAGGCTGATATGGCTTTCGAACTGCCGCCCTTGCCCTATCCGAAAAACGCCCTCGAACCGCATACCTCGGCCCAGACGCTCGATTTCCACCACGGCAAGCACCATCAGGCCTACGTCACCAACCTCAACAACATGGTCAAAGGCTCGCCGATGGAGAGCCAGTCGCTCGAGGAGATCATCCTGGCGACCGCCAAGGACGCCTCCAAGGCCGGCATCTTCAACAACGCCGCGCAAGTGTGGAACCACACCTTTTTCTGGAACTGCATGAAGCCGCATGGCGGCGGCAACCCGTCGGGCGCCATCGCCCAGGCGATCGACCGCGACCTCGGCGGTCTCGCCAAGTTCAAGGACGATTTCAAGGCGGCTGCGGTCGGCCAGTTCGGCAGCGGCTGGGCCTGGCTCGTCGCCAGCGGCGGCAAGCTTTCGATCACCCGCACGCCGAACGCGGTGAACCCGCTCGCCGAGGGGCAGACCGCGCTGTTGACCTGCGATGTGTGGGAGCACGCCTATTATCTCGACTTCCAGAACCGCCGGCCCGATTTCGTGCAGGCGTTCCTCGACCACCTCGTCAACTGGGACTTCGTCGCCCAGAACCTGGCCAAGGCCCGCTGAGGGCGGTATCCGATCGTATCGATCACCCCCAATTCGTCATCCCCGGGCTTGACCCGGGGATCCACGTGGATGGCCGGGACAAGCCCGGCCATGACGAAGGAAGGGGCGCTTCGACGTGAGTGAAATTCGCTCGCGCCAGAAGGCCGCCTCCCCGTTGCCCCGCGGCCGGGCCTTGCCTACTTCAGCACGCGGATCAAGGTCAGACCGGCAGCAGCGCTGCCGCGACGCGCCGATCCTCGCCGATCAGCAGGTTGTAGGTGCGGCAGGCGGCGCCCGTATCCATCGGTTCGAGCGCGATCCCGGCGGCCTTCAGCACAGTGCGCAGCGCGGCGCCGACCGGCTGCATATGCCGGCCGAACCCGAGCAGCAGCAGCTCAATCCCGCCGTGCTCGACGATCGGGCCATGCTCGACGATCGGAGCGAGCCCCGCCACCGTCATTGCGGCGCCGATCCATTCGATGGTGCGATCGGGGAACACCAGGACGGGTCCCCGGTAGACCACGCCGCTGACGCGAAAGCCGCCCGGCCCGTAGCGCTCGATGATCTGGCGGCCGGGCTGGACGATCTGGGTCAATTCCATCGCGCTTGCCGTCCGGCCGCCGGCTCAGCGCTCGGCGCCGACCGCCCGCCGCCCGGCCTCCTTGGCGATCGCCCGCCGGTTCGGCTGGATGTAGTAGACGACCGGGGCGGCGATAAACAGCGACGAGTAGGTGCCGATCACGATGCCCCACAGCATCGCGATGCTGAACCCCTTCAGCACTTCGCCCCCCAGGAACAGCAGCGACAGCACCGCCAGCGCGACGGTGCTGACGGTCAGGATCGTGCGCGACAGCGTCTCGTTGAGCGCCAGATTGATCAGCTCGCGGAACGACATCGTGCGATGCTTGCGCATGTCTTCGCGCACCCGGTCGTAGATCACCACCGTATCGTTGATCGAATACCCGGCGATCGTCAGGATCGCCGCCAGCGTCGTCAGGTTGAACTCGAGCTGGAAGATCGCGAACAGGCCGACCGTCGTGATCACGTCGTGCATCGTCGCGATCGTCGCGCCGACGCCGAACTGCCACTCAAAGCGGAACCAGACGTAGATCAGGATCGCAGCAAGCGCGAGCACGGTCGCCAGCACCCCGGCGCGGATCAGTTCGCCGCCGACCGTGGGGCCCACCACCTCGATGCGGCGGTACTGGATATGTGGCCCCAGCGCCGCCTGAGCCGCCTTGACCGCCTGCATCTGCGCGGCATCGCCGCCGGGCTGCTGCTGCAGGCGGATCAGTACGTCATCGGGGCTGCCGAACTGCTGCAGCGAGGCCTGCCCGAGATGCAGCGCATCGAGCTTGGCGCGCATCGCGCCGAGATCGGCCGGGCCGCTGGTCGACTTGGCCTCGATCAGCGTGCCGCCGACGAAATCGATGCCGTAATTGAGCCCGACCGTAAAAAACAGGCCGATCGTCAACGCCGTCAGCGCCAGCGAGAAGGCAAACCCGAAAAACCGCCACCGCATGAAATCGATGGTCGGCACGTGCCGGATGACAATGAGCGGTCTCATCGATACTCGATCAATCTGTGAGGCGGATGGCGGGCGATGGTCATTCCAGCGGGATCAGCTTGGGCCGGGTGCGGCGGAACCAGGTGACGATCTGCAGCCGTGTCACCAGGATCGACGAGAACAGCGAGGTGAGGACGCCGATGCTGAGCGTCACGGCAAATCCCTTCACCGGCCCCGACCCCAGCCAATACAAGAGGACGCCGGCGACCAGCGTCGTCACATGGCTGTCGAGGATCGTGCCGAAGGCGCGGGTAAAGCCCGCTTCAAGCGAAGAGAGGATCGTGCGCCCGCCGCGCACTTCCTCCTTGATCCGCTCGTAAATGAGGACGTTGGCATCGACCGCCATGCCCATGGTCAGCGCGATCCCGGCGATGCCGGGCAGGGTCAACGTCGCACCGAGCAGCGACAATGCCCCCAGCATCAGGCACAGGTTGAAAAACAGCGCGACGTCGGCGAACACCCCGAACAGCCCGTAGAACAACACCATAAAGACGGCGACGAGGGCGACCCCGACAATGCTGGCGAGCGCGCCGGCATGGATCGAATCGGCGCCGAGCTGCGCCCCGACGGTGCGCTCCTCGAGGATGTTGATCGGCGCCGGCAGCGCGCCGGCGCGCAGCAGCAGCGCCAGATCGCTCGCCGACTGCACCGTGAAACTGCCCGAGATGATGCCGCTGCCGCCGAGGATCGGCTCCTTGATGACCGGCGCGCTGATCACTTTGTTGTCGAGCACGATGGCAAACGGCTTGCCGACATTCTCGCGCGTCGCGTCGCCAAAGCGCCGCGCCCCGGCCGTGTCGAACTTGAAGCTGACGACCGGCTCGTTGTTCTGGAAGGTGGCCTGGGCGTCGGTCAGCATGTCGCCGCCGACCATCACCCGTCGCCGCACGACATAGGAGGACGGGCCGCTGCGGCTGCCGTCCTGCGCCGGCAGAATCTCGTCGCCCGGCGGCAGGCGACCGCGCTGCCCTTCACTGGCCGTGACGCCGGTATCGACCAGCTGAAACGTCAGCTTGGCGGTGCGGCCGAGCAGCGCCTTGACGTGATTGGGATCGTCGACGCCGGGCAGTTCGATCAGGATGCGGTCCTCTCCCTGGCGCTGGATCGTCGGTTCCTTGGTGCCGGTCTCGTCGATGCGCTTGCGGATGATCTCGATCGACTGTTCAACCGCCTGACGGCGCTGCGTTTCGGTCGCCACCGCGGTGAATTTGAGGGTCCCCGCGCCGCTGCCGTTGATCGTGACGGCGAGGTCGGGATCGATCTTGGCAAGCGCCTCGCGGGCATTCTCGAATTGCCCCGCGTCGCGAATCGTGAAAACGATCGCGTCGCCTTGGACGTCAAGCCCGGTATAGCCGATCCGCGCGTTGCGCAGCGCGTTGCGCACGGCGTCGATCGTCGTCGTGAGGCGCTCCTTCTGCGCCGCCGCCACATCGACCTCGAGAAGCAGATAGGAGCCGCCGCGCAAATCGAGGCCGAGCGCGACCTGCTTGTGCGGCACCCACTCCGGCAGCGGGGCAAGCTGTCGGGCGCTGAACAGGTTGGGCAGGCTCAGGATCACGCCAAGCGCGCAAACCGCGCAGATCAACAGCACCTTCCAATTGGCGAAATAGAGCATCCGCTAGGCTCTCACGGTCAGGCGGTGCGGCCGCGCCGCCTCACACCTTGTCGGTTTCACTGCGCGCCGCATCCTTGTCTTTCTGCCGCGCCGAGTCCTTGTCTCGCGCAGCGTCCTTGTCGCGCGCGGCGTCACGCGCCGCGGCGGGATCGGGCTTGGAGAGGACGCTGGCGATCGTGCCGCGCGACACCCGCACCCGCACATTGGGAGCGATATCGACCTCGACCTCCTCGGGGCTGACGACGCGGGAGACGGTGCCCAGAATGCCGCCGCCTGTCACGATCCGGTCGCCGCGCCGCAATGCGTCGAGCGTCACCTTGTGGTCCTTCTGCTTTTTCTGCTGCGGCCGGATCAGCAGGAAATAGAACACGACGAATATCAGCACCAGCGGCAGGAACTGAACCATCGCGCTGGGATCGGTAAAGCTTGTCGCTTGCGCGTAAGCCGGCGAAATGAGCATTGGCATGGACCTCGAAATAGGGCGCCGCGGTATTCGCAGCAAGCGACATCGGGACGCTGCCAAGCGGCACGAGCGGCACGTGCATTGGTACGCGATGCTCCGGAAAAGGGCAATCGTGGGGACACTTCGCGCGGTTTCTCGGGCACGGGCGCTGTGCTAGCGTCACGCCTCGCCATTGCCGCCCGAAGGACTTATGCCCAGAGGCCCAAAGGATTTATGCCCAGAGGATTGATGACCGACACCGATCTCGCCCCGCTATTGCACCGCATCGCCGCCGCGCTCGAACGCCTCGCCCCTTCGGGCGCCGCTGTCAACGATTTGGACGCCGCCGACGCCTTTGTCTGGCACGCCGAGCGCGAATGGCTCGAGCCGGTGCCGAGCGTCAACCGGGTGCCGCTCGGCCTCTTGCGCGGGATCGATCGGGTGCGCGACATCCTCCTCGACAACACTGAGCGGTTCGCCGCCGGCCTGCCGGCCAACAACGTGCTGCTGTGGGGCGCGCGCGGCACCGGCAAGAGCGCCCTCGTCAAGGCGACACACGCAGCGATCAACGCGACGCGCCCCGGAAGGCGTCCCGGCGCTCTGGCGCTCATTGAGATCCATCGCGAGGACATCCCGAGCCTGCCGCGCCTGTTGACGCTGGTGCGCGGCAGCGCGCGGCGCTGCCTGCTGTTCTGCGACGACCTGTCGTTCGACCAGAACGACGCCAGCTACAAATCGCTGAAGGCGGTACTGGAAGGCGGCATCGAAGGACGCCCGGCCAATGTCGTCCTCTATGCGACCTCGAACCGGCGCCACCTGATGGCGCGCGAGATGATCGACAACGAGCGCTCGACCGCGATCAACCCGGCCGAGGCGGTCGAGGAAAAGGTCTCGCTGTCCGACCGGTTCGGGCTGTGGCTCGGCTTCCACAACGTCGATCAGGACACCTATCAGGCGATTGTCTCCGGCTATGCCGCGCATTACGGGCTCGACCTGCCGCCCGAGCGGCTGCGCGCCGAGGCCGGCGAATGGTCGATCACCCGCGGCGCGCGCTCGGGCCGCGTCGCCTGGCAGTTCATCCAGGACCTCGCCGGCCGCCTCGGCAAGCCGCTCGCCTGACGCTCAGCCGCGGCGCGCAGTTTCGGACGCGCTGGCGGCCGGCGCCGGAGCAAGGTATTCGCGCGGGTCGACGGCGCGCTGGCCGCGACGCAGCTCGAAATGCAGCTGCGGCGCGCTGACCCCGCCGGTCTCGCCGACCCGGGCGATGATCTGCCCCCGCCTGACCCGTTCGCCGCGCTTGACCAGCAGCTCCTGGCAATGCGCATAGGCCGAGATCCAGCCGCCCTCGTGCTTGATCAGCACCAGATTGCCGTAGCCGCGCAATTCGTTGCCGGCATAGGCGACGACACCGCTGTCGATCGCGTCGACCGGCGTGCCGCGCGGCGCGGCGATGTTGATGCCGTCGTTGCGCGCGCCGCCCGCCGCGACGCCGTAGCCTTCGACGACATGGCCATGCACCGGCCACAGAAAATGACCGCGATGCGCCGGTGGTGCCGCTTCGGCGCGCGCCTCCTCGGCGGCGCTCGGTTCACCCGCCGGCCGCCGGGTCTGGTCGGCGGGTGGCGTCAGGGCCGCAACCGGCGGGTGCCGCCGCTCCGGCAGCGCGGACGGTGCGGGGCCGTCGAGCGGGATGATGTCCGGCGATCGCCGCCCGATATCCCGCGGCGTGGCCGCCAGCTCATGCCGAACCGGCATCTCGTCGGCGCCCGGGATCAGCAGGTGCCAGCCGGTTTCGAGCTTGTACGGCGGCCGCAGATGGTTGGCCGCGATGATCGCCCGCCCGGATACATGATAGGCGGCAGCGATCCCGTCGAGCGACTGGCCCGGCCGCACCACGATGCGCGCCCCGGCGGCGCGGCGCGGCGCGCGGCTCGGCAGCGGCGCCGGCGGGCGATAGGCGCGATAGGACGGGACCATCGCCTCGGGCGAAATCGCCGAATCGGCGCTCCCGAAAATCACCGGCGCCGGGCCTGACGGACCGTAGGCGCACCCCGCCAGCCCGGCGCACGCCATTGCGACCGCAACCGGCAACAGGCGATGCCGCATCGCTTTCTGTTTCCCCATTTTCCCCCCTCCCTGCCCGTCCCCCGACGCGCAAGAAAGCCGTAGCGGCAATCAGCTTAAGACGGAACGGGCCACCGCCCTAGCCCGATCGGCGGCGGCCCGATCTTGGCGGCGATCCGGCGCCGCTCTGCCCCCGCCCGGGCCGGATGCCCGCTCGCGCGCCGGGCGGCGACCGGCCGAATCGGGGGGTGCCGGGCTATTCGAACACGCGGCGCAAGGCCGCCAGCACCGGGATGTTGGTCAGGTCGAGGTAGATCGGGGTGATCGAGACCTTGGCGTCGGCCAGCGCGGCGACATCGGTGCCGGGCGCGGCGTCACCCGCCTCGCGCACCGGGCCGATCCAGTAGAAGGGCCGGCCGCGCGGATCGACCCCTTCCATCAGATTGTCGGCGATCGCCCGCCTGCCCTGGCTGGTCACCGCAAATCCGCCGACCTGCGGCGGCGACACGGCCGGGAAATTGATGTTGAACAGCGTCGTATCGGGCCACGGCAGGCGCAACAGGCGGCGGATCGCCGGCGGCGCAAATTCGGCCGCGGTGTCCCACGGAAGCGCCGCGGCGTCGCGGTATTCCTGGCTCAGCGCAATCGCCGGGATGCCGAGCAGCGTCGCCTCCATCGCCGCCGCGACGGTGCCCGAATAGGTCAGATCCTCGCCGACATTGCTGCCGGCATTGATGCCCGAGAGGATGAGGTCGGGCAGGCGGTCGCGCAGCAGCCCCTTCACGGCCAGCAGCACGCAATCCGTGGGCGTGCCGTCGACCGCATAGCGCCGCGGCGCCACTTCGCGCAGCCGCAGCGGACGGCGTGTCGTCAGGGAATGGCTGGCGCCGCTCTGCTCCTGCTCCGGCGCGACGACCCAGACATCGTCCGACAGATCGCGCGCGACCTGTTCGAGGAGCCGGATGCCGGGCGCCTCGATCCCGTCGTCGTTGGAGACGAGGATGCGGCACCGCGCGAGATCGATGGGCCCGTCAGCCATTGGCCGCAATCGCCTTCTGGCCGCCCATATAGGGCCGCAACGCCTCGGGGATCGCGACCGTAGCGTCGGCTTGCTGGAAGTTTTCGAGGATCGCGATCAGGGTGCGGCCGACCGCCAGCGCGGACCCGTTGAGCGTGTGCACCGGCCGGTTGCCCTTGCCCGCGGCCGGCCGGTAGCGCGCCCGCATGCGCTGCGCCTGAAAGGGCCCGCAATTCGAGCAGCTGGAAATCTCGCGATAGGCGTCCTGGCCGGGCAGCCAGACCTCGATGTCATAGGTCTTGCGCGCCGCAAACCCCATGTCGCCGGTCGACAAGAGCACGACGCGGTAGGCCAGCCCCAGCCGTTTCAGCACTTCCTCGGCGCATCCGGTCATGCGCTCGTGCTCGGCCGCCGATTGCTCGGGCGTCGTGATCGACACCAGTTCGACCTTGTTGAACTGGTGCATCCGGATCATGCCGCGGGTGTCGCGCCCGGCAGCGCCCGCCTCCGAGCGGAACGACGGCGTACACGCGGTAAGGCGCAGCGGCAATGCCGCCTCGTCGAGGATTTCGCCGGCGACCAGATTGGTCAGTGGCATCTCGGCGGTCGGGATCAGCCACAGCCCTTCGCGCGTCTGGAACATGTCCATGGCGGCTTTCGGCAGGTTCCCGGTGCCGAAGGCGACCTCGTCGCGCACCAGATAGGGCGGCGCCACTTCGGTATAGCCGAACTCGCCCGTATGCAGGTCGAGCATGAACTGCGCGAGCGCCCGTTCGAGCCGCGCCAGCGCCCCTTTCAGCACGACAAAGCGCGATCCCGACAGACGTGCGGCGCGGGCAAAATCCATCAGCCCGAGCTGTTCGCCGATCGCCTCGTGCGGGCGCGGCGCGAAGGTAAAACGCGGCGGCTCGCCGATC
Organism: Allostellaceae bacterium; assembly: GCA_035534535.1. Taxonomy (GTDB): domain Bacteria; phylum Pseudomonadota; class Alphaproteobacteria; order ATCC43930; family CGMCC-115725; genus DATARH01. The sequence goes on along the minus strand of DATLRS010000025.1, from coordinate 16,349 downwards.
CGGCGCAACTCCCGGTTGGCCGTCTCGTCCGGCCCGTCCGGCACGTCCGGCGCCGGCAGATTCGGCAGGCTCGCCAGCAACTCGTCGATGTACTTGCGTAATTCGGCTGCCCTGGTGGCGGCCGCCGCCTCGATCGCCTCGCGGCGAGCGATCTGGATCAGCAATTCGTCGATTGCCTCGCCGCGCTTCTTGGCGGCGCCGACCTCACGCGACAGCCGGTTGCGCAGCGCCTGCGCTTCCTGCGCCGCGGTTTCGAGCGCCCGCCATTCGCTGTCGAGCTTCAGCACCTCCGGGGCGCGCGGCGGCAGGAAGCGGCGCGCCAGGCCCCGGTCGAATTCCTCCGGGTTTTCCCGGATCCATCGCAGATCGTGCATCGCGGCTACTCGCTCGGTGCGGCGGTGCCGTCGCCGGCCGCCTCGGCCTCTGCCTCGCGCTTGACGCGCGCCTTCTCGACCATGCGGCACGAGACGATCGAGACCTCGTAGAGGAGGACCAGCGGCACGGCGAGGCAGGTCTGGCTGACGATGTCGGGCGGGGTCAAAACCGCGGCCAGCGCGAACATGCCGACAATCGCATAGCGCCGCTTTGAGGCGAGCTGGGCGGCGGTGACGAGCCCGGCGCGCGCCATCAGCGTCAACAGCACCGGCAGCTGGAAGGCGACCCCGAACGCAAACAACAGGGTCATCACCAACGACAGGTATTCGTTGACCTTGGGCTCCGAGACGATCGGCAATGTGCCGTGCCCGCCGGGACTCTCGAAGCTGAGAAAAAACCGGAACGCAAACGGGATCACGACGAAATAGGCGAGCGAGGCGCCCATCAGGAACAAAACCGGGGTGGCAAACAGATAGGGCAGAAAGGCCCGCCGCTCGGTCTTGTAGAGCCCCGGCGCGACGAATTTCCACACCTGGATCGCGATGATCGGAAAGGACAGGCAGACCGCCGCCCAGAACGACACCTTGATGTAGGTAAAGAAGGCCTCGGTGAGGCCGGTAAAGATCATCTTGCGCCCGGGCTCGCGGGCCAGGATCACGAATAGCGGGTGCGCCAGAAAGCGGTAGATCGTCTCCTTGAACTGATAGCAGACGAGAAACGTGATGATGATCGCACCGAACGACCACAACAGCCGGTTGCGCAACTCGGCCAGATGTTCGAGCAGCGGCATCCGTCCGCCTTCGAGTTCGGTGTCCCTCTCGTCCCCAGTCCCGTCCCCAATCTCGTCCTCGGCCATGACCACCCGCTATGTCGGTGATGGCGCGGGAGGATGAGACGTTTGCGGCGCCTCGGTAGCGGGTGTGGGCGCGGCGTCGGCGTGCGGCGCCGGTTCGGGCGCATTCTCGGCGACCAGCGGCGGCTGCGGCAGCGCGGTCTCATGGGGGGCAGGCAGCGCCAGTTCGCCCTGCGCCGGTTCCGGCTCGTGCGTCGGCGACGTCGCGTCGAAATAGTCGGGCACCTCCGGCGGCTTGATGCTCTCGGCCAGTTCGCCGGTCGGGTCGATCGTGTTCTGCAGGTGCTTGTCGAGGTCGAATTCGGTCGCCTTTCTCAGCTCCTCATGCATTTCGTCGAGTTCAGCCTCGCGGATCATCTGGTCGATGCCGTTCTGCAGCTCGCGCGACATCGTGCGCGCCTTGCGGATCCAGTACCCGGCGACGCGCATCGCGCGCGGCAGATCCTTCGGCCCGATCACGACGAGCGCGATAGCACCGATCAGCATGAGTTCCGGCCAGCCGATGTCAAACAGCATCGCTAGGCTGGGCTGCCGGGCGGCGCGGCGCTCGCGGCGCCGGCGCTTAGGTGACGAAAAAACGGCATCGATCGCTCCGTGGGCGCGCGATGATCTCAGATTGCCGCGGCAGCGGCAATCGCCGGCGCCTCGTCGCGGCGTTCCGGCGCAAAGGCCCTCAATGACAAGCTCAATCCTCGAACTCGCCCTGCTCGGCCTCCTGCGCCACCGGCTCGGCCGGTTCCCCGAGCATCGCCGGCCCGATATCGAGCAGACCCGCGGCGCGCAATTCGTCGATGCCGGGCAGTTCGGCCAGCGTGTCGAGCCCGAAATGTCTCAGGAATTCCGGCGTCGTCGCCCAATTAAGCGGCCGCCCCGGCCCCTCGCGCCGGCCCATCGGCCGCACCCAGCCCGCCTCCATCAGCCGGTCGATCGTGCCGCGCGCCAGGGCAACCCCGCGGATCGCCTCGATCTCGGCGCGGGTCACCGGCTGGTGGTAGGCGACGATCGCCAATGTCTCGACCGCGGCACGCGACAATTTGCGCGACACCACCCGTTCGCTCTTCAGCGCCGGAGCGAGATCGGGCGCGGTGCGAAAGGTCCAGCCGCCGGCCAGGCGAACGAGGTTGACGCCGCGTTCGCCATAGCTCTCGGCAAGCTCGCGCAGCAACCCCGCGACATCGGCCTCCTCGCCGAGCCGGCGCGCGAGATCGTCGTCGCCGAGCGGCTCCGGCGCGGCAAACAACAGCGCCTCGAGCAGCCGCAACTGTTGCCGCCGCTCGCTCATGCCGTATCGCCGCGGCGCGCCGCCGGGCTGCGCAGGTAGATCGGTCCGAACGCGCGATCCTGCCGCAACTCGATCTGCCCGGCGCGGGCCAGCTCCAGACTTGCCGCGAAGGTTGCCGCCAAGGCCGAGCGGCGCAGCAGCGCGCCGCCCCATTCCGCCGGCAGGAACGCCATCAGCTCGCGCCAGTCCGGCACCTGCCCGACAAATTCCGCGAGGCGGCGCAGCGCCGCGTCGAGCGAATGGAACGCCGTCGGCTCGATCGTCAGCACCCGCGCGTGCTGGCGACGGTGGCCCTGGCCGTACGCGGCGAGCAGCTCGAACAGGCTGAGCGCGTAGGCCGGAAGGTCGATATTCGGCAGCCCCTCCGGCCGGCCGCGCCGGAACACGTCGCGGCCGAGCAAGGGCCGCGCCAGCAAGGCGGTGCCGGCGCGCTGCATCGCCGCCAGCAGGCGCAGGCGATGCGCCAAGGCCGTCGCCAAGGCTTCGCCGCTCGGGTCGCCGTCGCCTTGTGGTGGCGCCGGCAGCAACAGGCGCGATTTGAGGTAGGCGAGCCACGCCGCCATGACCAGGTAATCGGCGGCGATTTCGAGGCGCAGCCGGCGCTGCGCCGCGATGAAGGCGAGATACTGGTCGGCCAATGCCAGGATCGACAATTTCGCCAGATCGACCTTCTGCTCGCGCGCCAACGCCAACAACAGGTCGATCGGCCCCTCATAGCCGTCGAGATCGAGCACCAGCGCCGGCTCGTCGGCCGGCTGGCCCCGCTCGGTCAACCGCCCTGTCCCGTCACCAGCAGGACAAACTGGATCAGCGCATCGGTGGGCACGCCGATCAGCCAGCCAAGCAGGCTGAAATGGAACACGCTGCGCGAGCCGATATAGGACAGGGCGAAGATCCCCAGCAGGATCGTCATCCCGTAGGGCTCGACCCGCGCCAGCGGCCGCGCCAGAAAGTCGGGCAACAGCCCGACCGCAACCCGGCCGCCGTCGAGCGGCGGAAACGGCAGCATATTGAAGACGCACAGCACGGCGTTGAGCTGGATCGAATGGACCAGGTTCGCCGCCACCCAACCCCCCGGCCCCGCCGGCATCCAATTGACGCCGTAGAACAACAGCGAGGAGACGATCGCCAGCAGGATGTTCATTCCCGGGCCGGCCAGCGCGACCCAGACCATGTCGCGGCGCGGGTGATGGAGACGGCCGAAATTGACCGGCACCGGCTTGGCGTACCCGAACAGAAACCCCGAGGCCATGTAGAGCATCGCCGGCAGCAACACGGTGCCGAACGGATCGACATGCTTCAGCGGATTGAGCGTCAGCCGCCCGGCTTCGCGTGCCGTGTTGTCGCCGAACCGGTAGGCAACCAGGCCGTGCGCCGCCTCGTGAAAGGTGACCGCGACGATGACCGGCAGAACCCAGGTGCTGGCGGTGTAAAGCGTTGCCATCAAACTCATCGGGAGACAGGCCTCGCTGCCGCGGTGGCCGTCGTCAGCGCGGCAAAGCGCCGCTCGGCGGCGTGGCGGTCGAAATCCTGCCGCGAGCCCCGGCGCAGACCCTCGGCGGGCGCGATGCGCGCCTGCGCTGCCGGCGAGATCGGCGGGGCAGCCTCGACGATTTCGGCCATTTGCGCGAGCACTCCGGTACAATGCAGGACAAGATCGCAGCCGGCATCGAGGGCACGGGAGGTGCGCGCGGCAAGGCTGCCGTCGAGCGCGCCCATGGCGATGTCGTCGGATAAGAGGACGCCGCCAAACCCGATCTCTCCGCGAATTATGGTGTCGATGACCGACCGGGAAAAGGTTGCCGGCGCCGAATCATCGATCGCTGCATACACGATGTGCGCCGTCATCGCCCACGGCATCGCCCACGGCATCGCCCACGGCATCGCCGCAAGCGCGCGGAACGGCGCAAAGTCGCTGGTCGACAAAAGCGCGTGATCGGCCTCGACAACCGGGCAGGCGCGATGACTGTCAACCCGCGCGCGGCCGTGTCCCGGGATGTGTTTCAAGACCGGCAGCACGCCCCCCGCAAGGAGCCCCTCGCAGAAGGCGCCGCCGAGCCGCACCACTCGCGCCGGCGCGTTGCCGAAGGCGCGGTCGCCGATCACCGGGTCGGCGTCCGCCGCCGGCAGGTCGAGCACCGGGGCGCAATCGACGGTGATGCCAACCTCGGCGAGATCGTCGGCGATCAGCCGGCCGGCGAGCCGTGCCGCCTCCTCGGCGAGCGGGTCGGGCAAGGCCGCGATCTGCGCCGCCGGCGGATAGCTCGGCCATGCCGGCGGGCGCAGCCGGGCGACCCGGCCGCCTTCCTGGTCGACCAGCACCGGCGCATCCTCCCGGCCGACCGCACCGCGCAGCTGGGCGACGAGGGCGCGCAGCTGCTCGCGGGTGCGGCAGTTGCGCCCGAACAGGATGAAGCCGAGCGGGTCGGCGGCGGCGAAAAAGCGGCCCTCCTCCGGGCTCAGACGCTCGCCGGCGCAGCCCAGGATGACCGCGCGCGGCCGCCGGCCCGAGGCTTCGGCTGTGATGCGGGCGGCCTCATCGCGCAAGGATGCACCCGAGCTTGCGCCGCCGCAGCTCGCTGCACAGGCGCTGCGCCGCGGCGGCATCGGCGACCGGCCCGGCCTCGACGCGGTAGTAGATGCCCTTGTCGCCGAGATCGATCCGCACCGCCACGGCGCTGAGCCGGCCCAGCAGATCGGGGTTGTCGCGCTTCAGCCGCACCCAGGCCTCGCGCGCGGCGTCGGGGCTGCGCAGCGAGGCGAGGCGGACCCGCACCGCACCGGTCCTCGCCGGACGCCCGAGAATGGCGCGCGCCTCGTCGGCCGCCCGCGACTCCGGAGCGCGCCGCGGCGCCGGTTCCGGCTTGGCGGTCGCCGTGGTGCTCGCCGTGGCGCTCGCCCGCGGCGGCGGTGGGGCCGGCAACGTGATTGCGGGTGCGGCGGCGACCGGCGGCGCCGCCGGGCTGGGCGGCGGCATCACGGCAACCGGCGGCGGCGGCAACGGACGCGGCATCGGCTGTTCGGGCGCCGGCAACAGGCTCTCGACCGGCGGACCACCGGGCTTTTCGCTGTAGATGGTGTCGTTCTGGTCGGGGATCTTCATGCCGCCCGGCTGTTCCGGCTTGACCTTGGTGGGGCTGGTGTCGGCGCGGATCAGCGGCACCCCGCCGCTTTGCGCGACAGGCGCCGGATGGCGGACGCCCTCGACATAAGCAAACCACAAGCCGCCGGCGAACAGCACCATCGCGACGATGCCGAGCAGCACCGTCGGCAGCCGCCGCCTGTCGGGCGGGGACAACTCCTCGTCGCGCTCCTCGCCCATCAGTCCGAAGCCCTCGTCGTGCTCGTCGAACTCGCTGAGCGTTTGCCGCATCCTTACATCTCCTCCAGCGGTTCGACCCCGAATACTGCCAGGCCCGAAGCGATGACGATCGCCACCGCCCGCACCAATGCCAGGCGGGCGCAGGTCAACTCGGCATCCGCCGCAACGAGGAAGCGCAGCGTCGCCTCGTCCTTGCCCTTGGTCCACAACAGGTGGAATTGCGCCGCAACCTCCTGCAGGAAAAACGCGATGCGGTGCGGCTCATGCGCCTCGGCGGCGCTTTCGACGGTGCGCGGCCAGCCCGCCAGCAGGCGGATCAGCGCCAGTTCGAACGGGTCGACGAGCCGGTCGAGCGGCGCCCTCGCCAAGGCCGCGTCGGTCAGCCGCCCAGCTAACACAAAGTCGGCCGGCAACTGCTCAGCCGCGTGGCGCAGCACCGAGGCGGCGCGGGCATGCGCGTACTGGACATAAAAGACCGGGTTGTCCTTCGACTGCTCGGTGACCTTGGCGAAATCGAAATCGAGCGTCTGGTCGTTGCGCCGCGTCAGCATGATGAAGCGAAAGACGTCCTTGCCGACCTCGTCGACGACCTCGCGCAACGTCACGAACGTGCCGGCGCGCTTCGACATGCGCACCGGCTCGCCCTTGTCGAACAGGTTGACGAGCTGGGTCAGCTTGACGTCGAGCGCCGCCTCGCCCTCGGAGAGCGCCTTGACCGCGGCCTGCATGCGCTTCACATAGCCGCCGTGATCGGCGCCCCACACGTCGATCAGATTGTCGAAGCCGCGGCAGTGCTTATCGTGGTGATAGGCGATGTCGGCGGCGAAATAGGTCCACGAGCCGTCCGATTTCTTGAGCGGGCGGTCGACCTCGTCGCCGAATTGGGTGGCGCGGAACAGCGTCTGCGGGCGCGGCTCCCAATCGTCCGGCAATTTGCCCTTGGGTGGCTCGAGCACGCCCGTATAGATCAGCCCGCGGTGTTCCAGCGCGGCCAGCGCGGCATCGACCGCGCCGCTGGCGACCAGATCGCGCTCGGAGATGAAGGCATCGAAGGCGATGCCGAGCGACGCCAGATCGGAGCGGATCAAGCTTAGCATCTCGGCCACAGCAAACGTGCGCACCGGAGCGAGCCAAACCGAATACGGCTTATCGAGCCACCGGTCGCCGTCGCGCTCGAACAGCTTGCGGCCGGTCTCCTTCAGGTATTCGCCCGGGTAGAAGCCCTCGGGTTCACTGCGCGGCGAATAATGAACCATCGAACTGTGCAGCAGGCGGCTGTCCGGCTCCGCTTCGATCACCTCCTGGTAGCGGAAATAGACCGAGCGCGCGAGCGCGTCGACTTGGGCGCCAGCGTCGTTGATGTAATATTCGCGGTGCACGGCAAAGCCGGCCTTGGCGAGCAGCGCGGCCAGCGCATCGCCGACCACGGCGCCCCGGCCATGCCCGACATGCATCGGCCCCGTGGGATTGGCCGAGACGAATTCGACATTGACCTTGTCGCCGGCGCCGAGCGTCGAATCGCCGTAGGCGATGCCGGCCTCGAGGATCGCGCGCAGCTGCGCGTGCCAAACCTGCGGCTCCAGCCGGATGTTGAGAAAGCCCGGCCGCGCCGCCGCGACGGTAAAGCCATGGCCGCGATAGTCGCCGCTCGCCAGCTCGTGCCGCGCCAGCGCCGCGGCGATCCGCTCGGCGAGCGCCATCGGGTTCTGTTTGACGGCGCCGGCCAGCACCATCGCGGCGTTGGTCGCCAGATCGCCGTGCGAGGGATCGCGCGGCGGCTCGACCGCGACACGGCCGAAATCGAGCCCCGCCGGCAGCACGCCCGCCGCCGCCATGTCGTCGAGCGCGGCAAGCACCAGCCGGCGGAAATCGCCGAAAATGTCGATCATCGGCGAACAACAGCGACTATGGCGTTCTCGCCACCAAACCCGTCACCCCCGGGCTTGACCCGGGGGTCCGAGGATGGCCGGGTCAAGCCCGGCCATGACGGCAGCGGTTTATTCGGGCAGGCGAAAGTCATCGGATTTTTGTCATACCGAGGCGTAGGTATCGAACAACCGGCGATGCTCGTCGAGGGCGAATCGATCGGTCATGCCGGCAAGGTAGTCGGCGACGATGCGGGCGGTTTCGGGCTGGCCGGCGCCCTCCGGCACGCGCCACTCGCCGGGCAGGCATTCGGGCTCGGCGAGGAACAGCTGAAACAGCTCGCGCACCACCCGGCGCGCTTTTGAACTCATGCGGTTAACCCGATAGTGCCGGTACATCCGCTCGAACAGAAAACGCTTGAGCGCCCGGTCGTGGCCGAGCATTTCCGGCGAGAAAGCCGCGACCGGCAGAGCGAGGCGGCGCAGCTCGTCGGCGCTCGTGACGCCGCTCTCGGCGAGCCGCGCGCGGGTCTCGGCGACCAGATCGCGCACCATGCGATCGATCATCCGGCGAATCGCCTCATGGATCAGCCGCGATTCCCCGAGCCCCGGATAATGCCGCGCGACCTCGTCGAATATCGGGCCGACGAGCGGCACCTCGGCCAGGTCGGCGACCGCGAACAGCCCGGCGCGCAGCCCGTCGTCGATATCGTGGTTGTTGTAGGCGATGTCGTCGGCGAGCGCGGCGACCTGCGCCTCGGGGCCGGGATTGGTGTCGAGTTCGAGCGGATGCCTTGCGTCGTATGCGGCGATCGACGGCGGCACCGGCCGTTCGATGCCAGGTCCCTTGAGCGGCCCGTTGTGCTTGACGGTGCCTTCGAGCGCCTCCCAGGTCAGGTTGAGCCCGTCGAATTCGGCATAGCCGTGTTCGAGGCGGGTCAGGATGCGCAATGTCTGGTCGTTGTGCGAGAAGCCGCCGAACGGCCGCATCTCGAGGTTGAGCGCCTCTTCGCCGGCATGGCCGAACGGCGTGTGGCCAAGATCGTGCGCGAGGCCGACCGCCTCGGCGAGATCCTCGTCGAGGCCCAACGCGCGGGCGACGGTGCGGGCGATCTGCGCGACTTCGAGACTGTGCGTGAGCCGCGTGCGGTAGTGATCGCCCTCGTGATAGACGAAAACCTGCGTCTTGTGCTTCAAGCGGCGAAACGCGGTCGAATGCAGGACGCGGTCGCGGTCGCGCTGAAACGGCGAGCGCATCTCATGCTCCGGCTCGCGATGCAGCCGGCCGCGGCTCGCTTCGGGATGTGACGCGTAGGGCGCGCGACGGACCGCCCAAACCATGCCCGCAACCCTACGCCCGGCGGTCGCGGGCGTCCACCGATATGCTCGATCTCGATCTAGGGGGCTCCCCTGAGCAGGCACCGGACGCGGCGCAAGAAGCGGTATAATGCGGCCGGTTTAGCGGGAGCGAGCGGTGAGCGACAGAGCATTGGGGAGCCGGTCATGCGCATCCTGATCGTCGGCTCGGGCGGGCGCGAGCACGCCCTCGCCTGGGCGATTGCCGCCTCGCCGCTGGTCGATCGCGTCTATTGCGCGCCCGGCAATGCCGGCATCGCCGAGGAGGCCGAATGCGTCGCGCTGAGCCCCGCCGACACGCCGGGCATCATCGCGTTCTGCCGCCATGCCGGGATCGATTTCGTCGTGATCGGCCCGGAAGCGCCGCTGGTCGGCGGCCTCGTCGATGCCCTGGAGGGCCAGGGGATCGCCGCCTTCGGCCCCACCGCAGCGGCCGCCGCGCTGGAAGGATCGAAAGCCTTCATGAAGGATCTATGCCTCCGCGAGGGCATCCCGACCGCCGCCTATCGCCGGTTTCGCAACGCCGCCGACGCCAAAGCCTATATCGGCGCGCATGGCATGCCGATCGTCGTCAAGGCCGACGGGCTGGCTGCCGGCAAGGGTGTCGTCGTCGCCGCCAGCCTCGCCGAGGCCCACGCCGCGGTCGATGCGGCCTTGTCGCAGCGGCGGTTCGGCGCGGCCGGCGCCGAGATCGTCGTCGAAGACTGTCTGCAAGGCGAGGAAGCGAGCTTTTTCGCGCTGGTCGATGGGACGAACGCGCTGCCGCTCGCCGCCGCGCAGGACCACAAACGGGTCGGCGACGGCGACAGCGGCGCCAATACCGGCGGCATGGGCGCCTATTCGCCGACCCCGGCGGTAACGCCGGCGATCGAGGGCATCGTCATGGACCGGATCGTCCTGCCGACCGTGCGGGCGATGCGCCGCGACGGAAGACCGTTCAAGGGCGTCCTCTATGCCGGGCTGATGCTGACCCCGGAGGGGCCGCAACTCCTCGAATACAATGTCCGCTTCGGCGACCCGGAGTGCCAGGCCTTGCTGATGCGGCTGCGCAGCGATCTGTTGCCGGCGCTGATTGCCACGCGCGACGGCATCCTCGGCCAGATCGATCTGCGCTGGTACGACGAGGCGGCGCTGTGCGTCGTGATGGCGGCCCGAGGCTATCCCGACGACCCGCAACGCGGCAGCGAGATCCGCGGCCTCGCCGCCGCGGCGAGCGACCCTGACGTCAAGATCTTCCACGCCGGCACGAGGCGCGATGGCGAGCGGCTCGTCGCCGATGGCGGCAGGGTGCTCGGGGTCACCGCGCTCGGCCGCGACCTGGCAGCGGCCGGCCAGCGCGCCTACCGCGCCGTCGACCGCCTCGACTGGCCGGAAGGCTTTTGCCGCAGGGATATCGGCCGACGAGCCGGCTGAGCAACCGCAGCGGGTCGGCGCGCGCAGCTCCGGCCGCCGCGCGGGGCGGCGCGTTGCGAGCCGCCGGGCTTGCGGTTTTGCGGCGGAAGCGGGAAAAGCCGCTGTGGCGGTGCGGGCACGCCGCCGACCCCCTATCATTCGCTGCCATCGGGAGGGAACGAACATGAGCGATCACGGGACGATGAACGGTGCCGAATGGCTCGCCAAGGCGCTGGCCGGGACCGGCATGACGCATGTGTTTTTCGTCGAATCGGTGATGCGCCGCACCTTGTTGCAGCTGGGCGATCTCGGCGTCAAACCCATCCTCGCCCATTCCGAGAAGGCAGCGGCATACATGGCCGACGGCTATGCCCGGGTCAGCGGCCGGCCGGGGGTGTGCATGGCGCAGTCGGTCGGCGCCGCCAACCTCGCGTCCGGCCTGCAGGACGCCTGGCTCGGGCGCAGCCCGGTGATCGCGCTGACCGGCCATAAGGAGGCCCGCTTCCAGCACCGCAACGCCTATCAGGAGATCGCGCACGCGCCGCTGTTCTCGGCGGTGACCAAGTTTTCCAGCCCGGTCGACACGACGGCGGAATTGCCGCGTCTGTTGCGGCAGGCCTGGCGCGCCGCCCTCGCCGAGCCGCCGCGCCCGACCCATCTCGACTTCAACGGGCTGCAGGGCGACGTCATCGAACTCGGCCAGACCGCCGAGCCGCCGGTTCTCGAAACCGAGGCCCGGCCGGTCCCGGTGCACCGGCCCAACCCCGACGACCGCGACGTCGAGCGCGCCATCGCCCTCTTGAACAGTGCCCGCCGCATCGCGATCGTCGCCGGCGACGGCGCCGCAGCCTCGGGAGCGGGAACGGAGCTTCTGGCGCTCGCCGAGGCGCTTGCCGCCCCGATTGCCACGACGCTGGGCGCGCGCGACATCATCGCGACCCGCCATCGCCTCGCGGTCGGCGTCGTCGGCAGCTATTCGGCGCCGCCCGCCAACCAGATCGTCCATGGCGCCGATTTGGTGGTGTTTGTCGGCTGCGATACCGGCGACCAGGCCACGCTGAACTGGACCGTGCCGGCGCCCGACACCAAGATCCTGCAGATCGACGCCGATCCGCTCGAACTCGGCCGATCCTATCCGAACACGGTCGGCCTGCTCGGCGACCCGCGGTCGACGCTGCGACGGCTCAACCTGCTGATCGGCAGCCCCACGCGCGATCCGAGCTTCGCCAACGAGGCCGCCGCGATCGTCGCCCACTGGCGGTCGGGCATGGCGCCAAAAGTCAACAAGAACACCGCGCCGATCAGCGTCGAACGGCTGTGCACCGAGATCACGGCCGCCCTGCCGCTCGACGGCATCGTCGTCGCCGATACCGGCTATTCCGGGATCTGGACCGGCACGATGATCGACTTCAACGGCGCCCGGCAGAGCTACCTGCGCGCCGCGGGTTCGCTCGGCTGGGCATTCCCGGCCTCGCTCGGGGCGAAATGCGCCGCCGGGGCGCGCAAGGTGGTGTGCTTCACCGGCGATGGCGGGTTCTACTATCACCTCGCCGAACTGGAATCGGCGCGCCGCTGCGGCATCGCCGTCACCGTCATCGTCAACAACAATTCCGGCTTCGGCCAGAACCTGACCGGGGTGCGCCGGATCGCCGGCAACCGCCCCGGCCGCGGCGAGGAGCTGATCCGTTTCGGACCGACCGATTTCACCGCCGTCGCGGCGAGCTTCGGGGTGCGCGGCATCCGCGTCGAGCAGCCGCAGCAGATCGCGAAGGCCTTGCACGACGCGCTGGCCGCCGAGGAGCCGGTCGTCATCGATGTCGTCACCGACCTGGAGCCGCGCGCTCCCGACCCCTGGGCGCCGCCGCAGTAAAGCCGAGGCCGGGCGGTCAGTCGCGGTCAGTCGCCGGCCCGCTCCTCGCCCTCTGCCTCGACCAGATCGGGTTCGTGGCCGAACGGCGCGGGCGGGTCGGCGAGCCGGCTGTTGGCGAGCAGGTAGATCGCCCGGTTGGTCGCGATGTTGAACGCGGGCAGGCCGCGGCGCGGGCTGAATTGCCGGCGCGCGAGCAGGCGTTCGGCCAGTTCGAGGTGATTGCCGATATCGAAGAACTCGACCGCGTCCTTGTGGTACTCGGCAAATTCGAGAAACGTATGAGTGCGCGAGGCGACGATCCGGCAGCCGAGTTCGAGCGCCTGGGAAATCGGTCCCGACGAGGATTGGCCGACTTCGAGATACGGGAAAACGACCGAGTCGCAGATCGTCATGCCGGCGAGAAAATCGGGCTCGGCGAGCGCACCCATGAAGTGGATGCGCTCGGAGAGATCGCGCGGGTGCGTCCCCAACAGCTCATGCACCCCCTCCTCGGCCGAAATGACGAGCTGCGGCGCATCGTGCGGTCCGCTGCCGTGGAGCCGGTCGTAGAGCGTCGTGTCGATATAGGCCTGGTCGAACAGCGATGAGATATAGGGGTGGCGCGCCTGGCGCGGCGTGATGTGCTGCGGGTGGAGGCCGCCAAAGATCAGCAGGTGGTGATTGGCGGGCAGGTATTGCAATGCCTGAATGGCTGTTCCAATCCCCTTGTATTCGTTAAGGAAACCAAACACGCCGATCAGCACGGCGTCGGCCGGCAAGCCGTCAAGCATCGCAAAGCGCTGGCGCGAGGCGCCGGCGCGGATGGCCTCGATCTCGGCTGCTGCGAGATAGGCCAGCGGATGGTCGAACACCCGCTTCAGGCCATAGAGGTATCGCACATCGTGCAGGTCGCGCCGATTGTGCACGATGGCACTGACCTGCTTGCGGCCCTGCAGGTGCCGCAACTGCCGGGCGATCCCGGCGGACAGCAGGTGGGCGCGGCGGAACTCGGCCTGCAGGCGGGCCGCGGTCTTGACCTGCAGGCGCGCCAGCGCCCGGGCAAAGCCGCCGCCGTCGAAGACCGGCGGCGTCAGCAGGGTGTGGAAGGTGACCGACAGCCGCGGCGCCGCCGTCGTCAGCCAGCAGAACCGCCGGTGGATGTCGCTGCCATAGCGACCCAGGGTGCCGTATTCGAGCTGCAGATTGACCGCGTCAAACCCGCGGATCGCGCGACAGATCTCCTTGATCTGGCGATCGGCGAGCTTGCGCACACGGCGATGCGGGCTGCGCATCAGGTATTGGTTGAGATCGAAAACGGTGATGTCGAAGGCGTCGCCAAGCTGGCGGCGCAGCGCGCTCGTGTAGGCGGCGATGCCGCACAGCTTGCTGCTGGTTGAAACGATCGCGAGGCGTTCCTTGCGCGGCGGCGGCGGGGCGGCCCGGCCGATCCGGCCGGGATTGACCGAGGTGGGAGAGCGGAATGCAGGCATCGCCATTGGTGCCCTCTGTGGGAAGATGCGGGATCGCAGCATGGTCAAGCCAGGTGATCGCGAATGGATTGCGCTGCGAGGCCGCCGATGCCCCATAGCGCAAACGCCAGCAGCGCCACGGTCCCGAGCGCGCGCCAGCGCCGCGGATAAAGCGACTCTTCGGGCAGGCTCGGGGGAATGAAGCTGGCGACAAAGACGTGCCGTCGATCGGCATCGGCGCGCGCCTCGTCGAGGCCCTGCAAGGCATGCTGATAGGCCGCTTCGGCAAACTGCCGCTCGCTCTGCAATTCTTCGTAGGAGCCCAGCACGTGCGACAGCGCGTCGGAATGCGCGGTGTCGGGGCCGGTCAGCTCATGGCCGAGCGAGCGGCGCTGCGCCTCGAGCGAGCGGATGCGCGCCTCGAGGACTTTGACGGTCGGGGCATTGGCGCGCATGTAGTTCCGGAGCGTCGTCAGCTCGGCCCGGTCGCGGATCAGGCTTTCGCGCAGCTGGGTCGCGATCGCCCCGGTGGAAGCGGCGGTTTTCGCGGGATCGATCAGGCCCTCGCGGTCGCGAAACGCGCTGATCTTGCCGAGCACCGTTTTGAGCCGGGCCTGCGCCTGCGTCAGATCCGCTTCGGCATGCCGCAGCGCATCGCGCCGCGCCCGCAACGACAGGTCGTTGACCAGGTTTTCGCCGGCCACGACGATCGCCTGCGACAGGCGCAGCGCGTCCTCCGGGCTGAAGGCTCGCACCCTGACCGTGATGGTCCCATCCGAGGGATCGTAGAACGGGTCGACCTGGCCCCGCCAATAATGCACGACCTCTTCGATCGCCGCCGAGCGCGGCAGCCGGGCCCACCAGTCGGCCTCAGGCGGCGAGAAGAGCCGGCGAACGTCGAGCGAGCGAGCGATCTGGTCGACGATCGCCCGGCTGGTAATGTACTGAACGAGAACCTGCGATTCGAGCGTCGCCGGCGACTGGATCGCGTTGCCGGCAAACAGCGACAAGGGGCCGAGCGGCGGCGGGTCGACGGTGTTGAGGGTAAAGCGGAACTCGGCGACGTACTGGTCGGCGGCGATGGCGAAATAATAGACCGCCGTGACGGCGGTCGGGATCAACACCAGGACGACAAACGACAACGCGCGCAGCGACAGCCGGGCCGGCCGGGCGGCGGGCGGCCCGGCGGCGACCAGCCCGGGGGCGACCAGCCCAGGGGCGACCACCATCGGGCGGGCAAGACCGATCCCCAGCAAGGTCAAGGCGCGCCGAGCCTCGGTCGGTGCCGGCGGGGCAGCATCGGCGCGCACCGCCAAGGGGGCGCCAGAGCGGAACGGCCGGCCGATCGCCGGCAGGCGCGTCAGACGACCGGCGAGGCGCATGGCGACGGCTCGACCAGCATGCGCCGGTAGCATTCGAAGGCGCTCGCCACGTCGTCGAACAATTGCAGCCGGCCGCCGGCGAGGATCGCGGCTTTGTCGCAATACTGGCGGATCGTGTGGCTGTTGTGTGTCGCCAGGATGATGTCCGAGCGGCGCAGGCGCTCGCGGAACGCGGCGGCGCATTTGCGGCGAAAGCGTTCGTCGCCGATCTCGGTGATCTCGTCGATCAGAAAGACGTCGAAATCGATCGCCAGGCAGGTGCCGAAGGCGAGCCGCGCCTGCATCCCGGCGGAATAGGTTTGCACCGGCATATCGAAATACTCGCCGAGTTCGGCGAACTCATCGACAAAGCGGATCGTCGAGCGCACCGCCGCGCCGTAGACGCGGGCGACAAACGCGACGTTCTCGCGGCCCGACAAGGCGCCGTGGAAGGTCCCGCCGAACCCGAGCGGAAACGACACGCGCGCGTCGCGGCGGATGCTGCCGCGGTCGGGCAATTCCGAGCCGGCGAGCAGCCGGATCAGGGTCGACTTGCCGGCGCCGTTGGCGCCGAGGATGCCGAAGTTGTGGCCCGGCGCGAACGCGACGCTGGCATCATCGAGCACGATCTTGCGCCCGCCGGCCGTGGCGTAGGCCTTGGCGACCCGGTCGAGCGCGATCATAGCGGCGCGCTCAGTCTGCGGCGCAGCCCGCGCTCGAGCCCGAGCCCCAACAGCAGCGTCAGGATCGCGATAACCAGCAGGTAGGAACGGTCAAGCCAATGCGGCTGGTAGCTGGCAAAGAACCCGGCGCGAAACCAGTCGACCGCCTGCATGACCGGGTTCCACGCCAGGGCGTCGCGGGCCCAGTCCGGCATCATGCCGGGGACGTAAAAGGAGCTAGTGTAGGTGCCTCGTGACGCCCCGTAGTGCCGCATAACTAATTGAGATACTTGCGTATTCCGAAATTTCCTGCCTTACGTTGCCTGCGGGCGACTCACCGCAACCACGTCAAAAGTGAGTCTAGGGCGAGCCTAAAGTGAGACTAAGAGTGAGCCTAAGAGGAGATCGAAATGCGCTTCACCGACCGCACCATCGCAGCTCTTACACCACCCGGCTCCGGCCAGAGGCTTTACGCCGACGACGCTATCTCCGGGTTCGGCGTGCGCGTCAGCCAGGGCGGCAGCAAGACCTTCGTGCTCACCGTTGGCAGCGAGCGGCGGCGC
>DATLRS010000024.1:0-9106 GCA_035534535.1 Allostellaceae bacterium | reverse complement strand
GCGGCGTTGCGCGGCGGCGCGCTGGTGCACGAGGCGTGGGGCGACAACCTCTATCTCGAGCGCGGAATCGATGTCGGCGACATCGCGGCGGCGGCGCGCGATGCGGCAATCGTCGTCAAGCGCCAATACCGCATGCACCGGCAGTCGGGGTCGCCCCTGGAAGGGCGCGCCGTGCTCGCCACTCGCGACCACCGGCTCGACGAGGTCGTCGTCTACGCCTCGACCCAGACGCCGCACACGCTGCGCGTCGCCTTGGGCGAATGCCTCGGCCTCGAACAGCACCGCATCCGCGTCGTCGCGCCCGATGTCGGCGGCGGCTTCGGGCCGAAGGCGCGGCTCTACCCGGAAGAAATCATCTTGGCGGCGCTGGCCCTCGAACTCGACCATCCGGTGCGCTGGATCGAGGACCGCAACGAGCACCTCCTGACCGCCGCGCATACCCGCGACCACCATTACACGCTGACCGCCTATGCCGATTCGCGGGGAAAAATCCTCGGCATCGACACCGAGATCACCGTCGATGCCGGCGCCTATGGGCTGTGGCCGCAGGGGCCCTACCAGGAAGCCAACATGGCGGCGCGCACCTTGCCCGGCCCCTACACGATCGCCAACTATCGCGCCCGCTTCTACACGGTGGCGACCAACAAGGCGCCATTGGGACCCTATCGCGGCGTCGGGCGGCCGGGCGCCTGCTTTGCGATCGAGCGCACGATCGACGAGGTGGCGCGCGCCGTCGGCCGCGATCCCTGCGAGGTGCGCATCGAGAACATGATCGCGCCCGCGGCGATGCCGTTCACCTCGGTCACCGACATGCGCTACGACACCGGCGATTATCCGGCGAGCGTGCGGCTGTGCGCCGACCTCGTCGACCTGCCGCAGATCCGCCGGCGACAGGCACAGGGCGAGCCGGACGGAAGGCTGATCGGCGTCGGTTTCGCCAGCTTTACCGAGCAGACCGCGCATGGCGCCGCCGAATTTGCCTCGCGCGGCGCCGCGATCATCCCCGGCTTTGAGAGCTGCACGGCGCGGGTGCTGACCGACGGCAGCCTCGTCCTGATGGTCGGCATCCAGTCGCACGGGCAAGGTTTGGAAACCGCGCTGTCGCAGATTGCGTATCAGGAGCTCGGGATCAACCCCTCGCACATCTCGGTGCGCCACGGCGACACCGAATCGACCGCCTTCGGCTTTGGCACCTTCGCTTCGCGCAGCATGGTCATGGCGGGCGGCGCAGTGGCGCGCGCCAGCCGCATGCTGCGCGCCAAGATCGAGCGCATCGGCGCGCATCTGCTGCAATGCGAGGCGGGCGAGGTGCGCTGCACCGAGGGCGCCGTGATCGGGCCGCAGGGCCGCTCGGTGTCGATCGCCGAGGTGGCCACCGTCGCGCACCTGCGAATGCATGAACTGCCGCCCGGGGTCGAGCCGCTGCTCGACGCGACCGCGACCTACGAGCCGGGCATCAGCACCGGCGTCTTCTCCTATGCGACGCATGGCGCGGTCGTCGCGGTCGATCTGGAGACCGGCGGGGTCGAGTTGCTCGACTTCGCGGTGGCCGAAGATTGCGGCACGATGGTCAACCCGATGCTCGTCGAAGGCCAGATCCGCGGCGGCGTCGTGCAGGGCATCGGCACCGCGTTGTGCGAGGAGATCCCCTACGACGCGCAGGGCCAGCCGCTCGCCGCGAGCCTGCTCGACTACCACCTTCCCGGCGCCTTCGAAGTGCCGGCGATCAAGATCGGTCACCTGCACCACCCGGCGAGCGCGACCGAATACGGCATGAAGGGGATGGGCGAGGGCGGCGCGGTGGCGCCGCCGGCGGCGATCGCCAACGCCGTGCGCGATGCGCTGGCCCTGATCGGTGCCGGCGGCGCCGAACTCAACGAGACGCCGATCACCGCGCCGCGCGTGCTGGCGGCAATCCGCAAGGCGCGCAGCGGCTGACCAGAATCCTCGCATTTGATCGCCTGCAAATTGCGCTCTTAACGTGTTAACAAACGCGTGATACCTTCATAGGTAGTTTCCGAACCTATCGCAGGGACGATAGTAGCGATATTCTCGGAGCTATCGGTCCGCAGACGTGCTGCCGGCCGGCGACCAAGCCGCCCGGAAACGCCCTATGTCATCGAGAATTCCGGCTGAGGTGCCGCTCTACTCGGTCCGCAAGACCGTCGGGGGCATCGTCATCGCCGTCATCATTCTGGTCGTCGCAATGTGGGCGGCAATCGCCGCCTTTGTCGTCGCGCAGCGGCAGCACGCGATTGATGACGCTCGCCTGCAGACCCGTAACCTGGCGATCTCCTTCCGCGAGGACGTCGCCTCGGTGCTGCGTGAGGCCGACGGCGACATGAGCCTGATCGCCGAAGGGATGCGGCGGCAGCGCGGCAATTTCGACCTCTACGCCTGGGGGAAAACCAGCATGCTGGTGTCGCTCGGATTGGAACGGGCGGTCATCGTCGGCGCCGACGGCAAGCTGAAATCGGCGACGTTCGAACCCCATCCCAGCCCGGTCGACCTCAGCGACCGCGACTATTTTCGCGTCCGCCCGGGCGCGAAATCCGCCAATCTGCATCTGGGCCTCTATTTCGGCCAAACGGTGATCGGCCGACTTGCCCGCAAGCCGGTGATGCCGATTGCGCGGCATATTTATGCGGCCGACGGCACGTTTCTTGGGATTATCGTGGTCCTGATCCCGCCGGATGTTCTGACGAACCTCAATAAATCGATCGATCTGGGGCCGCACGGCGTCATGAGCATGATCGGGCTCGACCGCCGTATCCGGGCGCGCTTCAGCGCCGACAGTCCGGACGGCACCAAGGGCATCGGCGCCTCGCTCGCCGCGCAGCCGATCCCCGCGACGCTCGGCCACGATGCCATCGGCTCGTATACGCATCCCGGCGTGCTTGACGGCATTACCCGGGTCTATGCGTACAGCCGGGTCGGCAGCTATCCGCTGATCGTCATTGTCGGTCTGGATCTCGATCGGCAACTTGCGGCCTGGCGTTCCAGCACGACGATGATCATCCTGCTGCGCCTCTTTGCGACCTTGCTGCTGGCCGGTCTGGGCGCCTACCTGATCCGTGAGTTCCGCATCCGTGCCGCGCACCAGGCGCAATCAACCTATTCGGCCGAGCACGACTTTCTGACCGGCTTGCCCAATCGCACGCTTCTCAACGATCGGCTGAACCAGGTCATCGCTCTGGCGCGGCGTCACAAAAACCAGGTTGCGGTGCTGTTTCTGGATCTGGATGGCTTCAAACACATCAACGATTCGCTGGGACATCGGATCGGCGACCGACTTCTGCAATCCATCGCGCTACGCTTGGCGGCGTGCATCCGAGGCTCGGATACGATCAGCCGGCAAGGCGGTGATGAATTCGTCGCGCTGCTTTCGGATATAGAGCGACCGGAAGATGCTGCCGTCACCGCGAGACGAATGCTGCGGTCGGTGGCGGCAGCCCACGCCATCGATCAGCACGATCTTCATATCACGACGAGCATCGGCGTCAGCGTCTATCCCGAAGATGGCCTCGATGCCGATGCGCTGATCAAGCACGCCGACGCCGCGATGTATCAGGCCAAGGCACAGGGGCGCGACAGCTATCAGTTCTTCACCCCGGCGATGAGCGTCCGCGCCGTCGAGCGGCAAGCCATCGAGGAGGGTCTGCGGCGCGCCCTGGAGCGGCACGAATTCGCGCTGCACTATCAGCCCAAGATCGATCTGAAAACCGGCGCGATCACCGGGGCGGAGGCGCTGCTGCGCTGGACGCATCCGACGCGTGGGTCGGTTCCCCCGGCGACATTCATTCCGATCGCGGAAGATTGCGGCCTCATTCTGCCGATCGGCGCCTGGGTGCTCCGCGCGGCATGCCGGCAAGCCCAGGCTTGGGCCGCGGCGGGCCTGCCGCCGGCGACAATGGCGGTGAACGTCTCCGCGATGGAGTTTCAGGACAAGATGTTTCTCGAAAACCTCCTCGCCATCCTGCGCGAATCGGGCCTGGAACCGGGATTTCTGGAGGTCGAGCTGACCGAGAGCGTCCTGATGAAGCATGCCGAAACCGCGGCATCCACCCTGCACCGCCTCCGGGAAAGCGGGGTAAAGGTGGCGATCGACGATTTCGGCACGGGCTACTCCAGCCTGGGCTATCTGCGAAAGTTCCCGCTCGATGTCCTCAAGATCGACCAGTCGTTCGTCCGTCAGATCAGCACCGCCGGCGAGGATACCGCGATCGTGACTGCGGTGATCGTCATGGCGCACAGTCTCAAGCTGCGGGTCGTCGCCGAGGGCGTCGAACAGCCGGAGGAACTGGCCTTCCTGCGGGCTCACAAATGCGACGAGGCGCAAGGGTACTATTTCAGCCGGCCGGTGCCGGCCGCGGTGTTCGCGAGGCTGCTGGCGACCGGGATAACGGAACCCCCGGTCCGCATTCTCCCGGCGCCCGTGCTGTCATAGCAGCGGCCGCGATGCCGCGAGAGTTTAGCAACGCGCCGTCTCGCGAACGCATTGCACTGCGACATTCGGTGGCGTCGGACACGCCCGCCGCGTGGTCTATATTCCGGTCGTAAGCCTGTCTCAGTCTTGGGGAGATAGTGATGCGGAGTTTGCGAACCGCAGTTACGGCCGCCGTCGCGGCGGCTTCCATCGGCTTTTCCGGCATCGCCCTGGCGCAAAGCTCGCAGACCCACACGATGACGGTCGAGCTTCCGGGCGGCGGAACTGCCCAGATCCGTTACACCGGCGATGTTGCGCCACGAATCGTCCTCGATAGCCCGCCGGCGCTGATCGGTGCTTTCGCGCCGATGCCGGCGCTGTTCGGGCCGGGCTCGCCCTTTGCGGCGCTCGACCGGATATCGGCCGCGATGGACCGACAGGCGGCCGCCATGTTTCGCCAGGCCGATTTGCTGGCAGCGCAGGCCCGCTCCGGTCAGCTGAGCGAGGCCGCGCTGCGCAACCTGCCGCCGGGGACGCAAAGCTATTCGTTCGTCTCGACGATGTCGGGCAATGGCGTTTGCATGCAGAGCCTCGCGATCACCTCGCAAGGCAATGGCGCCGCGCCGCATGTCGTCCGGCACAGCTCCGGCAATTGCGGCTCGTTGCCGAGCGCCGCCGGCTCCATTGACCTGCCGACCGCCCCCGCGCCGGCGGCCCGGCCCGATGTCGTGTGGACCGCCGCGCATGGCGCCCATCCCTATGCCGGGCTGGTGCACGAGATCCCGGTGGCGGCCCAGCACTGATCAGTCGCGCCCGGCGCTGATCATAACCCTGGAGCGAGCGCGGCCTCGATGCCGCGCGCCAGGGCGAGCAGATGGCGGTCGGCGCCGTGCTCGCCGATCACCATCAGCCCGACCGGCGCGGTCCCCGGCGGCTGGATCGGGATCGTGGCGGCGCAGCGGTCGAGGAAGTTGATGACCGACGGGTTGCGCAGGATCAGCGCGTTGATCCGCCGGTAGTCGTCGTCGCGCGCAAAGGCGGCGATCGGCGGCGCGGTGATCGCCACGCTCGGCATCAGCAGCGCGTCAAAACCGGCGGTGCGCGCCGCGACGCGTGCGATCAGATCAGCCCGCGCCGCGCCCAGCGCGATATAGTCGACCGCGCTCATGGCGCTGTCGCGCTCCATCCGCGTGCGCACCCTCGGGTCATAGTCGCCGCCGCGCCGCGCCAGCAGCTCCTGGTGCCAGGCATAGGCTTCGATCGGCGCGAAGCCGCCGCCGGCGTTGATCGCCGGATAATCGTTGAGCTCCAATAGCGGCAGATCGACGACCTGCGCGCCGGCTTGTGACAGCGCCGTGCAGGAAGCGGCAAAGGCGCTCGCCACCTCGGGCGAGAGGCCGTCGAGCACAAAGGCTTGCGGCACACCGAGCCGTAGCGCTTTGACCGGCACGGGAGGCGGCGCCCGGCCTTGAATTTCGGGCGGCTCGCCCGCCATCACGGCGTCGGCGATCGCGCAGCAGGCGATGCTGTTGGCCAGCGGGCCGATCGAATCGAGCGTCGTCGACAACGGGATGACCCCGTCGCGCGGGATGCGCCATTGGGTCGGCTTGAACCCGGCGAGCCCGCACAGCGCTGCGGGAATGCGCACCGAGCCGCCGGTGTCGGTGCCGATCGCCACGACAGCACAGCCATCGCCGACCGAAACCGCGGCGCCCGACGACGAGCCGCCAGGAATGAGGCGGCGGTCATAGGGGTTGCCCGGCGTCCCGAAATGCGGGTTGATGCCGACCCCGGAGAAGGCGAACTCGGTCATGTTGGTGCGGCCGACCAGCACCGCCCCGGCGGCGCGCAGCCGGGCGATGACCGGCGCGTCGTGGCTCGCCGGCGGGCGGTCGTCGAGTGCCTTCGAGCCGGCCAGGGTCTGCTCGCCGGCAACATCGAAGAGGTCCTTGATCGATATCGGCAAACCGGCGAGCGGCGAGGCGACATAGCCGGCCTGGCGCAGCCGGTCCTGCGCGTCGGCCGCAAGCCGCGCGCTGTCGGCATAGACCTTGACAAAGCTGCGGGCGCCTTCGCCCGCCGGATCGGCGATGCGCGCCAAGGCCGCCTCGACCAGCGCGCGGCTCGACGTGCGGCCGGCCGCGAGATCTGCGGCGAGGCTCAGGACTGTCGGCTTCTGCGGAATGGCGGCAGGCGGCATGGTGTGCTCCCCCATTGTCTCGGCGCCATCTTATATTAGCTCGCCGATCGGCGGCGTGCGCATCGTCGCGAGCGCCGATGAGACTCCCCGGATTTTAACCAGGTTACCCGTTTAACTAGCGGTTTAATTCCTATTGGTTGTGGATTGTATTGCAGCAATCGGCATGGCGGTTTATCGTCAATCATGCGGCAGCCCGCGCCTCGGGCGCCGCCGAGGAAGGCGCGTTTGATGATCCAGTTCCTGCCGTTTGGCGCCGATGTCGGGGCGGCGCTGCCGCAGTCATACAGCGTCGTTCTGGTTGTTCTCTCTTATCTGATCGCGGTGCTGGCGTCATACGCCGGGTTGCTGATGAGCGTATGCATTGCCAATAGCGAAAGCGCTTGGGGACAAAGAGTTTGGCTCGCCGGCGGGTCGGTCGCCATGGGTATCGGCATCTGGGCCATGCATTTCACCGGTATGTTGGCGCTGACGTTGCCGGTCCCCGTCACCTATAATTTGCCGATCACGCTTCTGTCGGTGATTCCGGCGATTCTCGCCAGCGCACTGGCGCTCAGCATCATGTCCGGCGGCGACAAGCGCCACCACCATTATCTGCTTGGCGGCACCCTGGTCGGCGTGGGCATTGGCGCCATGCATTACGTCGGCATGGCGGCCATGCACGCAGAGCTTTGCGTGCACCCCTACGATCCGGTGCTCTTTGCTCTTTCTATTGTTGTCGCGGTGGCCCTGGGAATTGCCGCCTTCTATATTCACGATCTACGGTATCGCCAACAATATTTTGCGATTGAGCGAATTCATATACTTTTAAGCGCCGGGTTGATGGGCTTGGCGATTGCTGGGATGCACTACACGGCGATGGCGGCGGTGTCGTTTATCCCGGGTCCAGCGGCGGGCTCGTTTGGTGGCGCGGTCGGCGCGTTCTGGCTGAGCGTCGGGGTGACCTCGGTCGCCGTGACCATCGCGGCGCTGGCGATTGCAGCGACGATCGTCGGCCGGGCATTCCAGGCGACCACCCACCGCGCCCGCGTCGATCATGAAAGCATGATGGACGCAATCGAGAGCATCAGCGACGGCTTTACCTTGTTCGATGACAAGGGAAGCCTGACCATGTGCAATGACGTTCTCCATAAAATATACCCCGAGCTGGCGAAACTGCTGAAGCCCGGAACTCAATACAAGGATCTCCTGATCGCCTGGGCGAAGGAGCGCAAGGAATTTCCCGGAGGTCTCAGCGCCGAGGAGTATATCGCCGAAAGCCTGCGCAATTTCACGGAGGGCGGACACGTCGGTCAGCCGCGGGAAGAGCAATTGAGCGACGGACGGTGGATCTACAGCCGGGAGAATTCCATCAAACACGGTGGCCTCGTTTCGGTCCTGACCGACATCACCCTCATCAAGGAATTGCAGGCGGTCTACGAGAAACTGGCGGCCCAAGACACGCTGACCGGGTTGGTGAGCCGTCGGCTTTTCGAGGACCGCCTCGATCACGCGATCGCGCTGGGCAAGCGAGTTGGCAAAAGCCTGGCGCTGCTCTTTATCGACCTGGACCGCTTCAAGCTGATCAATGACACGTTGGGTCACGACGCGGGCGACGCCGCTCTGAGGGAGATCGCGTTGCGGCTGCGCAACGCCGCCCGCGACAGCGATACGGTGGCCCGGCTGGGCGGCGACGAGTTCGCGGTGCTGATCGAATCCGGCAGCGACCCGGAAGGCGTCGGGACGCTGGCCGCCCGCATCATCGATGCGCTCACCCAACCGATCATCCTGGGCGCAGACGAATGCCGCGTCGGAGCATCCGTCGGCGCCGCGATCCTGTCCCCGCAGGGGATCGACAGGGAGGCCCTGATCAAGGCCGCCGACGACGCGATGTATGAAGCCAAAAGAGCCGGCGGCAACCAATATCGCATTTACGATCGCGTCCTCGAAGAACGCACTTGAAGACCGCACCTGAAGAACTGCGGATGGATCCGGCGTCGCGCTACCGGATATCGCCGAGCGGCGGCATCTGCAGCATGCCGGGGTCGCGCAGCAGCGGCGCCATTTCGGACAGCAACCCCGCGATGCCGGCAGAAACGCCCTGCGACGCCACCCGAACGGCGGCATCGTCGTCGCGGTCGGTGAGCCGATCGTAAATCTGCTCGATGGAGCTCTTGCGGCGCGGGAAGACAACGAGCGTGAAGGGTTTGTCGGCCGGCATCTTCGCCGCCGCCTCGGCGAGGCGAAACGCCGTGTCGTAGCCGCCGAGCGCGTCGACGAGACCCTTTGCCTTCGCTTCCTCGCCCGACCAGACGCGTCCCTTGGCGACCGCCTCGACCTGGGCTGCGGTCAGGTGGCGGCCGGCGGCGACACGCTCCTTGAAGCCGCGATAGGTCGCATCGAGAAAGGTTTCCAGCCGCTCGCGGGCAGCCGGCGAGAAATCCGCGAACGCGCTGAACATCGCGGCGTTGGCGCCGCGCGCGGCGCCATCGTCGGTGATGCCG
>DATLRS010000023.1:0-16739 GCA_035534535.1 Allostellaceae bacterium | reverse complement strand
CGCAATGTCTTGTCGCCGCCGCCCATGCGGCGCGACAGGCCGCCGGCGAGCAGCAGCCCGACGACATTCATATGGCGTCCTCCTCGGTGAGGCTCGCCTTGCGCGCGAGACGCGCCGGCTCGTCGCCGACGGCGCGCGGGTCGCCATCGAAGACGATGCGCTCGAGGCCGGCCAGCGCCACAAAGCGCCGCCCCTTGGCGCGGCCGATCAGCGTCAGCCCGGCCTGGCGCGCCAGCTCGACCCCCCAGGCGGTAAAGCCGGAGCGCGACACCAGGATCGGGATCTGCATCTGCACCGTCTTGATCACCATCTCCGAGGTTAGGCGGCCGGTGGTGTAGAAGATCTTGCCGACCGGCGAGATCCCGTTGAGGTGCATATAGCCGGCGATCTTGTCGACCGCATTGTGGCGGCCGACATCCTCCATGTAGAGGAGCGGCCGGTCTTCCTCGCACAACACGCTGCCATGGATCGCCCCGGCCGCGAGATAGAGGCTCGGCGCCGTGTTGATCTTGCGGCTCAGCGCGTAGAGCCAGGAGGTGCGCAGCACCGCGTGCGGATCGAGCCGCACCTCCTCGAACCGTTCCATCAGGTCGCCGAAGACCGTCCCCTGGGCGCAGCCCGAGGTCAGCGTCTTCTTTTTGAGCTTGTCCTCGAAATCGGTCTCATGGTCGGTGCGCACGACGACGGTCTCGATCTCGTCGTCATAATCCACCGCGATGATGCGGTCGGCCGGGCCGAGCATGTTTTGGTTCAACAGATAGCCGACCGCGAGGTAGTCCGGATGGTCGCCGATCGTCATCATCGTGACGATCTCGCGCCCGTTCAGAAACAGCGTCAGCGGCCGCTCGGTGACGACCGAAGTCGCGATCGGCTGACCCTCCTGGTCGATGCCCTCAACCCGCCGGGTGAGCCGCGGGTCGTCGGGATCGGGCCGCACGGTGAATTCTTCCATGAGCGGATGATGGGCAGCGCCGGCTTTTCCTGCAAGCCGCGAGATGCCATGTTTCGAACGCTGGTTTTGCTGCGGGACCGGCAGCAACGTACAATGTTTTCGCTTGTCGGGTGAGCGACCGAGACGAGGGAGGCGGCGCATGGCGACGGATTACAATATTTGTCTCGGGACGGCGGGCTGGGGCGTCTGGCACAGCCCGGATGCCGGCCGATCGTGGATGCGGCATCGCGCCCCGTTCCCGCTCAACAGCCGGATCCAGGCGCTCGTCGCCCATCCCACAGAGGCGCACACCGTTTTCGCCGGCGGCGATACCGGCCTGTTCGTGAGCCGCGACGGCGGAGCGCGGTGGGAGCGCGTCGGCGCCGATGGGGGCGCCGACGGGGGCGCCAATGGGGGCGCCGATGGGGCCTTGCCGACGATCTGGTCGCTGACCATCGACCCGGTCGATCCCGATATTCTCTTCGCCGGCACGCGCCCGACTGCGGTCTACCGGTCGCGCGACGGCGGCCGGCATTGGGAGGAACTGGCCATAGGCGCCGCCCGGGAGTGCTCGATCGGTGAAGCCTTCGTGACCAGCCTGGTCGTCGACCCCGACGATCATCATACGGTCTGGGCCGGGGTGGAAATCGACGGCGTCTACCGCAGCCGCGACGGCGGCGACACCTGGACCCACCTCGAGACGGGGTTATATGACCCGGACATTCACGCCGTGGCGCTCGCGGCGACGAGTCCCAAGCGCCTCTATGCCAGCACGGCGCGCGACGTGTTCGTCAGCGACAATCTCGGCGATACGTGGCAATCGCTGGAAATCCGGGAGAAATGGCCGCTGCCTTATGCCCGCGGCATGGCGGTAAAGACCGACGATCCCGCGGTGTTGTTCGCCGGCTGCGGCGAGACCACGACGGGTGAAACCGGGTTCGTGCTCCGCAGCAGGAATTTCGGCGAGACTTGGGACATGCTGAAGCTCCCCAGCCAGCCCAATGCCACGATGTGGGGTCTTGCGACGCACCCCGCCGAGCCCAACCGCATCGTGGCGTTCAGCCTGTTCGGCGAGGTGTATGTCACCGAGGATGCCGGCGCGTCCTGGCGCAAGATCGCCCGCGAATTCGGCGAGATCCGGGCCGCCGCCTGGGTGCCAAACTAACGATCGAGCTCGGTGAGACGCTACCCTTTGAAATGCCGCATGAAGTGCTCGTAGACGGCGTCCGGCGCTTCTTCGGGGACGTAGTGGCCGCAGGGGAGGGCGCCGCCGGAGGCGTCGGTGGCGTAGTCTTTCCGCCATACCGCCAGCACGTCGCCGTGGACGCCTTCGGTGTGGCTCCGGGCGCCCCAGAGCACCAGGAGGGGCACGGTGATCTTGCGGCCCGCGATGAAATCTTCGGTGTCCATCGCGAAGTCGCAGGTGGCGCAGGCGCGGTAGTCGGCGCACGAGCCCTTTATCGTCTTCCAGTTGAAGCAGCGGACATATTCGGCGAAGGCTTCGGGGTCGAAAAAGCCGAGGCCGATGCCGGGCTTCGACAGTTTCTGCTCCATGAACCAATGCGCCCCGACCCCGGCCAGAAGCCGCTCGGGCAAATCGTAGGGCTGCGCCATCAATGCCCAATGCCATGAGCGCAACGCCCATTCGCGCGAGGTATGGGTCCAGATGTGATGGTTCGGCAGGATGTCGAGCAGCGCGGCCTTCTTCACCCGGTCGGGGTGATCGAGGCACATTCGCGCCGTGGTGCGCGCGCCGCGGTCGTGGCCGGCGACGAAAAACGCGCGGTAGCCGAGCTGTTCCATCACCTCGACCTGGTCCTGCGCCATCGCGCGGAACGAATAGTTGAGGCTGTCGGGGCCGGCATCGTCGGGGCCGACGCTGTCGCCATAGCCGCGCAGATCGGCGGCGACGACGTGGAAATGTTCGGCCAGGCGGTTGGCGATCCTGCCCCAGGAGGCATGCGTCAACGGGTTGCCGTGCAACAGCAGCAGGGGCGGGCCGTCGCCGCCGTGCCGCAGATGAATGCGCGCGCCGCCGAAATTGGCGGACGAGGTTGCGATCTCGGTGCCGGTGAACCCTTCAAACATTGCGCTCATCCTTTGCCGTGGCCATGTCAGGTTTTAATCCGGTTTCGCGATGCCGTCGCAGGCAAATCATCGACATGCCAAACGCCGCCGTGTGGGTTGCGGGCGGAGGGGCGGGGCTATAGGTTGCCAATGTGCGCTATCTGAGTACCCGCGATCCTGGGCCGCTGCCGGCCACCCATACCTTCGAGGACGTGCTGCTCGGCGGCCTCGCCGAGGATGGCGGGCTCTACGTCCCCGCGGATCTGCCGGCGCTCGACGGCGCGGCGCTCGGCGCGCTCGCCGATCTGCCCTATGCCGAGTTGGCGGCGCGGCTGTTGGCGCGGTTCGCCGGCGACAGCTTTGGCGAGGCCGAACTGTGGGACCTGACCGGGCGGGCCTACAGCAATTTTCGCCATGCCGCGGTGGCGCCCCTGGTGCAGCTCGACGAGAAATTGTGGCTGCTCGAACTGTTCCACGGCCCTACCTTGGCCTTCAAGGATCTGGCGCTGCAGCTGGTCGGCCTGATGTTCGATCGGGTGCTGGCGCGGCGCGGCGAGCAGGTGACGATCGTCGGCGCGACCTCGGGCGATACCGGCTCGGCGGCATTGGCCGCCTGCCGCGACCGTGCCGCGCTCGATATTTTCATGCTCTATCCGCAGGGCCGCATCTCCGAGGTGCAGCGCCGCCAGATGACGACGCTCGACGCCGCCAACGCCTATGCGCTGGCGATCGAGGGTACGTTCGACGACTGCCAGGACATCGTCAAAGCCCTGTTCGCCGATGCGGTGCTGCGGCGCGACATCAACCTGTCGGCGGTCAATTCGATCAATTTCGCGCGAGTCGCGGCGCAGATCGTCTACTATTTCGCCGCCGCGCTGGCGCTCGGCGCTCCGGCGCGGCAGGTGTCTTTCAGCGTGCCGACCGGCAATTTCGGCAATGTCTATGCCGGCCATCTCGCCCGCGCTCTCGGTCTGCCGATCGGGCATCTGGTGATCGGCACCAACGCCAACGACATCCTGGCGCGCTACCTGACGAGCGGCACGATGGCGATCGCGCCGGTCGTGCCGAGCCTCAGCCCGAGCATGGACATCCAGGTGGCGAGCAATTTCGAGCGCCTGCTGTTCGAGCTGAAGGGCCGCAACGGCGCCGCCGTCGCCGCGGCGCTGCTGGCGTTCCGCAAAACCGGGGCCTTGCCGGAGGACGAGCCGGCCTGGCGCGGTGCGCAGGCGCTGTTCTGCGGGCACCGGGTTGATGACGCGCTGACCCTCGCGACGCTCGCCGATACCTACCGCCGCTCGGGCCTCCTCATTGACCCGCACACCGCCGTTGCGGTCGCGGCCGCCCGCGCCGAGCTGGCGGCCGATCCCGATGCCGCGCCGATCGTGGCGCTCGCCACCGCGCATCCGGCGAAATTTCCGGATGCGGTCGAGCGCGCCACCGGCCTTCGCCCGCCGGTCCCGCCGGCGCTCGCCGAGATCGCCGACAAGCGCGAACACATCACCACCCTGCCCAACGATGCCGGCGCCGTGGCGCGCTTTGTGCGCGCCCATGCCCGGCGAACGCGGCCCAACCGGGGAGCGGCATGACGATAGAACTGGCGACGCTGAGTAACGGGCTGCGCATCGTGACCGACCGGATCGAGACCGTCGATACGGTGTCGCTCGGCCTCTGGGTCGATGTCGGGACCCGCCACGAGGCGCCCGACGTCAACGGCGCCGCGCATTTCCTCGAACACATGGCGTTCAAGGGCACCGAGCGGCGCAATGCCCGCGAGATCGCCGAGGAGATCGAGGCGGTCGGCGGCCACCTCAACGCCTACACCTCGCGCGAAAGCACCGCCTACTACGCCAAGGTGCTGAAGGAGGACGCCCCGCTCGCGCTCGACATCCTCGCCGACATCCTGCTGCATTCGAGCTTTGACCCGACCGAGTTCGAACGCGAGCGCACGGTCATCCTGCAGGAGATCGGGCAGGCCAACGACACCCCCGACGACATCATCTTCGACCACTTCCAGGAATGCGCCTTTCCCGATCAGTCGATGGGACGGCCGGTGCTCGGCAGCCCCGAGATCATCCGCCGGCTGTCGCGCGAGGCGGTGATCGCCTATCTCGCCAACCATTATGGCGCGGCCCGCATGGTGCTGTCGGCGTCGGGCAATCTCGACCATGCGCGGATCGTCGATTTGGCCGGCGAACTCCTGTCGGCGATGCCGGCAATCGGCGGCAATGGGCACGATGTCACGACCGAGCCGGCGTGCTATATCGGCGGCGAGATGCGCCAGGACCGCGACCTCGAACAGCTGCACCTGGTGCTCGGCTTCCCGGGCCTCCCCTTGGGCGACCCGGATTATTACGCGGCCCAGGTGCTCTCGACGGCGTTCGGCGGCGGCATGTCGTCCCGCCTGTTCCAGGAGGTGCGCGAAAAGCGCGGCCTCGTCTATACGATCCATTCCTTCGCGCACGGCTATCGCGACGGCGGGCTGTTCGGCATCTATGCCGGGACCGGCGAAGAGGAGGCCGGCGAACTGGTGCCGGTGCTGTGCGAGGAGACGATGCGGCTCGCCGACGGGTTCGCGCCGGCGGAACTCGCCCGCGCCAAGGCGCAGATGAAGGCCGGGCTGTTGATGTCGCTGGAGAGCACCGGGGCGCGCTGCGAGCAGATGGCGCAGCACCTGCTGATCTACGGCACCCCGTTCGACCCGGCCGAGATGGTGCGCCGCATCGAGGCGGTCGATGATGCCGCGATCGGCCGCGTCGTCGCGCAGTGGCGCACCGCGCCGCCGACCCTGACGGCGCTGGGGCCGATCGGCCGGCTCGAGGATTTTGACCGGCTGCGGGCGCGGCTCGCGGCCTGAACGGGAGGGGCCAGGCAACCGATGGCCGCGCAGCGCAAGACCTTCCCCCGCCTGTTTCTGGCTCGCGCCGAGCCGTTCCGACTGGTCGGCGAGCGCGTCTTTCTGCAGCCGCCCGAGCGCGGCGATTACGAGGACTGGGCCAATTTGCGTGCCCGCTCGCGCAATTTCCTGTCGCCGTGGGAGCCGAGCTGGCCGCCCGATGCGCTCAGCCGCACCAGTTTCCGCGCCCGGCTGGTCCGCTATGCCGAGGATTGGCGTACCGACCAAAGCTATAATTTCTTCATTTTCCGCAATGACGGGGCGCTCGCCGGCGGCGTCGGCCTGTCCAATGTGCGTCGTGGCGTCGCCGAGACGGCGAGCCTCGGCTATTGGATCGGCGAGCCGTTCGCGCGGCAGCGCTACATGAGCGCGGCCCTGCCGCTGGTGCTGGCTTTTGCCTTCGACCGGCTGCGGCTGCACCGGCTGGAGGCCGCCTGCCTGCCGACCAACCTGCCGAGCCGCACCTTGCTGACGCGCGTCGGCTTCCAGCAGGAAGGCTACGCGCGCAACTACCTCCTGATCGACGGCAAGTGGCAGGACCACCTGTTGTTCGCCATCCTGCGCGGGGACTGGCACGCCTGAACCGGCCGCCTCCGCGACGCGGTACGCTCCCCCGATTCCTGGCGCCCGGTGAGCGCCGATGGTGGTCGTTCGCGGGACCACAATCGAACTGCTGAGGTACGACCCACAACAGCCGCTCGATCGTGGCGATTGAGCGCAGTAAATGTCCTAAGAGCTAACCTAGCTAGGTATAATCCGAACCTTGCTGCAATCGATCATCCCGGTGCATTTGACTTGGATGAGCGATCGATCAAATTGGCCCCGCAATCGGCTTTTACTCGCACTACCACCTGGCGATCTCAGGCAGCTTACGCCAGAGCTTGAACAAATTCGCTGCGAACGCGAACAGGTCCTAATGGACGCCGATAGTCCGCTCGACCACGTATTCTTCCCCGATCGCGGTATCGTCTCGGTGGTTGCGGTTTATGCGGACGGCAGCGTCATTGAGGCGGCGACGATTGGCAGGGAGGGTTGCTCTTCGGTGCAAGCCATCTTCGGTGCCACCAGTTCCTCCGTCCGGCTTCTCGTACAGATCCCGGGAGATGCGACGCGAATGTCGCGGGCGGCGTTCACCCGAGCGATGGAGACAAGGCCGTCGTTCCATGGCCTCATGTACGCTTACGCCCAAGCTTTTCTCGAGCAGGTCCTGGTGTCGGTAGCGTGCAACGGCGCGCACAGCCTCAAGCAGCGGCTGGCGCGTTGGCTGCTCATGATGCGCGACCGTGGCGACGAGGACGTATTGCAGATCAGCCAAAACCTGCTCGCCGAAATGCTAGGTGTTCAACGGCCAAGCATCACTAATGCTGCCCGGGAGCTGGAACGCTCCGGTTCGATTGCCCGCGGCCGACAGCAAATCACGATTCTTGATCGCTCGCGCCTCGCAGCGGCATCCTGCGAATGCTATCAGTTGGTCCGGGGCCGCATCGCCTTTCACCTGCCCAAAACATACGACTGAAAGGCTAGCGCCGCGCCTTGTCGGTAATGTACATTACCGACAATCTCCCTGAACGGGAACACAATCCAGGATTGATGAGGGCTGGCGCAAGGCGTTTCAAACGCCATTCGCGAGCGGTGCCAGTGCTCGCGCATCGGTGACCCCGAAGGAGGTCACGGGCTGGGGAGCGGTTGTGGCTCGGTTGAAGGTCATCTCAGCGGCTCAGGCTCGCGCAGAACGTCGCGTAATTCTAAAGGTCGCTCGCGGACAGCCGATCAGGTCCAGCGGGCATCTGAGTTTTGAATGTGGAAATTGCGGAACCGTTGTTCTGGAACATGTCGACTTGGAACAAATCCGCGACTGCGTCATCGAATGCGATTGCGGCGCATTCGGCGAACTCTGAATATGCCGCCCAATATTGCGACCACGAATTTCGTATTGTCGTGCCGGCCGACCCGTCGAGATTGTAACCGCGCCCTTTGCCAAGGAAACTCGTCAATCTGATTGAACTACCGGCGGGCAGCGTGAGTAGGCAGTGCCGGGTCGTGGTTTTACGCCGTCAATGACAGTCTACAAGGCATGGCTTCACACGCCGCCGCGCCAATCGGGAACGGCGCATTTGCACCAACTCAGCGCTTTTTTCGGTGCGTTCCGGTGCAATGTTCGCTGACTGTTTAGGGGCAACAGCGGCCAGCTAAGATCGTGGGCGTTTTCGACGGCCGGCCGTCGCGTCGCCGGCCTGCAGATTGCCTGTATTGGCAGGCGGAACAGGCAGGGCGGCCGGCGCGGTCGCGGCGGAAAGGCGGGTCAGGCGTGGCCGGCGTCGGTTGACAGCATCGTCAGGTCGATGCCGAGCTTGGCGAGCGCGCGCTGCCATTTGGCGGCGAAATCGGCGTCAAAGACGAGAGCGGCATCGGCCGCGACCGAGAGCCAGCCATTGGCCTGCATCTCGGCGTCGAGCTGACCCGGCGCCCACCCCGCATAGCCGAGCGCCAACAGGCTGCGACGCGGTCCCCCGCCCTTCCCGATCGCGCGCAGGATGTCGAGCGTCGCGGTGATCGCGAACTCGTCGCCGACCACCAGCGTCGCCTCTTCGCGGTAGTCCGCGGTGTGCAGCACAAAGCCGCGGCCCGGTTCGACCGGCCCGCCAAAATGCACCGGTTGCGCGCCGGCCGCGGCGCTGCGCTCCAAATTCAGGTGGTTGAGCAGTTCGTCCATCGTCACCGAGGCGAGCAGCTTGTTGACGACGAGACCCATCGCGCCTTCGTCCTCGCTATGGGCGCACAGGTAGACGACCGAGCGGGCAAAGCGCGGGTCGGTCATCTGCGGCATCGCAACAAGCAGCTGTCCGGTTAGCGAATTCATCGTGGCCTCCACGGGATCACGCCATCCATGCCGCCTAGAATAAGCCCTCGCGGCGGTCGCGGCAAAAAAGAACGGCCGGTCCGGCCGGCAGCGTCCCGCGGGGTGCCGTTGGCGCCGGCGTTTACCGGGCGCGCCGCTCTATGCTATCGGTGGCGACCGCCTCGCCGCCGGCCACCCGGGCGGTCGCGCGGCGCCATCAAATTCGGAGGCAATCCCATGACCATCAAAGTCGGCGACAAGGTGCCCTCGGCGACGCTGCGGTATCTGAGCCCCGAAGGCCCCAAGGAGATCACCAGCGACGAATTGTTCAGCGGCAAGAAAGTCGCGCTGTTCGCGGTACCGGGCGCGTTCACCCCGGCCTGCTCGCAGCGCCATCTGCCGGGCTATGTCGACAAGGCCGCCGACATCAAGGCCAAGGGCGTTGATACGATCGCCTGCGTCGCGGTCAACGACGTCTTTGTCATGAATGCCTGGGGCAAGAGCCAGAATGTCGGCGACAAGGTGATGATGCTGGCCGATGGCAGCGGCGATTTCGCCCGCGCCGTCGGGCTGACCCTCGACATGAGCGCGCGCGGCCTCGGGGTGCGCTCGCAGCGCTATTCGATGCTGGTCGATAACGGCACGGTGACGTCGCTCAATCTCGAGCCGCAACCGGGCCAGGTCGAGGCGTCCAGCGCCGAGGCGATGCTGAAGGCGCTGTAAGCCGCGCGGCTAAAGCTCGCGGGTGCGGCGGGCGAGCGCCGTCTGCCACACCGTGTCGCGGTCGGCGTCGAACACGAGGTCGGGATCGGCCGCCGCGGTGAACCAGTCGTGGCGCGCGATCTCGCCCTCGAGCTGTCCGGCGCCCCATCCGGCATAGCCGAGGGCAAACAGATACTTCGCCGGTCCCTGGTGATGCCCGATGGCGCGCAGCACATCCTTGCTCGCCGTCATCGCCAGCCCGCCGCCGACGGCCAGCGTTGCCGGCAGGTGGTAGTCGGCGGTGTGGACGACAAAGCCAAGCTGCGGCTCGACCGGCCCGCCAAAGAAGACGCGGATCGTGCCGGTGATCCCGGCCTCCGCCTCGGGCTTGCCGGGCTTGCCGTCGGCGGCGGCGAGCAGGGCGGCAAGCGGGCGCTCGCCGAGCGGGCGGTTGATGATGATGCCGACGGCGCTGTTCTGGTCGTGGTGCAGCAGCAGGATGACGCTGTGATAAAAGCGCGGGTCCTGGATCGTCGCCGACGCGACCAACAGCTGGCCGGCCGGCGGATCGACTGCCGGCGCCGCCGCCTTGCCCGGAAACCTCGCCACCAACAGCAGCAGCAGCGCGGCGACCGCGGGATACAGAAGCCTCGTCCTCAGCATCGTACGTCCACCGCCCAGATCGCTACAGCGCGGGCAGACAGGGTATAAGCTGGAGGCCTCGGGGGGAAGCGCGGGCGCGGAGCGGCAACGGGAGGCTACCGATGAGGACGCCGGCGGACGATCTTCCCCGCGATCGGTTGACCGAGTGGCTGCACCGCCATGTCGAGGGGTTTCGCGGGCCCTTTGCCGCCGAACGCTTTGCCGGCGGGCAGTCCAACCCGAGCTACCGGATCGAGGCGGCCTCCGGCAGCTACGTGCTGCGCCGCAAACCGCCGGGGCCGCTCTTGCCGAGCGCGCATGCCGTCGAACGCGAGTACCGGGTGCTGCGCGCGCTCGCCGGAACCGGGGTGCCGGTGCCGCGCGTCTATGCGCTGTGCGATGACGACACGGTCATCGGCAGCAGCTTTTACGTCATGGAGTATCTCGACGGCCGCATTTTCTGGGAGCAGCACCTGCCCGGGCTGCTGCCGGCCGAGCGCAGCGCGATGTTCGATTCGATGAACACCGTCATCGCCGCCCTGCACGGCGTCGATGACGCCGCCGCCGGGCTCGGCGATTTCGGGCGACCCGGCAATTACATGGGCCGCCAGATCGCGCGCTGGAGCCGCCAGTATCGCGCCTCCGAGACCGAGCCGATCGCGGCGATGGACCGGCTGATCGACTGGCTGCCCGAACACCTGCCACCGGAGAGCCCGCCCTCGATCGTCCATGGCGACTACCGGATGGACAATCTCGTGTTCCACAAGAGCGAGCCCCGGGTCATCGGCGTCCTCGACTGGGAACTGTCGACGATCGGCGACCCGCTTGCCGATTTCGCCTACCACGCGATGAGCTGGCGGGTGACGCCGGAACTGTTTCGCGGCCTCGCCGGCATCGATTTTGCCGCATCGGGCATCCCGGACGAGGCGGCCTATGTCGCCGCCTATTGCCGGCGCACCGGCCGTGATGGTGTCCCGGACTGGGAATTCTACATGGTCTACAGCCTGTTCCGCATCGCCGCGATCGTCCAGGGCATCGCCAAGCGCGCGCTCGAGGGCACTGCGGCGAGCGCCGAGGCGGGCGATGTCGGCCGCCTCGCCCGCCCGATGGCCGAACAGGCCTGGGCGCTCGCCCGCGGGCTCGGCGCCTAAAGCAAGGTTCGTTCGGTCGGGCCACTGTTGAGCGGCCGGTCCACCCCTCACCCCAACCCTCTCCCCGCAAGCGGGGTGAGGGAGAACAGGGGCGCGCCTCCTGAACCCTCGCCCCGCTTGCGGGGAGAGGGCAGGGTGAGGGGCTGACAGCCGCCGGCCCGGCAATTCAGCGACGGGTCGCGATGCGCTGCCACAGCAGGCGCGCGTCGCGATCGGGGTCGGCAACGATGCGGCATTCGCTGTCGAGCACCATCGTCGCGCGCTCGTCGGGCGTATAGGCGGGCCACGGCGGCAGCGCCGGGTTGGCCGGGCTGCCGGTGCGCGCGAAACCGGCCCAGGTCGCCGAGACCACCGCCGCCAGTTCGCGGGCGCCGGCAGCGCCCTTCGTCGTATCGGCGGCATCGACCGTGTCGAACACAAACGGCAGGTCCATCGCGTGATGCGCCTTGAGCCGGCCGCCGCAGGCTGGCGATTGCCAGTCGAGCGAATAGAGGTAGACGGGCGCCCGTCTTCGTGCGGCTTTGCGCTCGGCGAGCATGATCGTGCGGATCCAGAAATTGGACGCGGTCAGCGCCGCGATCAGCCGGTCCTCGCGGCCGGCGTTCGGAGAGGTCGTCCGGTAGAGGTCGAGCACGCGATCGGAATCCGCTCCGGCAACCGCTTCGATGCGTCGGCGCAGCGAAGCCTCGCTGAGACGGCGCTCCCACACCTCGTCGTCATCGGCGAGGAAAAAGCCGCTCTCCTCGCGCGTCCCGCCGATCAGCAGCGGGATGTCGTCAGCGATCGCCGGCGCCTCGGGGTCGAAGGGCTGCGTCGGCAGGTCGCCGCCGTCCCCGGGGCCGTCCCCGGGGCCATCCCCGGGGCCATCCCCGGGGCCATCGACGACCGGACCGAAATCGTAGCGGTCGAGCAGCGGCTGTGGCGGCCGGCCGACGGCGCGCGAGGCCGGTGCGATCGCGGCCGCCAGACGGTCGGCCGGCACGCTTTGCAGCCGCTCGCAGTCGCCGCGTCCGATCCCCAATTCCGCCAGCACCGCCGCCGCGAGCGCAGCCGCGCGCTCGCGGGTCGAAACGCGGATCGTCGCGCCGCTCTGAATGATTGCGCGATGAAACAGCCCGCGCGCCTGCGGCATCGCCAGCAATACGCTGACCTTGCCGCCGCCGCCCGACTCGCCGAAGATCGTCACGTTGCCGGGGTCGCCGCCGAAGCCGGCGATGTTGTCGCGCACCCACCGGAGCGCCGCGACGAGGTCGAGCATCCCGGCATTGCCGGAATGGGCATAGCGCTCGCCGCCGATATCGGCGAGATGCAGGAAGCCGAAAATGTTGAGGCGGTGGTTAACGCTGACGACGACGACATCGCCGCGCCGCGCCAGGTTGGCGCCATCGGTGACCGTGCGGTTGCCGGAGCCGTAGGCAAAAGCGCCGCCATGCAGCCACACCATGACCGGGCGCTTGCCGCCGTCGCCGAGCCCGGGCGTCCAGACATTGAGGGTCAGGCAGTCCTCACCCTCGGGGGTCGTGTCGGCCGCGCCGAGGATCGTCTGCAGCTCGGGCCGGCGCGCCGGCCGTCCCGGCAATTGCGGTGCGTGGCCGCGATAGGCGAGCGCCTCGCGCACCCCGGTCCAGCTCTGCGGCGCCTGCGGCGCCATGAAGCGATTGGCGCCGCCGGTCGGCGCGCCATAGGGAATGCCCTTGAAGGCGAGGACCCCGTCGGCGGCGCTGCCGCGCAGCTGTCCGGTGCGCGTCTCGACGACGGGTGAGAAGCCATCGGTTGTTGCGCTGGCCATGGTTTACCTCCTCCGGTGTATCCGACGCGACGACCGCGCCACCCCTCTCCATGCCGGGGCGATGGCCTCGACCGATGGCTCAGATCTTCCGACAGGTCAGGACGAATTGATAGCTCTGCATGTCCACCTCGGGGTTGCGCCCGGCGGTCGCGTGGCGGCGAAACGCTTCGACGATTGCGGCAGGCGGCGCCGCGTTGGCGAGCTGTGTCGAGCGGCGGTCGATCACCTGCAAGCCGGCCTCCTCGACAGCCCGGTGCAGGCTGCCCAGCGTGAAGAAACGCAAATGCGTGCGATCGAGAATACCCTGGTCGGCATAGTCCCAGCGTCCGGCCAGCAATCCCTGAACGACCGACCAATGCGCGACATTGGGAACGCACAGCACCAGCACGCCATCGTCGCTCAGCTTGGCGGCGGCCAGCCGGAGCATGCCTGCGGTGTCCGCGACGTGTTCCAGCACGTCCAGCATCAGGACACAATCGTAGGCGCCGTCGGCGAGCGAGGGGAGCACCGCAAAGGCGTCGCCGCAGATCGCCAGATCCAGCAGCCGGGCCGCCTGCAGGGCGGCGTCGGCGAAAATCTCGATGCCGGTGACATGGCAGGCCTGTCGTTGCTTGAGGCTCGCGCCAACCAGGCCGCCGGCACAGCCGATGTCGAGCAGACGCGTGGAATGCAGCGGCACAACGTCGAGGATGTCGTGCCGCGATTGCGAATAGTAGGAATCGGTCCCCGCGCCGGCGCCCGACACCAGGCTCGGCAAGGCGGCCGGCCCCATCGCGTCGAGGGTCGTCCGCAAGATGCCGACCAGGTCGAGCTTGCGGACCGCGAGGTATCCCTGCGCCGCCACCTGTTCGCGGACGGACGCGGGTCCGCGCAGGTATTTGAGGCACAAATCGACCAATTCTTCATAGGGCCCGTAGACCACCCCGTCGTCATAGGGATTATGGTCGGAATCCTCAGAAATAACGAAGGCGCGGTTGGCCAGCAACAGGGACAGCCGAACCGTTTCAAGCGGCGTCAGGCCATCCCACGCATGGATATTGAGCACGATTTTAGAGCGGGCGATGTAGCGGTTTCTCGCCTCGCCAAATTTGGCCTGAAGATTGACAACGCCAAAGCCAAGAGTTTCGATCGCATCGATAATGCGCTGGCGCCGCTCGTGCGGCGAGCCGAAAAACAGGACATCGATATCGGGCTCCTGCCGCGGCCGGAACGATTCCAGGCTGCGATGAAAACCCGGCGGCACGAGATAGACGTTCTGGATTCCCTTATCCTTGAGGTAGGCGGTGCTGGCCGGCGAATAGTCCCAAATCACCTTGGCATTTTGCAGAATTTCCCAATATTCCGGCCACTCGGAGAGCAGGCCGCGCCGGTCATCCAGGCATTCCAATTGGTAAACGATATACCGTCTGTTTTGCAGGATCGTGGCAAGCGAATGATAGCGCGAGGCAAAGATGGTCGAGCCGAGGATGATGTTGATAGAATCGGCGGCAAAACCGTTCTGTTTGACGGTGCAGCTATGGCCGAGATCGCGCAAACTCTCGGATAGGGCAAGGATCAGGTCGTCGTAGAGCCGGTAAAATTCGTTGACCTTGACGTGGTAGATATTGAAATTCGGCATGGCAGGCTGCTGCGGGTCGCAGAATTACAGGCGCCGCATGCGGTTGCGGCGGCGATGCACCGCCGGCGCCAAGACGCACAATATCTCGAACATCATCGTCGCGCCGACCAACGCGGTGTTGCCGGAGGGATCGAACGGCGGCGCCACCTCGACGACATCGCCGCCAATGAGATCGAGCCCGGCGAGGCCGCGCAGCATGTGCTGCGCCTCGGCGGTCGAGAAGCCGCCGACTTCGGGGGTGCCGGTGCCCGGCGCATAGACCGGGTCGAGCCCGTCGACATCGAAGCTGATATAGGCCGGGCCGTCGCCGATGATGCGCCGCGCCTCGGCAACGACCGCTTCGGGGCCGAGGCGGAAAAACTCCTCGATCGAGACGATGCGGACGCCGACGCCGAGGGCCCAATCCTTCTCGTCCGCGGCATACATCGAGCCGCGCACGCCGATCTGGATCATCCGCTTGGGATCGATCAGACCCTCCTCGATGGCGCGGCGGAACGGCGTGCCGTGAGTGTATTTTTCGCCGCCGAAATAGCTGTCGCCGGTGTCCGAATGCGCGTCGAAATGAATGACGCCGACCGGCTCGTCACGGGCGATCGCGCGCAGGATCGGCAGGGTCACGAGATGGTCGCCGCCGGCCGATAGCGGCGCCGCGCCGGCGGCGTGGAGGCGGGCGAAGAACCCCTCGATCCGCCGCAGCGAATCCATCAGGTCGATCGGGTTGACCGGCGCGTCGCCATGCTCGCCGATCCGGCATAATTCGTACGGCGCGACGAGGCTGACATGGTGCACCTGGCGCATCAGCGTCGACATGTTGCGGATCTCGCGCGGGCCATGGCGGGCGCCCGGCCGGTTGGTGGTACCGCCGTCCCACGGCACCCCGACAAGCGCGATGTCCAGCCGCGCCGGATCGCGCTCGACCGGCAGCCGCATGAATGTCGCGACCTCGCCGAAGCGCGGCACCACCATGCCGGATAAGGGCTCGGGGAATTGCTCGGCCATCAGGTCCCGTTCTTACACCTTTCCGCATTCCCGGCGAAGGCCGGGCAAGCGAAATTGTCTCGGGCAGGGCTGTTGCGTGCATGCTCGAAGCGCGGGATGCTCCTCTGAGACACGCCTGAGGAGGACACCCGATGCCGACGCCGATCCGTGAGAATCACGCCAAGAGGATGCTGAAGCGCAACGAATTGGTGCTCTGCTTCGGCGTCAACCAGCTGCGCACCCCGAACATCGCGATGATCGCGGCGGCGTGCGGCTTCGACGCGGTCTATATCGACCTCGAACACAATCCGACCTCGCTCGAAACCGCCGCCGGGGTGTGCGTCGCGGCGCTCGGCATGGGGTTGACCCCGATTGCCCGGGTGAGCTCGCACGATCCGCATGACGCCACCCGCATCCTCGATTGCGGGGCGCAGGGGGTTATGGTGCCGCACGTCCAGAACGCCGCCGAGGCGAAGGCCATCGTCGATGCCTGCCTCTACCATCCGAAGGGCCACCGCTCGGCCTTTGGCAGCGGCCCGGCGCTCGGCTATTCGGCGACGCCACAGGCCGAAGTGTGCACGATCCTCAACGAGCAGACGTTGCTGATGGCAATGATCGAGACCCCCGAGGCGGTCGCCAACGTCGACCAGATCGCCGCGGTCGACGGCATCGACGTCCTGCATATCGGCGCCAGCGATCTCTCGACCGAGATGGGCATTCCCGGGCAATACACGCACGAGCGCATGCGCGCCGCGTTCGAGGCGGTGGGCCACGCGGCGCGGGGCCACGGCAAGGCGATGGGGGTCGGCGGTGTGCGCCAGGATTTCGAGTTCCAGAGCTGGCTGCTCAAGCTCGGGGTGCGCTATCTGACGGGCGGCTCCGATGTCGGCTACATCCTCAGCGCCGGCCGCGCCGACGTGAAGCAGCTGCGCGAGCTGAAACTTTAGAGCGATCGGGGAGTCTCGTCCGGCAATTGGTCGGTAACGACCTTGAACCCGGTCAGCAGGCACGGGCCGAACGTCGTGCTGATCGCGACATCGGTGGCGTCGCGCCCGCGCGCCATCAGGATGCGTCCGATCCGGCGGCGGTTGTGGCGCGCGTCGAAGGTGTACCACCGGCCGCCGAGATA
>DATLRS010000022.1:0-21954 GCA_035534535.1 Allostellaceae bacterium | reverse complement strand
GCAGCAGGCGGTCGGCGAGACGATTGCGCTCCGCCTCCAATTGGGCGATGGCCGGTGGTTCTGCCGGCTCGATCCGACGCAATTCGAGGCCGCGATCCTCAACCTGGCGATCAACGCCCGCGACGCGATGGCGGGCGACGGCACGCTGACGGTCGCGACCGGTCTGGTGGAACCGACCAGCGCGACGGAGGCGGGACAGGCGGCGGGACAGGCGGCGGCGCAACAGATCGCGATCACAATCGCTGATACCGGCGCCGGCATGCCACCCGAGGTGCGGCGCCGCATCTTCGAGCCGTTCTACACGACAAAGCCGACCGGCAAGGGCAGTGGCCTTGGCCTCGCCCAGGTCTGGGCCTTTGTCACCCAGTCCGGCGGG
Organism: Allostellaceae bacterium; assembly: GCA_035534535.1. GTDB lineage: Bacteria > Pseudomonadota > Alphaproteobacteria > ATCC43930 > CGMCC-115725 > DATARH01. The sequence continues at coordinate 21,578 of DATLRS010000022.1, read as the reverse complement.
CGGGTGACGGTCGACAGCGCGCCGGGCCAGGGTACCGTTTTCCGGCTTTGGCTGCCGCGCTCGCCGGCGGCGGGCGAGGAGGAGGCCGCCGCCGACCGGCCGCAGCAGGCCGCTTCCGGCGGGTCGGAGACGATCCTCGTTGTCGAAGACGAGGATGCCGTGCGCGAGGTCGCGGCGGCGACGCTGGAGAGGCTCGGCTATCGCACCGTCGTCGCGCGCGACGGGCGCGAAGCCCTGACGATCCTCAATGGCCGCGACGGCTTCGATCTGCTGTTCACCGATTACGTGATGCCGAACGGCCTCAACGGCGTCGAACTGGCGCGCGAAGCGCTGCGGCTGCGGCCCGCGCTCAAGGTTTTGCTGACGTCGGGTTATGCGCGGCAGGCCAATGCCAACGCCGACAATACGCGCGTCGACGGCTTTCCGTTGCTCGCCAAGCCTTATCGGTCCGCCGATCTGGCGGCGCGCATCCGCGAAATTTTTGATGCGATCGCGGCCTAAGGCCCGGCCGGCTCAGGGTATCAGCGGAACGGCGATGCCGAGCTGATCGGCGAGGCGCACGAGCTGAGCGACGCCGGCCGCCTGCATCTTCCGCATAACCTGCCGGCGGTGCATTTTGACGGTCATTTCGCTGACGCCGAGCTCGCCGGCGATCTGTTTGTTGAGCCGGCCGGCGACAACCAGCGACAGCACCTGGCGCTCGCGCGCCGTCAAGGTACCGAAGCGGCCGCGCAATTCGGCCACGCGTATATCGCCGGCGCGGCGGGTGCGGTCCCGGTCCAGCGCCGTGCCGACGGCGTCGAGCAGGTCCTGGTCGCGGAACGGCTTGGTCAGAAACTCGACCGCGCCCGCCTTCATCGCCCGCACCGACATCGGGATGTCGCCATAGCCGGTGATGAAGATGATCGGCAGCTGCGTGTTGGCCGTCGCCAGGTCGTGCTGCATGTCGAGCCCGCTGCGCCCGGGGAAGCGGACGTCGAGCACGATGCAGCCGGGACGATCGGAGCGCTCGCTTTGCAGGAATTCCAGCGGCGAGGCAAACAGCTCGACGGCGAAACCGACCGATTTGAAAAGGTTCTCAAGGGCCCTGCGCATCGAGGCATCGTCATCGATGACGACGATCGCCGGACTTTGTTCACTGGGAGCGTCTTGCTGCTGCATCCGACTCGCTTTTAAGGTGCTTGCGACGCATGGGCCCGCCCGTAACGGGCGAACGCGCTGTTGAAATCGCGGACTGCCGCGCGCGCCCCTTGCGGGTATGACCAAACCGCGCCGATCACTGCGAGGAAATCGGCGCCCGCGGCGACCAGCGGGCCGCAATTTTCCTGGGTGATGCCGCCGATCGCAACACACGGTACGACGGTCGTCTCCGACCAGTCGGCGAGCAGTTCGGGGCCGGCGCGGTATTTCGCACCGACCTTGGTGGCGCTCGGAAAGAAGGCGCCAAACGCGACGTAATCGGCGCCGGCCTCTGCGGCGACGACGGCGCGATGCCGGCTGTCGCCGCAGGTGACGCCGACGATGCGGTCGGGCCCGAGCAGCCGGCGCGCCTCGGCATAGGGCGCATCCTCCTCGCCGACATGCACCCCGTCGCAATCGAGTTCGGCGGCGAGATCGGGCCGGTCATTCATGATGAAGGCGACGCCGCGCTCCTGCGCGATCGGTTGCAGGATGCGGGTGGCGCGGCGGATCGCGGCGTCCTCGACGTCTTTCAGGCGGAGCTGCAGACAGGCGACGTCGCCCCCGGAGAGGGCTTCCTCAAGGTCTGCGGCGAAGCGATCGGGGTCGAGCGCGGGTGGCGTGACCAGGTAGAGCCGGGTGCTCCCCTGCGGCGCGTCGGTGCGAATGATCAGTCCTTCCCTTGATAGATCTTGATGATCCGGCCGAGCATGTCGAGCGCGTCGGCCTTCGAGCGCTGGAAGCTGTTGCGGCCGATGATCGAGCCGTTGCCGCCGCCGGCATAGATCGCGCGCACCTCATTGAGGAGGCCGTCGAGGTCCTTCGCTTCACCGCCCGAAAAGACCACGATGCGCCTTCCGTTGAACGCCGACTGCACGACATGGCGGACGCGCGCCGCCGGGGTCGAGATGTCGATCTTCTGCTCCTCGTAGACCTTTTTCGCGGCGGCCAGTTCGAGATGCGCGGTCGGCAGCTTGACCTTGATGATGTGGGCGCCGAGCTGGGCGGCAATCTGGGCGGCATAGGCACAAATGTCGATCGCGGTCTCGCCTTCGCGCGACAGGTTGCCGCCGCGCGGATAGGACCAGATCACCACCGCGAGGCCGTTCGCCTTGGCTTCGCGGCCCATCTCGGCGATTTCCTCGAACATGTCGAACTGGACGTCCGACCCGGGATAGATCGTAAAGCCGATCGCCGAGCAGCCGAGGCGCAGCGCGTCCGCGACGCTGGCGGTGACCGCCTGCGAGGCGTCTTCCTTGGCGCGCGACAGGCTGTTGGAACTGTTGACCTTGAGGATCAGCGGGATCTGCCCGGCATAGGTCCCGGCACCCGCCTCGATAAAGCCGAGCGGCGCGGCGTAGGCGCTGAGGCCGGCCTCGAGCGCCAGCTGGAAGTGATAATGCGGGTCATAGGCCGGCGGGTTCGGCGCAAAGCTGCGCGCCGGGCCGTGTTCGTTGCCCTGATCGACCGGCAGGATCAGCACCTTGCCGGTGCCGCCCAGCTTGCCATGCATCAGGATGCGGACGAGGTTCGCCTTGGTGCCGGGGTTGTCGCTCTCGTAGTTGGCGAGGATCTTCTGGACGTGACCGTTGAGCTTCATCGCGGCGTACCTCGTGGCGGGAGGATAGGACGGCACCCTTTTTAGCAAAACGCCGCGGGCGAGGATAGAACCTCGGCGCAGCGGCGGCGCAGGGTTGCGGGCGAGGCGAAGAATTCGGCGGCGAGGTCGACTGCGGCGGCGGGCCGAGTCGGCAAGAGGCGAACGCCGCGCTGCCGGGCGATATCGGCGAGACGCTCGGCGACGTCACCGCGGCCGGTGAAGAGGACGCCCTCGATCCCGGCGCGGATCGCGGCCTGGGCGGCACCGGCATCGTCGCCGCAATCGAGCAGCGCTTCGCACCGCGCCGTCGGCACGGCCTCGCGCGCTGCCGCGACGAGCGCACCGAACCAGCCGGCTCCCGCATGGATGCCGGCTTCCGGCGCGCTGGCGAGCGTCACCCTCCGCCCGGCCTCGGCCGCCGCGCTGAGCGCCGCGACGGCATGTGCCAGCGAATGAACGATAATCGCCGGGCCGGCTTCCGTCAGGTCATTGCGCCGAAATAGGCGGCGACCTCGACCATCCGGTTCGAGAAGCCCCATTCGTTGTCGTACCACGACAACACCCGCACAAAGCGCTTGTCGAGCACCTGGGTCTGGGTGACATCGAAGGTCGAGCTGTGCGAATCATGGTTGAAATCGACCGACACGGTCGGCGCGTCGTTGATCCCGACGATGCCCTTCAACCGGTTCGATTTCGCCGCCTCTTGCATCAGCGTGTTGACTTCGTCGGCGGTGGTTTCGCGCGCCGCGTCAAAGGTCAGGTCGATCAGCGACACATTGGCGATCGGCACCCTGATCGCGGTGCCGTCGAGCTTGCCTTTGAGGGCCGGCAGCACGAGCCCGACGGCGCGCGCCGCGCCGGTCGAGGTCGGGATCATCGACAAGGCCGCGGCCCGGGCGCGGCGCAGGTCGCTGTGCAACGTGTCGACGGTGTTCTGATCGCCCGTATAGGAGTGGATCGTCGTCATGTAGCCGCGCTCGATGCCGATGCCGTTGTGCAGGACATAGGCGACCGGCGCCAGACAGTTGGTGGTGCAGGACGCGTTGGAGATGACCGTGTGGGCCGGGGTCAGCTCGTCGTGGTTGACGCCCATCACGATCGTCATGTCGGCGCCGTCGGCCGGGGCGGAGATGATGACCTTCTTGGCGCCGGCTTCGAGGTGCTTGGCCGCCGCGTCGCGCTTGGTAAAGATGCCGGTGCATTCGAGCGCGACATCAACCCCCAGTTCCTTCCACGGCAGTTTCGCCGGGTCGCGCTCGGCGGTAACGCGCATCTTGCCGCGGCCGATATCCATCCAGTTGTCGCCGGTGGTGATCTCGCCGGGAAAGCGGCCGTGCACGCTGTCGTAGCGCAACAGATGTGCATTGGTCGCGACCGGCCCCAGATCGTTGATCGCGACCACCTCAACTTCGCTGTGCTGATGTTCGTAGGCCGCGCGCAGCACCAGCCGGCCGATGCGGCCGAACCCGTTGATCGCCACCCGTACCGCCATTGTCCGCTCCCTGAACAGCGCCGCCAAAAGCTACAACAGCGAGCGGGCCGCCTCGGCGACCTTCTCGGCCGTGATGCCAAAATGTGGATAGAGCGCCTCGATCGGCGCCGAGGCGCCGAAGCCGTGCATGCCGATGAACGCCGAGTGCTCGCCCAGCCAGCGGTCCCAGCCGAACTGCACCGCTGCTTCGACGCCCACCCGGGGGGCCGTGCCGAGCACCGCCTTGCGGTAGTCCTCGGGCTGGGCCTCGAACAATTCCCAGCACGGCATCGACACGACCGCGGCGCGGATGCCGTCCGCCTTCAGCAGATCGCGCGCCGCCATCGCCAGCGACACTTCCGAACCGGTGGCGAGCAAACTCACCTGCCGCTCGCCGGCCGCCTCGGCCAGCACATAGGCGCCACGGGCGGAGCGGTTGTCGTGTCCCGCCTCGGTGCGCAGCAACGGCAGACCCTGACGGGTCAACGCCATGATCGAGGGAGCGTGACGGTGCTGCAATGCCAAGGCCCAGCATTCGGCGGTCTCGACCGCATCGCCCGGGCGAAACACCAGCAGCTGCGGGATCGCCCGCAGCGCGGCCAGATGTTCGACCGGCTGATGGGTCGGCCCGTCCTCGCCGAGGCCGATCGAATCATGCGTCATCACAAAGACGACGCGCGTCTCCATCAGCGCCGCCAGGCGGATTGCCGGCCGGCAATAATCGGTAAAGCACATGAACGTGCCGCCATAGGGGATCAGCCCGCCATGCACCGAGATGCCGTTCATCGCCGTCGCCATGCCGTGCTCGCGCACGCCGTACCGCACGTAACGGCCGGCGAAGTCGCCGGGCTTGATATCCGTCAGACCCTTGGCCCGGGTGTTGTTCGACGGGGTCAGGTCGGCCGAGCCGCCGAGCAGCTCCGGCACGGCGGCAACCAGCGCGTCGAGCACCTCGCCCGATGCCTGGCGCGTCGCGAGCTTGGCGTTCTTGGCCCGGAAATCGTCGCAGACCTTGGCGATCACCGCGGCAAAATCGGCCGGCAACTCGCCCTTCTGGCGGCGCACGAATTCGCCGCGCCGGTCCGACGCGGTCGCGGCGAGCCGCTGTTCCCAGGCCGCGCGCACGCTGGCGCCGCGCGCACCGGCGGCGTGCCATTCGGCGCGCACGTCGTCGGGCACGATGAACGGCCCGAACTCCCAGCCAAGCCGCTCCTTGGCGCCCTTGATTTCCTCGGCGCCGAGCGGGCTGCCATGCGCCCCCGCGGTGCCGGCCTTGGTCGGCGCGCCAAAGGCGATCACCGTGCGGCAGGCAATCAGGCTCGGCCGGTCGCTGGCCTGCGCGCGGGTGATCGCGGCGGCGATCTCGTCGTGGTTCGTGCCGTCGACGCGCTCCGCCGCCCAGTGGTAGGCACGGAAGCGCTCCAGCACGTCATCGGAGAACGAAAGACTGGTGGGGCCGTCGATCGTGATCGAATTGTCGTCGTAGAGGACGATCAGCTTGTTGAGCTTGAGGTGCCCGGCGAGCGACAGCGCCTCGTGGCTGATGCCCTCTTCCAGGCAGCCGTCGCCGCAAAAGACGTAGGTGCGGTGATCGACCAGGTCGTTGCCGAATTCGGCGGCGAGGTGGCGCTCGGCCAAGGCCATGCCGACCGAATTGCCGATCCCCTGGCCGAGCGGCCCGGTCGTCGTCTCGATGCCGGTCGCGAGGCCGCGCTCGGGGTGGCCGGCGGTGCGGCTGCCGAGCTTGCGAAAATGCTTCAGCTCGTCGAGCGTCATGTCGGGATAGCCGAGCAGATGCAGCAGCCCGTAGAGCAGCATCGAGCCGTGCCCGTTCGACAGGACGAAGCGGTCGCGGTCGGGCCAGTCGGGCGCGAGCGGGTCGAAGCGCAGAAACTGGGTGAACAGCACGGCCGCGATGTCGGCCATGCCCATCGGCATGCCGGGATGGCCGGAATTCGCCTGTTCGACGCCGTCCATGGCAAGCGCGCGCAGGGCATTCGCCATCCGGCGCAGTTTCGGGTTGGCGGGCGGGGGGAGCGGGGCAAGGTCTGTCATCATGGCATCACTTTAGCGCGCAATGCGTCATCCGCAAATGCCGCATCGCGCGTCGCATCGCTTTATCCGCTTATCCGCCGCTGCGTCGCCTCGCTCGACCGTCATGGCCACGCCAGCGGGCATCCAGCGCTGGGCGTCCGGCCGTCAATCCGAGTCAATTGTTTCATGACGCCAGCTCCGATACCCTCGCCCGTCGCCCCTCGCCCCTCGGGCGGCGCGCAACCAGGAGACCAGCCATGGCGATCATCGTCGGGAGCGGCGAATACCGGTACCGCATCATCGAGAACTGGGCGAAATTGCCTGACGGCTGGTCGTTCAAGGAGGTCGCGGCGGTCGGCGTCGACAACAACGACAACGTCTATGTCTTCGGCCGCGGCGAGCATCCGATGATGGTGTTCGACCGCGACGGCAATTTCCTGCGCTCGTGGGGCGAGGGGCAATATCCGCGGGCCCATGGCGTCCATATGGGGCCGGACGACTCGATCTACCTGACCGATGACGGCGGCCATTTTGTGCGCAAGTGCCGGCTCGAAGACGGCAAGGTACTGCTGGAACTGGGCGTCCCCGGCACGCCGGCGCCCTATATGAGCGGCGAGCCGTTCCATCGCTGCACCCATACCGCGCTGTCGCCGCAGGGCGAGATCTACGTCTCGGACGGCTACGGCAACGCCCGCGTCCACAAATACGCGCCCGACGGCAAATTGCTGATGTCGTGGGGCGAACCCGGCACCGACCCCGGCCAGTTCAACATCGTCCACAACATCTGCACCGATGCCGACGGCTGGGTCTATGTCGCCGACCGCGAGAACCACCGCGTCCAGGTGTTCGACGGCAACGGCAAGTACGAGGCGCAGTGGAACAATCTGCACCGCCCGTGCGGCCTCTACATGACGCATACGCATCACCCGGTCTGCTATATCGGCGAACTGGGCCCGGCGATGGCGGTCAATCTCAAGAGCCCCAACCTCGGCCCGCGGGTCAGCATCGTCGACCACCAGGGCAAGCTGCTGTCGCGCATCGGTGACCCGCATGCCGGCACCGCGCCGACCGCGTTTATCGGTCCGCACGGGTTGAGTGTCGATTCGCGAGGCGATCTCTATGTCGGCGAAGTTTGCTGGACGCTGTGGCCGGGTCTGTTCCCCGGCCAGCCGCACCCGCCGGGTCTGCGCGCCTTGCAGAAATACGAGCGGCTGCGCTGAGCCGGCCGCGTTGACGGCCCGGCCCGGCCCTCCCTAAGCTGGCGCGATGAGCGAACTAGACGACGCGATTGCGCGGCTCGAACAAGCGGTGGCGCGGCTCGATGCGGCCGCGCGTGAAACAAGGCGCGGCGCCGACGACGAACGGGTGGCGGCGATCGCGGCGGCGATTGCCCAGCGGCTCGACGCCGCGCTCGCCAAGCTGGGACAGCTGCTCGAACGGGAGGGGTGAGATGGGCCAGGTCGTCGTCAAGGTCAACGGCCGCGAGTTCGCTCTCAGCTGCGTCGACGGGCAGGAACCGCGCACCCGGCGTCTGGCGCAATACATCGACGCCAAGATCGGCGAATTCACCAAGACGATCGGCCAGGTCGGCGAGGCGCGCCTGATGCTGCTGGCGGCATTGGTCGTCGCCGACGAGCTGTCGGACGCCAACGAGGCGCTGCAGCAGGAGCGCAACCGGCTGCGCGCCGCTGGCGGCGGGCCGCCCGATGCGGCATCGTCCGGCATCCGCAGCATCGCCGACCGCATCGAAAGCATTGCGGCGAGCATCGAAACGCCCTAGCTAGTGGGTCGAGTGGGGCTGCGCGGTGCGTAAGGCCGCATGTTACCCCGGGGCCGATATCTACCTCTTGGGAGCTGTCCCTGTCGGAGTCGTGGCTTCGATACATGGTGCCCACCTGCGATGCAGGGCCACGGAGGAGTTGCAAAGGCGACGGCCGAGGCGGCTCCACTCATTATCACCTGACGGGAGCTTTCCTGTTTGAACGTCCTGTTTTGCGGCGATGTGGTCGGCCGGGCGGGGCGCGATGCGGTCAAGGCATATCTGCCGGGGCTGCGCCGTGATCTCGCGGTCGATGTCGCGATCGTCAACGCCGAGAACGCGGCGGCCGGGTTCGGGCTGACCGAGCGGCTCGCCGGCGAGCTTTATGATGCCGGCGCCGACATCCTGACCACCGGCAACCATGTGTGGGACCAGCGCGACCTGATCGGCTACATCGCGCGTGATCCGCGGCTGTTGCGGCCTGCGAATTTCCCGGAAGGCACCCCGGGCGCCGGCTGGTGCCGCCACCCGCTCGGCACCGGGCGCAGCGTTCTCGTCGTCAACCTGATGGGGCGGCTGTTCATGGAGCCGCTCGACGACCCGTTTGCGCGGCTCGCGGCGATCCTCGCGCAATGTCCGCTGGGCGGCGGCGCCACGGCGATCGTCGTCGATTTTCACGCCGAGGCGACCAGCGAGAAGATGGCGCTCGGCCATTTCGCCGACGGCCGCGTATCGGCGGTGCTCGGCACGCATACCCACGTGCCGACCGCGGACGCGCAGATCCTGCCCGGCGGCACCGCCTATCTGAGCGATGCCGGCATGTGCGGCGACTATGATTCGGTGATCGGCATGCAGAAAGAGCCGTCGGTGCGTCGCTTCGTCACCAAGGTGCCGGGCGAGAAGGCGAAGCCGGCCGACGGCGACGGGACGCTGTGCGGCGTCTTTGTCGCGATCGACAACGCGAGCGGACTTGCCCTCCATATCGAGCCGGTGCGCGTCGGCGGCCGGCTGATGCCGCAGATGCCGCGGCTCTGAATCGGGCAGGGCGGTGCTCGGGAGACACCCGAACCGCCGCAATCCTGCCATATTGGATTGATAGGCCGCGCCGATCGTTGATCGGCTGAAGGCCATGGTGGGCAGCTCAGGCGGGCCGCTCAGGGCGGGCAGCCCAGCCCGCCACCCTCATTCGTGTATCGGGAATCCGCGACGATGGCCGGCCATTCGCAATTCAAGAACATCATGTACCGCAAGGGCGCGCAGGACAAAAAGCGCGGCAAAGTGTTCACTAAAATCATCCGCGAATTGACCACCGCGGCGCGCACGGGGCTGCCCGATCCGGCTGCCAACCCGCGGCTGCGCGCGGCTGTGCTGGCGGCCCGCCAGGCCAACATGCCGAAGGACACGGTCGAGCGCGCGATCAAGCGCGGCGCCGGCGGCGAGGGCGGCGAGGCCTATGACGAGGTGCGCTACGAGGGCTATGGGCCGGGCGGCGTCGCGGTCATCGTCGAGGCGCTGACCGACAACCGCAACCGCACCGCCAGCGAAGTACGCGCCGCCTTTGCCAAATCCGGCGGCGCGCTCGGCGAGACCAACAGCGTCAGCTTCCTGTTCGAGCATGTCGGCGAGATCGCCTATCCGGCCCCGGCGGCAAGCGCCGACGAGATGCTGGAAGCCGCGATCGAGGCCGGCGCTGGCGACGTCGCCAGCGATGATGACGGGCATGTCGTGGTGTCGGCGCCGGAAGATTTCAACAGCGTGCGCGACGCCGTGGAGAGCCGCTTTGGTCCGGCCGAATCGGCCCGGCTTGCCTGGCGGCCGAAAACCAGCGCGGTGCTCGACGAGGAGACGGCGGGCAGCCTGTTCAAGCTGCTCGAAGCGTTGGAGGACAGCGACGACGTACAGAATGTTTACGCCAATTTCGAGGTCGGCGAGGACGTGCTGGCGCGGTTGAGCGCCTGATCTGATCGGCTCTGATCGGCCGCTGGGGGGCGACCATAGAATGCGGGTTCTCGGGCTTGATCCCGGGTTGCGGCACACCGGTTGGGGGGTCATCGACATCGCCGGCAACCGGCTGAGCCATGTCGCAGACGGCATCGTGCACGCGCCCGTTGACCTGCCGCTGGCGCAGCGCCTCGTCGTGCTGTTCCGCCAGCTGACGGCGGTCCTCGAACGCTTCCGGCCGGACGAGGCGGCGGTCGAGGAAAGCTTTGTCAACAAGAACCCCTCCTCGACCCTGAAGCTCGGCATCGCGCGCGGCGTCGCGCTCTTGGCGCCGGCCGAGCGCGGCCTGCCGGTGGCCGAGTATTCCGCCAATCTGGTCAAAAAGTCGGTGGTCGGCGCCGGCCATGCCGACAAGGAGCAGGTGCAGATGATGGTGCGCCGCCTGCTGCCCGGCTGCGCCATCGCCGCGGCCGACGCCGCCGACGCGCTGGCGGTGGCGATCTGCCATGCCCATCACAGCCGCACCTTGCAGGCGTGGGGCGCGGGCCGATGATCGCCAAGCTCGCCGGCATCATCGATTCGGTCGGGCCGGACACCGCGATCATCGATGTCGGCGGCGTCGGCTACTTGGCGTTTTGTTCGACCCGCACGATCGGCCGCCTGCCGCCGCCAGGCGCCGCGGCGCGGCTGCTGGTCGAGACCCACGTGCGCGAGGATCATATCCATCTTTACGGGTTCATCGATGCCAGCGAGCGCGACTGGTTCCGCCTGTTGACGACGGTGCAGGGGGTCGGCGCGCGCCTCGCGCTGGCGATCCTGTCGGCGGTCGCGCCGGACGCGCTGACCCTGGCGATCGTTGCGCAGGACAAGGCGATGCTGGCCCGCGCCGACGGCGTCGGCCCGCGGCTCGCCGCCCGCATCGTCAACGAGTTGCGCGACAAGGTCGGCGGCCTCGGGTCGCCCTCGCCGGGCGTGGCCGGGGGCGACGTTGTCGCGGTGGCGCCCGCGGGGGCGGCCGCCGATGCGGTGTCGGCGCTGGTCAATCTCGGCTACCGCCGGGCCGAGGCGTTCGGCGCGGTGGCGGCGGCCTCGCGCCGGCTCGGTGACGGCGCCGGGCTCGACGCGCTGATCCGCGCCGGGCTGCAGGAGCTGGGCCAGGGGCAGGGCCCGGGGCCGGCAGCGGCGCAAGGAGTGCCGCGGTGAGCGAGGCCGCGCCGCGCATCACCGCCCCCGAACGGGACGGTGAGGATGCGCCCGAGGCCTCGATCCGGCCGCTGGCGCTCGCCGAGTTCGTCGGCCAGCGCCAGCTGCGCGACAATCTGCGCGTCTTCATCGAGGCGGCGAAGAGCCGCCGCGAGGCGCTCGACCACGTGCTGTTCTTCGGACCGCCCGGCCTCGGCAAGACGACCCTGGCGCAGATCGTAGCGCGCGAACTCGGCGTCGGGTTCCGCGCCACCTCGGGGCCGGTCATCCAGCGCGCCGGCGATCTGGCCGCGCTGCTGACCAATCTGCAGCCGCGCGATATCCTGTTCATCGACGAGATTCATCGCCTGATGCCGGCGGTCGAGGAGATCCTCTATCCGGCGATGGAGGATTTTCAGCTCGACCTGATCATCGGCGAGGGACCCGGCGCGCGCTCGATCCGCATCGACCTGCCGCCCTTCACGCTGGTCGGCGCGACCACGCGCTCGGGGCTGATTACCCGGCCGTTGCGCGAGCGCTTCGGCATCCCCTTGCGGCTGCAGTTTTATGAGCCCGCAGAGCTGCAGCAGATCGTGACGCGCGGCGCCGGCATCCTGGCCTTCGATCTGCGGCCGGATGGTGCCGCCGAGATCGCCCGTCGCGCCCGCGGCACGCCGCGCGTCGCGATGCGCCTCCTGCGCCGCATCCGCGATTTTGCGGCGGTGCATGGCTGGCCGCATGTCGACGCGACGACCGCCGATGCGGCGCTCTTACGCCTTGAAGTCGACGCACGCGGCCTCGACGGCATGGACCGGCGCTATCTTCTGACGATCGCCGCGCATTACGCAGGCGGGCCGGTCGGGGTCGAGACGATGGCAGCGGCGCTCAGCGAGCAGCGCGACATGCTCGAAGAGGTTATCGAGCCGTACCTGATCCAGCAGGGCTTTGTGCAGCGCACGCCGCGCGGCCGGATGCTGACCGAGATCGCGTTCCGCCACCTCGACCTGCCGCTGCCGGCCAGCCTGCCCGGAAAACTCGACCAACAGCTCGACCTGCTCGCCCCGACGGGGGCCGAGCCCGAGCCGGAATGACGCCGCCGGCGCCCGCAATGCCGTCGTTGCCGCGGCGCGGCGCCGCTTCCGCGATGACGCACAGCCTGCCGTTGCGCGTCTATTACGAGGACACCGATGCGGCCGGCATCGTCTACTATGCCAATTATCTGAAATTCGCCGAACGCGGCCGCACCGAGATGATGCGCGCGCTCGGCTTTGCCCATAGCGCCATCGTCGCGCAGTCCGGCACGATCTTCACCGTGCGGCGATTGAGCGCCGACTACCGCCTGCCGGCGCGGCTCGACGACGCGCTGACCGTCGCGACGCGGGTCGTCGAGCTTGCCGGCGCGACCGTGCGGCTCGACCAGCAGATCCTGCGCGACGGGACCGTGCTGGTCGCCCTCGATGTGCTCGTCGCCTGCGTCGGCGCCGACGGCCGGCCGCGCCGGGTGCCGGCGGGTCTGCGCGCAGCGCTGCTTTCCTGCGGTCCGTCGTGCGCCGCCCCCCTCGATCGTCCAAATGACGCCATAAAAGGCCGCCATCAATGAACCCGCTCGTAACCACCGCACTGCCAGGCACCGTGTCTCCGACCCTTTCGATTTTTGAGCTGTTTCTACAATCGGACAGCATCGTCAAGGTGGTCATGTTTCTGCTGCTGCTCGCCTCGTTCTGGTCGTGGGCGGTCATTTTCGACAAGACCTTGCGGCTGCGCCGGCTGCGGCACGCCGCGGCCAGCTTCGAGGAGACCTTCTGGTCGGGCGGCTCGCTCGACGATCTCTACGATCGGGTCGGCCAGCGCCCGATCGATCCGATGAGCGCGGTGTTCGCGGCTGCGATGCGCGAGTGGCGCCGCAGCGCCGCCAAGGGCCTGCTCGGCACCGCGGGAATGCGGCTCAGCCTGCAGCAGCGCATCGAGCGGGTGATGAACGTCACCGTCGGGCGCGAGATGGACCGGGTCGAGCGCTTTATGAGCTTTCTGGCGACGGTCGGTTCGACCGCGCCGTTCGTCGGCCTGTTTGGAACCGTGTGGGGCATCATGAACAGCTTTTCCTCGATCGCGGCGGCGAAGAACACCAGCCTCGCGGTGGTCGCGCCGGGCATCGACGAATCGCTGTTCGCCACCGCGCTCGGGCTGGTCGCGGCGATCCCGGCGGTCATCGCCTACAACAAGCTGTCGAACGATTTCGGCCGCTATGCCGGGCGGCTGGAGGCCTTCGCTACCGAATTCAGCGCCATCCTGTCGCGCCAGCTCGACGAAAGGCCGTGAGGCATGGCTGCGTTGGCACCTGACCCGAACGGCAGAGGCGGCCGCCGCGCGGGGGGCGGGCGCTATCGGCCGATGTCCGAGATCAACGTGACGCCGCTCGTCGATGTCATGCTGGTGCTGCTGATCGTTTTCATGGTGACGGCGCCGCTGCTGACCGTCGGCGTGCCGGTCGACCTGCCGCAGACCGCCGCGCCGCCGATCAACGAGCCGAAGGAGCCGTTGACGATTACCGTCAACCGCGAGGGCGCGGTGTACATCCAGGATACGAGCGTTCCGATCGACTCGCTGGTCGAGCGCCTGCAGGCGATCACCAACAACAATCCCGACGCGGTGCTCTATGTGCGCGGCGACAAGGACATCAATTACGGGCGGGTGCTCGAGGTAATGAGCCTCGTCACCGCTGCCGGCTTCCACAAGGTGTCGCTGGTCGCCGAAACGCCGAAATTTCATCCGGCGGCGCTCGGCCACCATGCGGCGTCGGCCCGGCGCTGAACGGGACGGTCCGGCGTGACCGCGATCAGCATGATGTCGGCCGAGCGCGGCGCGCCGGCCCCGGCGGCGGCAGACGGGATGCCGAGCGGCCTCGCGCTGTCGGCGATCCTGCATCTCGGCCTGCTTGCGGTCATCGTGTTCGGCCTGCCGAGCCTGTTCCGGCCGCCGCCGGCCGTGGATACGCCGATCGCGGTCGAGCTGGTGACGATCGCACCGGAAACCCGGGCCACCCACCCGAACCCGTACCAGCCGCAAAAGGAGGCCAAGCCCGTGCCGGTGCTCGCGGCGCCGGCCCCGATACCGCAACTCAAGCCGCTTCCGCCGCCGGCAAGCTCCGAACCGCCGCCCTCGGCCGCCGCACCGCCGCCCGCGCCAGCGCCGCCGCACCCGAAGCCGGAGGCCAAAGCGCCGCCGCCGCTCCCGCCGCCGCCCCCCAAACCGGTCGAAGCCCGCGCGCCGCCGCCGCCGCCACCGCCGCCGCCCAAGCCGAAACCCGAGCGCGAACTGGCGCATCGCGCGGCGCCGCATCCCGAAGCAAAGCCGGACCCCGCGGCGTTCAGCAAGCTGATCAAGGATCTTGAGGAGAAGCGTCCGGACAAGCCGCAGACGGCCGCCTTCGATGCCCTCTTGAAGAACCTGACGCGGCAGCAGACCGCGCAGGCCGCCGAGACGCCACCCACCCGGCCGCAGCCGACAGAAGGCGCGCCGCCGTCCTCGCAGCCAAAGGCGCCGCTCGGCAGCCAGCTGACGGCGAGCGAAGCGGATTTGATCGTTCAGCAGATCGAACGCTGCTGGAATGTTCCGGCCGGAGCGCGCGACGCCCAGGATCTGAACATCGAGATCAAGGCGGCGGTCAATCCCGACGGCACGGTCCGCCAAGCCGAGATCGTCAATACCGGCCGCTATGCCAGCGATCCCTACTTCCGGGCCGCGGCGGACAGCGCCAAGCGCGCGGTGCTCAACCCGCAATGCTCCCCGCTGCACGTGCCACCCGACAAATACGAGGCCTGGCACAAGCTCGACCTGTTCTTCAATCCGAAGGATCTCTTATGAGAGCAAACCGCAGGATTTCGGCCGCCGGCCGAATGGTGTTCGCCGTCTTTGCGCTCCTGACGGTTGCGCTGCCGGCGCGCGCCGACCTCCGGCTCGACATCACTCGCGGCCAGATCACGCCGATGCCGATCGCGATCCCGGCGCTGGCCGGCGGCGGCGGCGCGGCGGCCGACACCGGCCGCGACATCGCCCAGGTGGTATCGGCCGATCTCGGCGGTTCGGGGCTGTTCCGGCCGCTCGATCCGCGCAGCTTCATCCAGACCGTCTCGGCCGGCCAGAGTCCGCAATTCGCCGATTGGCGCCAGATCAACGCCCAGGCGCTCGTCACCGGCTCGGTACAGGCGCAGGGCGACGGCCGGCTGCGGGTCGAGTTCCGGCTGTGGGACGTGTTCGCGGCGCAGCAGCTGACCGGCTTCGCCTATACGACGACGCCGCAGAACTGGCGTCGCATCGCCCATATCATCGCCGACGAGGTCTATAAAAGGCTGACCGGCGAATCGGGCTATTTCGATACGCGGATCGTCTATGTCGCCGAGTCCGGCCCGGCGCAGCGGCGTGAGAGGCGCCTGGCGATCATGGACCAGGACGGCGCCAACAACCGCTACCTGACCGACGGCCGCGCGCTGGTGCTGACGCCGCGCTTTTCGCCCTCGGCGCAGGAGATCACCTATCTGTCCTATGCCAGCGGCGCACCGGAGGTCTATCTGCTCAACATCGATAGCGGCCAGCGGCGGTCGATCGGCAACTTCCCGGGCATGACGTTCGCGCCGCGCTTTTCGCCCGACGGCAGCCGCCTGATCCTGAGCCGCTCGGAGAACGGCGCCAGCAACATCTTTACCCTCGGCCTCAATGGCGGCGGCATGACGCGGCTGACCAGCGGCACCGCGATCAATACCTCACCCTCCTATTCGCCGGATGCGAGTCAGATCGTGTTCAACTCCGACCGCGGCGGCACGCCGCAGCTCTACGTGATGAATGCCAATGGCGGCGGCATCCGGCGGATCAGCTTTGGCACGGGCAAGTATGGGACGCCGGTCTGGTCGCCGCGCGGCGACTTCATCGCCTTCACCAAAATCGACAGCGGCTCGTTTTATATCGGCGTCATGCACCCGGACGGTTCGGGCGAGCGGCTGCTCACCAGAGATTTTCTGGTCGAGGGACCCACTTGGGCGCCAAACGGCCGGGTGCTGATGTATTTCCGGCAATCCCGGACCAACTCGGCCGGTCGGAAATCGTCGCGGCTCTACACGATTGATCTGACTGGATACAACCAGCGCGAAGTCAACACGCCGGGCGATGCCAGCGACCCCTCATGGTCGTCCTTGCTTCGCTAGAAGCCGTCGATATAGTCCCGCCGCCTCTTTGTGCCGGTGCTCGCGAGCCCGCAGCGCAACGGGGTTGGCGGTCGCGTTGCCGGTCCCGCCGGGGCCAATCGCACCGATCGAGAGAAGGAGTAGCCATGATGCCACGGATCATCGCCATCGCAGCGGCGCTGTTGCTGCTTGCCGCCTGCAGCACGCCGGAACCAGCGGCAGGACCGGGTGGCCCCGGCGGCCCGGGCGGGCTGGGCGGTCCGGGCGGGATCAGCAGTTCGCAGTTCGGGCCGGGATCGCAGCAGGATCTGGCGGCGACGGCCGGCGACCGCGTGTTCTTTGCCTTTGACAGCGCCGAGATCTCTTCCGAGGGCCAGCAGATCCTGCAGCGCCAGGCGCAATGGCTGCGGCATTACCCGAACGTCTCGGTGCGGATCGAGGGTCACTGCGACGAGCGCGGCACCCAGGAATACAATCTCGCCCTCGGCGAACGGCGCGCCAACGCGGCCAAGAACGTGCTGGTCGCCGCCGGCATCCCGGCCGCGCGCATCGCGACGATCAGCTACGGCAAGGAGCGGCCGATCGTCCCCGGCTCAACCGACGACGCCTATGCGCAGAACCGCGTTGCCGTCACGGTCGTGAACTGAAGCGAGGCAGCGCGGCGCGGGGCCGACCGATAGGGTGGGTTGATTGGGTCGCGAGCCCCGCTCGACGCTCAGCGCCCTCTTTTTGCCCAAAACACACCCTAGTAGCTACCGGCCGGTAAAGACGATGCACCGCAACGGCGATGCGGTTCCGGCGCGAACGCCGAACGGCGCGCCGGAGCGCGGCGCGGCCCGCTATCGTACGAGGCCCCCCAGAATGTTCCGGCAATCCCTCCTGCCGTGCGCCTATCTTGCCGCCGCGCTTGGCCTCGCCATCCTGAGCGCGCCCGCACCGGCCGCGGCTCAGGATCTCTCGACACAGGAGCGGCTCGACCGGCTCGAACGCGATCTCAACATGCTGCAGCGGCAGGTCTATCGCGGCGTACCGCCGTCGGCGGCGAGCGGCGACGGCAGCACGGCGGTCAACACCGAAATTCGCATGGAGCGGCTCGAGACGCAGATGCGCGACCTCACCGGGCGCGTTGAGGAGGTCGCGAACCGGCTCGAGCAGGTCCGCCAGCGGGTCGAGCAGATCAACAGCGACGTCGCGGCGCGGTTCACCCAGGCGGGGATGGGATCTGGCTTGCCGCCGCCCGCCAATCCACCGCCCGCCAATCCACCGCCGCCAGGGCCCGAAGCGGCGGCTCCCCCGTATCCGCCGCCGCCCGGCGCGGGCGACACGGAATTGACGCCGCCGCCGGACGCTGCGCTGGCGATGCCGCCCGAGCCGCCGATGCCGCCGCCGGGCGGAGCGATGGCCGCCCCGGCGACGGGTCCGACACCGATCTTTGGCACGCTGCGGCCGCCTGGTTCGCCGCCGTCGCCGGCCGAGCTGGGGAGCACCGCTGCCGCCGCGCATCCGGCGCCTGCCGGCCTGCTGCCGAGCGGTTCGGTGTCGGCGCAGTACAACCATGCCTTCGGTCTGCTGAAAAAGGCCGACTACCCGGCCGCCGAAGCGGCGCTGAAGGCCTTTATCGCGGCGCATCCCCGGGATCCGTTGGCCGGCAACGCGCAATACTGGCTCGGCGAGACCTATTATACCCGCGGCAAATACATGGAGGCGGCGAGCGCTTTCGCCGAAGGCTACCGGCGCTATCCGAAGAGCGCCAAGGCGCCCGACGGGCTGTTGAAGCTCGGCGTGTCGCTGGGCCGCGCCCACCAGAAGAAGGATGCCTGCCTGGCATTTGCCCAGCTCGACCACGATTTTCCGCATCCGGGCTCCGCCGTCAGGGAACACGAAGCGGTGGAGAAAAAGCGGCTCGGCTGCTGAGCGCGATGTCGGCGCTGCCGCTGACTGTGGCGGAATTTGCCGCCGCGCTCGCCGCGATCGGCGGCTTCGAGTCGCAGCCGCAGGTCGCCGTCGGGGTGTCCGGCGGCCCCGACAGCCTTGCTCTGGTGTTGCTCGCAGATCGCTGGGCGCGGCAGCGCGGCGGACAGGTCTGGGCGCTGACCGTCGATCACGGATTGCGGCCCGAGAGCGCCGAGGAGGCGCGGATCGTCGCCGGCTGGCTTGCCGCCCGCGCCATCCCGCACGCGGTTCTGGCCTGGGTCGGCGCCAAGCCAGCCAGCGGCATTCAGCAGGCCGCCCGCGAGGCGCGCTACCGCCTGCTCGCCGACTGGTGCCGGCGCCATGGTGTTTTGCACCTGTTGACGGCGCATCACCGTGCCGATCAGGTCGAGACATATCTGATCCGGCGCCGCGCCGGCAGCGGCGTCGACGGCCTGGCGGGCATGCCGGCGGTGCGCGAGTTGGCGGGCTGCCGGCTGGTTCGACCGCTGCTGGCGGTGCCGCCGGCCCGTCTGCGCGCCGGCCTCGCCGCCGCTGAGCAGGCGTTCCTGTGCGACCCGAGCAATCGCAACCCGGCGTTCGAGCGGGCCCGCCTGCGCGTCGCTGCCGCCCTGTTGAGCGACGCCGCGCTCGCCGCCACGGTCGCCGCCGCGGTCGCCGCACTGTGCGATTGCGGCCGCCAAAGGGTCGGGCGCGAGCGTGCCCTCGACGCGCTGCTGGCTCGCGCGGTGGCCCTCCACCCGGCCGGTTTCGCCGCGATCGACCCGGCGCGGCTGGCGACGGCGGATCGTGAGATCATCGAGCGGCTGCTCGGTCGGGTCGCGCTCTGTGTCGGCGGCGGCCGTTATCCGGCGCGGCGGGAGCGGCTCACGCGGTTGTGCGCCGGGCTGATGGCGATGCCCGAGCGTGCCCGCACACTCGGCGGATGCCGCTTTGTGCCGTGGCGCGGGCAGTTCCTGGTGCTGCGCGAACTGGCCGCGGCGAGCCCGCCGGTGCGGCTCGAACCGGGCGGATGCCTCGCGTGGGACCGGCGCTTTGCCGCCGCATCACCAGCGGCGGCGACCGGCGGATTTACGCTCGGTTATCTCGGAGCGGGCGGCGGGCCCGCGATGGAGCGGCGCGGCGGTGGCCTGCCGCGACTTGTCCATCCGGTGTTGCCGGCCTGGTGGGACGAAGGAGGGCTCGCCGCCGTTCCCCATCTCGGGTATCGCCGCGCCGGGGTGGCGGCCCTGCCGCACCTCGTCTTCCGCCCCACGAATGCGCTCATGCAAGTGGGCTTTACAGTTGTTTAATCGCGGGCGCATCCTATGTTTTGCTGGCATTGAGGCCGTGGTGCGGTGCGGTCGGGCTGCGATGCCCGAGGCGGTAGGGAAAGGCCTGCAGCGTGAATAATTTCGGCAAGAATCTCGCCCTCTGGATTGTCATCGGGCTGCTTCTCGTCGCCCTGTTCAACCTGTTTCAAACGTCCACGACGCACGGGCCGCAGTCGACGCTCGCGTTTTCGGACTTCGTGAGCGACGTCAATCGCGGCCAGGTGACCGACGTGACGATCCAGGGCGAAGCCATCAGCGGCCATTTCAGTGACGGGCGCGCCTTCAGCACCTATGCGCCGACCGACCCGGGGCTGGTCACCCGGCTGATCGACAAGGGGGTGCGCATCACCGCCTCGCCGACCGACGAGAATGTTCCCTCGCTGTTCAGCGTGCTGGTCTCGTGGTTCCCGATGTTGCTCTTGATCGGCGTGTGGATCTTCTTCATGCGCCAGATGCAGGGCGGCGGCGGCCGCGCCATGGGGTTCGGCAAGAGCCGGGCGCGCCTGCTTACCGAAAAGGTCGGCCGCATCACCTTCGAGGACGTTGCCGGCATCGACGAGGCAAAGCAGGAACTCGAGGAGATCGTCGAATACCTCAAGGACCCGCAGAAATTCCAGCGGCTGGGCGGCAAGATCCCCAAGGGCGTGCTGCTCGTCGGGCCGCCGGGCACCGGCAAGACATTGCTGGCGCGGGCGATCGCCGGCGAGGCCAATGTGCCGTTCTTCACGATCTCGGGTTCGGACTTTGTCGAGATGTTCGTCGGCGTCGGCGCCAGCCGGGTGCGCGACATGTTCGAGCAGGGCAAGAAAAACGCCCCCTGCATCATCTTCATCGACGAGATCGACGCGGTCGGCCGGCATCGCGGCGCCGGATTGGGCGGCGGCAATGACGAGCGCGAGCAGACGCTGAACCAGCTGCTGGTCGAGATGGATGGCTTCGAGGCCAACGAGGGCGTGATCCTGATCGCCGCGACCAACCGGCCGGACGTGCTCGACCCGGCCTTGTTGCGGCCCGGCCGCTTCGACCGCCAGGTCGTCGTGCCCAACCCGGACGTGATCGGCCGCGAAAAGATCCTCAAGGTCCATATGCGCAAGGTGCCGCTCGCCTCCGATGTCGATCCCAAGATCATCGCGCGCGGCACGCCCGGCTTCTCCGGCGCCGATCTCGCCAACCTCGTCAACGAGGCGGCGCTGATGGCAGCGCGCCGCAGCAAGCGTTCGGTCGGGATGAACGAGTTCGAGCAGGCCAAGGACAAGGTCATGATGGGCGCCGAGCGGCGCTCGATGGTGATGACCGAGGACGAGAAGACGCTGACCGCCTACCACGAGGCCGGGCATGCGCTGTGCATGCTGTATGTCGAGGCGCATGAGCCCTTGCACAAGGTGACGATCATCCCGCGCGGCCGGGCTCTCGGCGTCACGATGTTCCTGCCCGAGCGCGACAAGTACAGCCAGTCGAAGGTCGAAATAAAGGCGATGATGGCAAGCCTGTTTGGCGGCCGTGTCGCTGAGGAGCTGATCTTCGGCGAGGAAAAGGTCACCACCGGCGCCGCTGACGACATCCGCCGCGCGACCAATCTGGCGCGGCGCATGGTCACCGAGTTCGGCTTCAGCGAAAAGCTCGGGCCGTTGCGCTACAGCGAGAACGAGGAAGAGGTCTTCCTCGGCCACTCGGTGACCCAGCGCAAGAACGTCTCGGACGCGACGGCCAAAGTCATCGACGACGAAATCCGCCGGATCGTCGACGAGGGCGAGGGCACGGCGCGCGAGATCCTGACCGGGCATATCGACGAATTGCACGCGCTGGCCAAGGGCCTGCTCGAATACGAGACGCTGTCGGCCGACGAGATTCGCCGCATCATCAAGGGCGAGCGGATCGTCCGCCAGACCGCGCCGCCGCCGGCTCCCGAAGAGCCGCGGCCGGGCCGGCGCAGTTCGGTGCCGCCGTCGGGCCGCCCGAGCGGCCTCGAACCGGAACCGCAGCCGGGCGG
>DATLRS010000021.1:0-36646 GCA_035534535.1 Allostellaceae bacterium | reverse complement strand
TCGCCCGGCTGGCCAGCAGGGAGCGCCACCCATCGACGCCCGGCGGCGGCACGAAATCCGCGGTGAACCTCGCCCAATTATCGTGGTAATGGCGGCGAAGCAGCGCCACCCAGCGCTGCTTCGTATAGGAACTGGCCGGCTCTTTCGAATAGAAGACGAACAGCGCGCCGGCCCACCAGCCGACCTCGTTGTCGGAAAAATAGCCGATCCGGTAGGGCGAACCGCGATAGGGCGCGACGAGGCGGCGGGCGAGCGCCGTCATGCGGCGCTGCATGCCCGGTGCGAACGGGTCGAACCAGTGGAACTTGGCGCGCCGGCCGAGTTCGAGGTCGATCACGGTCGGCAGACGCAGCTGCTGCGGCGGCAATGACCAGCCGCCGGCGCTGTTGAAACCCCACCGCAGCAGCCGCGCGCGCGTGTCGGCGATCCAGCCGGACAGCGTCGGCGCGAGCGCCTGCCAGCGATAGCCGGCATAGGCCTTGCCGAGCGCTGTTTCGCCGCCGGTGCCGCCGTCGATGACGTTGACGCCGAGACTGTAGAACGGGTCGCCGCACGGCGTCTTGAGCCACCAGACGCCGCGCTCGGCGGCAACCGACCAGCGGCTCGACGGCGCGTGGTCGAAATCGCAGGCGCGGGCCGCGGCGAGCGGCAGCGCGCCGAGCAGCGCGCCGAGCAGCGCACGCAGAACGAGCCGGCAGGCGAGTGACGACAATGCGTGGCCGCTAGAGGCGCGAAGGATTGTCGATGCGATGCGGCGCCGTCACGCCGCGGTGCCGCCGACCGTCAGCCCGTCCATGCGCAGCGTCGGCTGGCCGACCCCGACCGGCACCCCCTGGCCGTCCTTGCCGCAGGTCCCGACCCCGTCGTCGAGCTTCAGATCGTTGCCGATCATCGTGACCTTGGTCATCGCGTCGGGCCCGTTGCCGATCAGGGTGGCGCCCTTGACCGCGGGGCCGACCTTGCCGTCCTCGATCAGGTAGGCTTCCGACGCGGAGAAGACGAACTTGCCCGAGGTAATGTCGACGCTGCCGCCGCCGAAATTGACGGCATAAAGGCCGCGCTTCACTGAGCCGATGATCTCCTGCGGGTCGCGCTCGCCGGCCAGCATGTAGGTGTTGGTCATGCGCGGCATCGGCGCATGCGCGAAGCTCTCGCGCCGTCCGTTGCCGGTCGGCGCCATGCCGAGCAGGCGGGCGTTGAGCCGGTCCTGCATGTAGCCCTTGAGGATGCCGTCCTCGATCAGCACGGTATAGCCCGACGGCGTGCCCTCGTCGTCGATGGTCAGCGAGCCGCGGCGATCGGGCATGGTGCCGTCATCGACGACGGTGACCCCCTTGGCCGCGACCCGCTGGCCGATCATCCCGGAAAAGGCCGAGGTCTTCTTGCGGTTGAAATCGCCTTCGAGCCCGTGCCCGACCGCCTCGTGCAGCATGACGCCGGGCCAGCCGGGGCCCAGCACCACGGTCATCTCGCCGGCCGGCGCCGGCACCGAGCCGAGATTGGTGAGCGCCTGGCGCAGCGCCTCGTCGACCTGCGCGCGCCAGTGTTCGGGGTCGAGGTAATAGTCATAAGTGACCCGGCCGCCGGCGCCGTGCGAGCCGGTCTCCATGCGGTCGCCGTCGCCGACGACGATCGAGACGTTGAGCCGCACCAAGGGGCGGATATCGGCGGCGCGGCGTCCGTCCTGGCGGACGATCTGCACCGCCTGCCAGACGCCGGAGAGCGAGGCCATGACCTGCCGCACCCGCGCGTCGCGCGAGCGCGCATAGGCGTCGATCTCGGCCAGGAGCCGCGTCTTGGCCGCCAGATCGACGATGCCGAGCGGGTTCATGTCGGTATAGAGCGCGCGGTTGGTGCCGGGCGGCGGGTCGGCGAGGGTGCCGGCGTGGCCGCCGGCGACCGCCCGCACCGCCGCCGCGGCGCGGCGCAGCGCCGCCTCCGACAGTTCGGAGGCATGCGCATAGCCGGCCGCCTCGCCGGCGACGGCGCGCAACCCGAAACCCTGGGTCGTGTCGAAGGCGGCGCTTTTGATGCGGCCGTCATCGAGCGCGACACTCTCCGACTGGCTGTATTCGAGGAATAATTCACCGTCATCCATCCCGGCGAGCGCCTCGCCGACGATGCTTTCGACCCGCTGCGGATCGAGGCCGGTGCGAGCGAAGAACAAATCGTTGGTTACGGCGAGATTGGTCATGCGGGGCTCCGGGATCGACGATTCACGGGTATCATAGCTGGAAATATGGTCGCGAAAGGGCGGCGGCGAAAGCCTCGATCGTGCTTCCGGCCCGGTTGACGGCGCGGCGCACCTTCGCCCTCGTGCGACGGCGTGCCGCAATCGGTCGCGGCTGGCGGGATTGCCCCCGAGTTGTCGCCTCGCCGGGCTTTGGTGTAGGGTCGGACGCGTTGGTTGTTGCCGTCCGGCTTCGGCGGGATGGGGCAGTCGCGCGGTGGCAGCTGCGCGGCGCGATGCCCGGACCTTGCGCTCGGAACAGCGTAATCCGAACGGCGGCTCCGGGCCGCATGCCTGGCGGCACGGCCGATCCGCGCCCTCGTCGGGGAGGGCGCCCTCGCCGAAGAGGGGCTGCAGGAAGATGGGGCGGTTGACGAAATCGATCACGCGGAGCGCGGCGTTGCGGGCGTTTGCTGTCCTCGCGCTGGCGCTGCCCGGCGCGGCGGCGTTCGCCAGCGGCGCCTGGGCGGCCCAGCCGCGGCCCTGGGAACTCGGCATGCAGCCCTCGGCGACCCCGGTGCACGAGCGGATCGCTGCCTTCCACGACGAACTCGATATCATCATCTTTCTGATCACGATATTTGTACTCGGCCTCCTGGTTTACGTGATGGTGCGGTTCCATCACACACGCAACCCGGTGCCGAGCCGGACCTCGCACAACACGACGATCGAGATCCTGTGGACCATCGTTCCGATCCTGATCCTCGTCATCATCGCGATCCCGTCTTTCAAGCTGATGTATTACATGGACCGGGTGCCCCCTGCGGCGATGACGATCAAGGTCACCGGCCATCAGTGGTACTGGTCCTACGCCTATCCGGACCAGCGGCTCGCGTTCGACAGCAACATCGTCCCGGAAAAGGATCTGAAGCCGGGTCAGCCGCGCCTGCTCACGGTCGATAACCCGTTGGTTGTGCCCGTCAATACCAGCGTCCGGGTGCTGGTCACCAGCACCGACGTGATCCACAGCTGGTATGTGCCCTCGTTCGGGGTTCAGGAATATGCGGTCATCGGCCGGACCAACCAATCATGGTTCCGGATCCTGCATACCGGGACCTATTACGGCGAGTGCAACCAGATCTGCGGCATCAACCATTCCCACATGCCGATCGAGGTCGTCGCGCTGTCGAAGCCCGATTTCGACAAATGGCTGGCAACTGCGAAGAAGCAATTCGCCGCGACGGCGCCGGTGAACGACGTGGCGGCGCACCGACATGACGCGCCGGCGCCGCACGTGACGCTTGTCGCTGCGGCGACGGGTGACGGCCAGCCGGCCCGGTCTGGTACCGCGCCCGCCGGCAACTGACAAGAGGAAGAGGTCTCGCGATGGCTTACCACGATGCAACCGCCGACGCAGGGCACGCGGCGCACGATCATCGGCCGGGCTTCTTCACCCGCTGGCTGGCCTCGACCAACCACAAGGACATCGGCACGCTGTACATCTGCTTTGCGATCTTCGCGGCGGTGCTGGCCGGTGCGCTGTCGGTCGTGATGCGCGCCCAGCTGATGTATCCGGGCAACACGCTGATCACCGACGACCAGGTCTATAACGTCATCATCACGGCGCACGGCCTGATCATGGTGTTTTTCGTGGTCATGCCGGCGACCTTTGGCGGCTTTGGCAACTGGTTCGTGCCGTTGATGATCGGCGCGCCGGATATGGCCTTCCCGCGCATGAACAATGTCAGCTTCTGGCTGCTGGTCCCGTCCTTCCTGCTGCTCTTGCTGTCGACCCAGTTCGGCGCCGGCGACGGGGTCAACGGTGCGGGTGCTGGGGTCGGCTGGACGATCTACCCGCCGCTGTCTTCGGCCGGGCCGGGCGGGCATCCGGGGCCGGCGGTCGACATGGTGATCTTCGCGCTGCACCTTGCCGGCGCCTCGTCGATCATGAGTTCGATCAACTTCATCACGACGATCTTCAACATGCGCGCGCCGGGGATGACCCTGCACCGCATGCCGCTGTTCGTCTGGTCGATCCTCGTCACCGCGTTCCTGTTGCTGTTGGCGCTGCCGGTGCTGGCCGGGGCGATCACGATGCTGCTGACCGACCGCAATTTCGGCACCTCGTTCTTCAATCCGGCGGGCGGCGGCGATCCGTTGCTGTTCCTGCACCTGTTCTGGTTCTTCGGCCACCCCGAAGTCTACATCATGATCCTGCCGGGGTTCGGCATGGTCTCGCAGGTCATCTCGACCTTCTCGAAAAAGCCGATTTTCGGCTATCTCGGCATGGCCTATGCGATGGTGGCGATCGGCGGCGTCGGGTTTGTCGTGTGGGCGCACCACATGTTCACCACCGGCATCAACGTCGATACCCGCGCCTATTTCACCGCGGCGACGATGGTCATCGCGGTGCCGACCGGCGTGAAGATCTTTTCCTGGATCGCCACGATGTGGGGCGGCTCCATCGAGTTCAAGACCCCGATGCTGTTTGCCATCGGCTTTATCTTCCTGTTCACCGTCGGTGGCGTGACCGGCGTGGTGCTGGCCAATGCCGGTGTCGATTTCGCCCTGCACAACACCTATTACGTCGTCGCGCATTTCCATTACGTGCTGTCGCTGGGGGCGGTGTTCTCGCTGTATGCCGGGTTCTATTACTGGATCGGCAAGATGTCGGGGCGGCAGTACAATGAAACCTTTGGCAAGATCCATTTCTGGATCACCTTCATCGGCGTCAATCTGTGCTTCTTCCCGATGCACTTCCTCGGCTTGGCCGGCATGCCGCGCCGCATCCCGGACTATCCCGATGCGTTCGCCGGGTGGAATTACGTGTCGTCGATCGGCGCCTATATCTCCTATGCCTCGACGCTGTTCTTCATCTTCATCGTGTTCCACACGCTGTTTGCCGGCAAGCGGGTCGGCGCCAATTACTGGGGCGAGGGAGCGACGACGCTCGAATGGACGGTGTCCTCACCGCCGCCGTTCCACAGCTATGACGAGGTGCCGGTGATCGCCCCGGCGGGGCATTAGTGCGCCGTCCGGTGCGCGAGCGAGCCCGACGGGCGGCGAGATGAGCGAGCTTCCCTCGATTGCGGCATTCCCCTATGCCGGGGCGGCGGTCGGCGACTATGTCCGGATCCTGAAGCCGCGGGTCATGTCGCTCGTCGTGTTCACCGGGTTTGTCGGGCTGGTCGTGGCGCCGGGGCATCTTCACCCGGTGCTGGCGGCGGTGGCGGTGCTGTGCATCGCGGTCGGCGCCGGCGCCTCGGGCGCCATCAACATGTGGTACGACCGCGACATCGACGCCGTGATGCGGCGGACCGCGTCGCGGCCCTTGCCGGCCGGGCGCATGATGCCGGGCGAGGCGCTCGGCTTCGGCGTCGTGCTGGCGGTCTGGGCGGTTGTCGTGATGGGGCTGGCGGTCAACTGGGTCGCGGCGCAGCTATTGGCGTTGACGATCGCCTTTTATGTCTTCGTCTATACGATCTGGCTGAAGCGCCGCACGCCGCAGAACATCGTGATCGGCGGCGCCGCCGGTGCGTTGCCGCCGCTGATCGGCTGGGCCGCGGTGACCGGCGATGTCGGCTGGGGCGCCGTCGCGCTGTTTGCGATCGTCTTTTTCTGGACGCCGCCGCATTTCTGGGCGTTGTCGCTCTATCGCGCCGGCGAATACGAGGCCGCCGGGGTGCCGATGCTGCCGGTCGTCGCCGGAGCACGCGAGACCAGGCGCCAGATGCTGCTCTATACGCTGGTGCTGTGGCCGGTGAGCCTGGCGCCGTGGCTGCTCGGGGTGGCGGGCCCGCTTTATGGGGTCTGCGCCGGCGCGCTCAGCGTGGTGTTCACCGGCACGGCGGTGCGCGTCTGGCGCGACGAAAGCGAGCGCAGCGCGCGGCATATGTTTGCCTTCTCGCTGCTTTACCTGTTCCTGATCTTCACCTTGCTGCTGGTGGACCACCTCGCGGGCGCGGCGCGGTCATGGTGAGCGAGATCATGGACACCAAGGGGACGAACGAGCGCGAGCGGCGGATGCGCGCCCGCAACCGGGCGCTGCTCGTCGTGCTGCTGGCGCTGGTGGCGCTGTTTTACGTCATTGCCCTGGTGCGGGTGGGCGGCGGATCACCTTAAGCGAGCGAATCTGGCATCGAGCGAATCTGGCGGAGAGAGATGACCGACACCCACGCCGACCTCCACGCGGTTGACCATGGGAATGCTCATGGCGCGCCGAAGCATCCCTACCATCTCGTCGATCCGAGCCCGTGGCCGATCGTCGGGGCGATGTCGGCCGGCCTATTGGCCACCGGCGGGCTCCTCTACATGCACTATGGCCACACCTGGATCCTCTTGATCATCGGCCTCATTTGCGTCCTGGGCACGATGGCGGTGTGGTGGCGCGACGTGATCCGCGAGGCGACCTTCGGGGGCTACCACAACCCGGTCGTGCAGCTCGGCATGCGCTACGGCATGGCGCTGTTCATTGCCTCCGAGGTGATGTTCTTCGCGGCCTTCTTCTGGGCGTTTTTTTCGTCGAGCCTGTTCCCGGTCGGCGGCGTGTGGCCGCCCAAGGGCATCCACCCGTTCGAGCCGTTCGAGTTTCCGTTTCTCAACACGCTGATCCTGCTGCTGTCCGGCACCACGGTGACCTGGGCGCATCATTCCCTGTTGGAGGGCCGCCAGAAGGGCCTGGTCCAGGGCCTCGTCGTGACGGTGCTGCTCGGCCTCTGCTTCACCTCGGTCCAGGCCTATGAATACAGTCACGCCGCGTTTGCCTTCACCGGCGGCATCTATCCGTCGACATTTTTCATGGCGACCGGGTTTCACGGGTTCCACGTCATCATCGGCACGACTTTCCTCGCGGTGTGCCTGTGGCGTGCGACGCAGGGCCATTTCAAGCCGGACCATCATTTCGGCATGGAAGCGGCGGCGTGGTACTGGCATTTCGTCGATGTCGTCTGGCTGTTCCTGTTCGTCTGCGTCTATTGGTGGGGCATGGGCCATGCCATACCCGAGGGTTATGCCGGCTGAGGCGGGGAGCGCGATAAGCCCGGCAACGATTGTTGCGGCGCGGCAGGCTCGATCCGCCCCGGCCGACGCGACATGAATGACGACGAGCGCCGCTACGCGCCGGTGTCGCTGGCGCACGCCGCGCTTCTCTGCCGTTGTCCGCGCTGCGGCGAGGGACGGCTGTTTACCGGCCTGTTGACCGTGCGCCCGGCCTGCGCCGCCTGTGGCCTCGACTTTTCGGCCCAGGATGCGGGCGATGGCCCGGCGGTGTTTGTGATCCTCCTTCTCGGGCTGATCGTGGTCGGGCTCGCCGGTTGGGTCGAGGTCACTTTCAGCCCGCCGATCTGGGTTCATATCGTGCTATGGACGCCGTTGATCGCCGGCGGCGCGATCGCGATGCTGCGACCGCTCAAGGCCGGGCTGATCGCGCTGCATTACCGGCATTATCTGTTGCACGCCCCGCCCGCTGCATGAGTTTGCGCATCGGCGGGTTTCGCCCGCATCTGGCGCCGACCCTGATTACCCTGCCGATCGTCGTGCTCTGCCTCGGCCTCGGGGTGTGGCAAGTCGAGCGCCTGCACTGGAAGGAGGGCCTGATCGCGCAGCGCGCGGCAACCCTCGCCGCGCCGCCGGTGATGCCGCCGCTGACCCTGGCGCAGGCCCGCCCGCTGGCGTTGCGCCGCGTCGCCGACCAGGGCGTCTTCCTCTACGACCGCGAGATCCTGGTCCACGCCATCGGGCCGGCCGGCGGCGCCGGCTTCGACGTCCTGACGCCGTTGCGCGAAGCCGGCGGCCGCATCGTCTTCGTCAACCGCGGCTTTGTCCCGACCCGGCTCAAGGATCGCGCCAGCCGCCGGGCCGGCGAGCCCTCCGGCAATGTGCATGTCGCCGGCCGGCTGCGCCTGGCGTCGCAGAAGCCGGGCTGGTTCGTCCCCGACAACACCCCGGCGCGCGGCGAGTGGTATTGGATCGACCTCGCGGCAATCAGCGCCGCCGACCGGCTGGCGCCGGTGGCGCCGTTCTATATCGACGCCGACGCCGCGCCCAACCCGGGCGGCTGGCCCGAGGGCGGCGTGACGTTGCCGGAGTTGCCGAACCACCACCTGCAATATGCGATCACTTGGTTTGCGCTCGCGGTGGCGGCGCTGGTGATCTACGTCCTGTCGCAACGCCCCAAAGCCGGAGGCCGGTGAGCGGCCGGTGGGCGGCCGGTGCAAGGGGCTGCCGCGGCGCACAGATATCGCGTGTCGGGATAGGTTACAATCCTGAAGAGGCCGGATCGCCGGCTCATTTTTTCTATATGTATATCAAGGTGATGGGTGGCTCCCGCGGGCTGGCCCGCTTCTTGCCTGGAAGGTGTGGCCAGCGCAATTGCGGTTGGAAGTCAACTTGGTTGGGAGTGCAGCATGAAAAACATCACCCGGTCTATCTTACCGGCCGCAGTCCTGGGAGGGCTCCTGTTGACCGGATCTGCGGCGCTGGGGACATCGTCGGCGTGGGCCGGGGTGTGCATGACAGATACGGTCGCCAATTATTCGGCGAGCGGCTTTTCGTGCAACGTCGGTCCGGTGACATTCAGCAACATCGC
Source organism: Allostellaceae bacterium (assembly GCA_035534535.1). Taxonomy (GTDB): domain Bacteria; phylum Pseudomonadota; class Alphaproteobacteria; order ATCC43930; family CGMCC-115725; genus DATARH01. Next base: position 27,890 of record DATLRS010000021.1, on the reverse strand, counting down.
GGTCAGCACCACGGCGAGCGGGAGCGGATCGGTCACATTGGGCAATTTCACGCCGCTCAGCTTCGTCAATGGCGCCGTTACGGAATATGGCCTGTCATTGAACTATGCGTCGAATACGGGCCTCACCGCCGGCAGTTCGGCCGATGTCGCGTGGACCTACAATGTGGCGGCGAACCCGGATATCATCGACGCGTACCTCTCGTTCACCGGCACCACGACTGGCACGGGCACCGCCGTGATATCCGAAACCTTGAGCAACGGCGTCGTCTTAAGCCTGCTAGCGCCCGGCTCAACCACCGCGACGTTCGATCCGATCGCGAGCCTGAGCGTCATCAAGGATCAGAACGATTTCTCAGGTACTGCAGGCAGCGCGCAGAGCTCGATCCTCCAAAACGCCTTCTCGACCGCCACGGCCGTACCCGAGCCGGGCTCGCTGCTGCTGCTCGGCACCGGGCTGATCGGGTTGAGCCTGTTCGGCCGTCGCCGCCGCAGGATCGTGTAAGAAAATCCGTCACTTCCGACGCGTGCGGCGCCTCCGATATGGCGCCGCCGTTTCGTTTGGGCCGCGCGTCACGGGGCTGCGACACAACGTCCATGCGGGGCGCGCGCGGCTGGCGACGGCGAACTCCCGCTTTAGCTGGCACCGCCGCCGTCGAGCGGGATCGGTGCGAACGCTATCTCGGCTAGGCTCCCTCTCCCCACGGCAAGGTTTACAGACTCGCCGCGACCGGCCATATGTCACGCGTTGCGGTGCCCGTGCGCGGTGCGCGGGCGGAGACAAAAGCCGGCGGCCGGGCGTTGGCGGGAGATAATGCTGACGGGGGAACCCAGGTGTTCGACACAGCCGTAGACGCGCCGTCGCGCGTTGCAGACCGCATTGCCGCGCGCGATCGCTTTGCCGAGATCCGTCGGGAGAGCGAGGCGCTCGCCGCCAACCTCACCCCGGAGGACCAGGCAATCCAGTCGATGCCGGATGCCAGCCCGACGAAATGGCATCTCGCGCATACCAGCTGGTTTTTCGAGACCTTCATCCTGCGGCCGCTCGACCCTCGCTACCGGGTGTTCGATCCCGCCTTCGCCTATCTGTTCAATTCCTACTACGAGGCGGCCGGCCCGCGCCATCCGCGGCCCGAGCGCGGGCTGCTGTCGCGCCCATCGGTCGAGGCGGTCGGCGCCTACCGCGACCACGTCACGGCGGCGATGCTGCGGCTGATCGAGGGGGCGGGTGCGGCGACCTGGCGCGAGGCGGCGCCGCTGGTCGAACTCGGCCTGCATCACGAGCAGCAGCACCAGGAACTGATCGTGATGGACATCAAGCACGTCTTTTCGGTCAATCCGCTGCTGCCCGCCTATCAGGCGCCGCGCCCCCATGCGGTGGCCGCGGCGCCACGGCGACAATGGATCGGGTTTGCCGGTGGGCTTGTCGAGATCGGCCATGCCGGCGGCGATTTCGCCTTCGACAATGAGGGGCCGCGCCACAAGGTCTGGCTCGACCCGTTCCGCCTCGCCAGCCATCCGGTGTCGTGCGGCGACTATCTCGAATTCATCGCCGATGGCGGCTATCGCCGGCCCGAATTGTGGCTGTCGGACGGCTGGGCGAATGTGCAGCAGCAGGCCTGGCGGGCGCCGCTTTACTGGCGTCGGGCCGATGCCGAGTGGCGGATTTTCACGCTGTCGGGCGAGCGCCCGCTCGATCCGCTGGAGCCGGTCTGCCATGTCAGCTTCTATGAGGCTGACGCCTATGCCCGCTGGGCCGACAAGCGCCTGCCGAGCGAAGCGGAATGGGAATTGGCCGCTGACGCGCTGGACAACGGCCGGCCGCCCCGCGGCAATTTGGCCGACAGCGGCCATCTCCATCCGTGTCCGGACACGGCCGCGACTGACGGCAAGCCGGCGTTGCGCCAGATGATCGGCGATGTCTGGGAATGGACGGCGAGCCCCTATATCGCCTATCCGCGCTTTCGCCCGGTGACCGGCGCGATCGGCGAATACAACGGCAAGTTCATGTCGAACCAGATGGTGTTGCGCGGTGGCGCGGCGGTGACGCCGGCCGGCCATCTGCGCATCACCTATCGCAATTTCTTCCCGCCCGCGGCGCGCTGGGCATTTTCCGGGCTGCGGCTGGCGGAGGATTGTTAAGGATGGATGGCAGCGAGTTTGTTTTTCACGATCTGGCGCCCGGCGAGGAAAGCTTTCGCGACGCGGTGCTGGCCGGCCTCGGCCGCGAGCCGAAAACGCTGCCGTGCAAGTTCTTCTATGACGCGCGCGGTTCGGCCTTGTTCGAGCAGATCTGCGAAGTCCCGGAATACTATCTGACCCGCACCGAGATCGCGATTCTTCACGAGTATGCCGGCCAGATCGCTTCCCATCTCGGGCCGCATTGCCGGCTTGTCGAACTGGGCAGCGGTGCCAGCGTCAAGGTGCGCATTCTGCTGCAGGCGCTGAAGGCGCCGGCCGCCTACGTGCCGGTCGACATCTCGCGCGACCATCTGCGCGAAGCCGCCGCCCAGCTTGCCGCCGATTTTCCCGAACTGCCGGTCGTCGCGGTGTGTGCCGATTATACCCGCCCGTTCCCGCTGCCGCCGCTGCCCGGCCCGAAGGGGAAGCGGGTCGGCTTTTTCCCGGGATCGACGATCGGCAATTTCGAGCCCGAGGCGGTCGTGCGCTTCTTGCGCCATTGCGCCGAACTGCTCGGACCCCAGGGTGAGATGTTGATCGGCGCCGACCTGAAAAAAGACCCCGACATTCTCGAAGCGGCCTACAACGACCGGGCGGGAACCAACGCCGCCTTCAACCTCAACCTGTTGGAGCGCATCAACCGCGAGCTCGACGGCGACATCGCTGTCGATCGGTTCCGGCATGTCGCCCGCTACAGCCCGCAAAAGGGCTGCGTCGAACTCTACCTCGAGAGCCTTGCCGCGCAGACCGCGACGATCGCCGGCCGGCGCTTTGCGTTCGCCGCCAACGAGCTGATCCACACCGAAAACTCATACAAATACGCGATCCCCGAATTCCATGCGCTCGCCCGCCGCGCCGGCTTCATCCCGGTCGCTACCTGGACGGACCGCAACCGGCTGTTCAGCGTCCACTATTTCCGCCAGGGCTGAAGGCGAGCCGGGCCGGACGCTCGCGCCTAGAGGCGGCGCAGGAAATCGATCATCGCGGCGGTGACCTCCACGGGTCGCTCCTGCTGGGTCCAATGACCGCAGCCCGGCAGCATGATCGTGCCGCTGAGCTGCGGGACGAAAGTCGACAGGGCGGGGATCAGCCGATCCATGCCGGGAAACGCCACAACGATATCGCGATCGCCAGCCACGTAAAGCGCCGGCACAGTCACCTGCGCGCCGGCGAAGGGGGCGAGCAGCTCCCAGTTGCGGTCGATGTTGCGATACCAGTTCAGGCCGCCACGAAACCCGGTGCGGGCGAATTCCGCCGCGTAGACGTCGAGATCGGCCTGTTGCAGCCAGGGCGGCAGCGCGTCCGGGTTTGTCATGCCGGTGAGCAGCCCCCCGTGACGCGGAACCATGCCGACGGTGCCGCGAGCCCCATCCGAGCCCGTCCACGCGCTTTTCTGGGAACGCGGCGAATCGCCAGACGCCGAGAACAGAATGCCGCCGATCGTGCGACGGACGTCCTGCTCGAGCTCGCCCTCGGCGACGCCCGGGGCTTGAAAGTAGAGCTGATAGAAGACGGCGTCGTCGGTCTGCGGCATCAGCGTGGTCGGGCGGGCATGACCGCGCGGTCGATACGGCACGCTGAGACCGATCGCGCCGCGGAACCGATCGGGACGCAGTAGCGCGGCGTGCCAGGCGACCGGCGCGCCCCAATCATGGCCGGCGATGACCGCCTGCGCCGCACCCAGCGCATCGAGCAGGCCGACGATGTCGCCAACCAGGTGAAGGAGCGAGTACTGGTCGATCGCTTCCGGACGGTCGGTCTGGCCGTAGCCGCGCATATCCGGCGCCACCGCGTGAAACCCGGCCTCGGCAAGCGCGCGCAACTGATGCCGCCACGAATACCAGGATTCGGGAAAGCCGTGACAGAGCACGACCAGCGGCCCCGACCCCGCCTCCGCCACGTGCATGCGGATGCCGTTCGTCTCGATGAAACGGTGCGCAATCTCGGTCATGGCGATGTCCCCTAAGCAGAATTGCTAGGCGCGATCCACATGTCCCCCCGCCGCCCTTCTAGGGGGGAGAGGGAGACCGGCATCGACGCCAGCCTGATCGATATCGGCCACCCCGACCGCGGCTCCCTCGTGCGCGAAACGTAAGGTGCCGGCCCGCCCCGTGCCCGAGGCCGCCGCCGTGACGAGGCCGATCTTTCCTTGCAGGCGCATGATGGTCCTCCCAACGAAATCTTGCCGGCGGCAAACCTAGCCCGGTTCGGCTCGGCTTTGCACGCGGCGGCGCGGCGCGGCCGGCCCGGGGAACGCAGGCGCATCAGCCCGCCCGTCGCAACCCGCGTTGGCGAACGTTACCAGCGGTTAACCATTTGGTGACAAATTAACCATATCATCGTGTGTGGACAGCTCGGGTGCTAACGGGTGTCCTTCTGTGGGTGCTAACGGCGGCGTCGGAGGCGGGGATAATGCTCCCCTCCTCCGGTCCGCCTGCGGCGGTTTTCGCTGTCGGCGCCAGCCACGGCGGCTACCCCGAAGCGGCGCTGCTGGCTTGCGCGGGCGGCGCCTTATATCATGGGCGGCATCCATCAACCGCGCCGCCAGGCATGCTGCTCGGCCTCACCATCCGCGATGTCGTCCTGATCGACCGCCTGAGCCTCGCGTTCCGGCCGGGGCTGTGCGTCTTGACCGGCGAGACCGGGGCCGGCAAGTCGATCCTGTTGGACGCGCTGGGCCTCGCGCTCGGCCGCCGCGGCGATGCGAGCCTGGTGCGCCCCGGCGCCGAGCAGGCCGCTGTCGCCGCCGAGTTTGCCGTCGAGCCCAGCCATCCGGCCGGCGCGATCCTGCACGCGGCGGGCATTGCAACCGACCTCGCCGGCGCGATCGTGCTGCGCCGCACCGTCGCCGCCGACGGCCGCAGCCGCGCCTTCGTCAATGACGAGCCGGCGAGCGTCGGGCTGCTGCGCGAGCTTGGCGAGAGCCTCGTCGAGATCCAGGGCCAGGGCGAGCAGCGCGGACTGCTCGACCCGGCGACGCATCGCGCCCTGCTCGACGCCTTTGCCGGCCGAGAGGCCGCCCTGGCCGCCTCCTGGCAGGCGTGGCGACGCGCCCGCGAGCGGGCCGCCGAAGCGGCCCGGCTGCTCGCCGACAGCCGGGCCGAGGAGGATCTGCTGCGCCATCAGCGCGCCGAACTCGATGCGCTGATGCCGGAAGGCGACGAGGAGGAGCGGCTGGCCGCGCGCCGCGCCCTGTTGCAGAACGCCGAGCGGCTCGGCGAGGCGATCGCCGAGGCGATCGCCGAAATCGACGGCGAGGGTGGGACGCAGCAGGCGCTGGCGCGCGCCCTGCGCCGCCTGGAGCGCGCCCGCGACCGGGCGCAGGGCCTGCTCGACGGCGCCTTGGCCGCCGCCGAACGCGCCGCCGCCGAAACCGGCGAGGCGCTGGCCGCGCTGACCCAGGCCAGCCATGCGCTCGAGTTCGATCCGCGCGAGCTCGAGGAGGTCGAGGAGCGGCTCTTTACATTGCGCGGGCTGGCCCGCAAGCACGACGTCAGGGTCGCCGACCTGCCGCGCCTGCGCGAAACCCTCGCCGCCCGTCTCGCCCTGATCGATTCGGGCGCCGAGGAGGTCGCGGCGCTGGACGACGCGGCGGCGGCGGCGCGCGCCGGCTACATCGCCGCGGCCGAAGCGGTCTCGCGTGCCCGCCAGCAAGCCGCGCGGCGGCTCGATGCCGCGGTCGCCGCCGAGCTGAAACCGCTGCGCCTCGACAAGGCGCGGTTTCGCACCGTGCTGACGCCGCTCGCCGAGGCGGATTGGGGCGAACATGGCGTCGAGCGCGTGCAGTTCGAGGTGGCGACCAACCCCGGAGCGCCGTTCGGCCCCTTGGCGCGGATCGCCTCGGGCGGCGAGCTGTCGCGCTTCATGCTGGCGCTGAAGCTCGTGCTGTCAGGCATCTCATCGGTGCCGACGCTGATTTTCGACGAGGTTGACAGTGGCATCGGCGGCGCCGTCGCGGCGGCGGTCGGCGAGCGCCTGCAGCGGCTCGGCGCCCGGTTGCAGGTGCTGGTGGTGACCCATTCGCCGCAGGTCGCGGCGCGCGGCGCGCATCACTGGCTGGTCGCCAAGCGCCAGGCCGAGCGCGCGACGGTGACCCGGGTCGAGGAACTCGACGCCGACACGCGCCAGGAGGAGATCGCGCGCATGCTGTCCGGCAGCACCGTCACCGCCGAGGCGCGCGCCGCCGCGGCCAGCCTGATCGCCGGGGCCCGCTCATGAAGACGGCAGATGTCGAGGCGCTGCCGGTCGAGGCACTGCCGGTCGAGGCACTGCCGGTCGAGGCGCTGGCGGTCGAGGCGCTGCCGGTCGAGGAGCTGAGCGAGGCGCAGGCGCGCGCCGAACTGGCGCGTCTGGCCGCGACGGTCGCGCATCACGACCAGCTCTATTACGCCAAGGATGCGCCGGAAATCTCCGATGCCGCCTACGACGAATTGCGCCAACGCAATGTCGCGATCGAGGCGCGCTTTCCCGGGCTGATCCGCAGCGACAGCCCGTCGCGCCATATCGGCGCGGCGCCCGCCGCGGGCTTTGCCAAGGTCACCCACAGCGTCCCGATGCTGTCCCTGGAAAACGCCTTTGCCGAGGCGGATGTGCGCGATTTCTTTGCCGGGATCGTGCGGTTCCTGCGCCGCCCGGGCGCCGTTGCCGGCGTCGATGACTGGATCATCGACGTCATGGCCGAGCCCAAGATCGATGGGCTGTCGGCGGCCTTGCGCTACGAGCATGGTCGATTGACGCTCGGCGCGACGCGCGGCGACGGCGTCACCGGCGAGGATGTGACGGCCAATCTGCGCACCCTCAAGAGCGTGCCGAGCGTGCTCGCGGGCACCGATTGGCCCGACATCCTCGAGGTGCGCGGCGAGGTGTACCTGGAGCGCGCCGGCTTCTTTGCGATCAACGAAGAGCGTGCCGCCGCCGGCGAGCCGATCTATGCCAATCCGCGCAATGTTGCGGCCGGTTCGCTGCGCCAGCTCGATCCGCAGATCACGGCCCGCCGGCCGCTCAAATTCTTCGCTTATGCCTGGGGCGAGGTCAGCGCGCCGTTTGCCCAGACGCATGAGGAGGCGCTGGCCCGCTTCGGCGAGTGGGGCTTCGTCGTCAATCCGCGTTCCCGCCGCTGCCTCGGCATCGATGCGGTTTTCGACTATTACCGCGAGATCGGCGCCGAGCGCGCCACATTGCCCTACGACATCGACGGCGTCGTCTACAAGGTCAACAGCATCGCGACGCAAAACCGGCTCGGCACGGTCAGCCGCGCGCCGCGCTGGGCGCTCGCGCACAAATTCCCGGCGCAGCAGGCGCAGACCGTGCTGCGCGACATCCTGATCTCGGTGGGTCGTCAGGGCGCGTTGACGCCGGTCGCGGTGCTGGAGCCGATCACGGTCGGCGGCGTTGTCGTGCAGCGCGCCACGCTGCACAACGAGGACGAGATCGCCCGCAAGGATGTCCGCATCGGCGACACGGTCATCGTGCAGCGCGCCGGCGACGTGATCCCGCAGATCGTCGGGGTCGTCATCGAGCGCCGGCCGGACGGCGCCGAACCCTACAAATTCCCGGACAAGTGCCCGATCTGCGACAGCCTCGCGGTGCGCGAGCACGGTATGGTGGTGCGGCGCTGCACCGGCGGGCTGATCTGCGCGGCGCAGGCGGTCGAGCGGCTGCGCCATTTCGTGTCGCGCGATTGCTTTGACATCGAGGGGCTCGGCGCCAAACACATCGCCGATTTCTGGGAGGCTGGGCTGATCCGCCAGCCCGGCGACATCTTCCGGCTGCGGCCCGAGGCGATCGCCGGGCGCGAGGGCTGGGGCGAGGTCAGCGCCGGCAAGCTGATCGCCGCGATCAACCAGCGCCGCCGCATCGTGCTGGACCGCTTCATCAACGCGCTCGGCATCCCGCAGGTCGGGCAGGCGACGGCGCGGCTCTTGGCGCGGCGCTATCGCTCGCTGGCGGAATGGCGCAGCGCGATGGCGGCGGCGCAGGACCCGCAGAGCGCTGCCCATGCCGATCTGCTCGACGTGCACGGCATCGGCGAGGATATGGCGGCCGACATCATCGGGTTTTTCGCCGAACCGCATAACCGCGCGATCCTCGACGACCTCGCCGGCGAAATCGGCGTGCTCGACTACGAGGCACCGGCGCGGCGCACCGCCTCGCCGCTTTCCGGCAAGACGATCGTCTTTACCGGCAGCCTCGATTCGATGTCCCGCGCGGAAGCCAAGGCGCGGGCCGAGGCGTTGGGCGCCAATGTCGCCAGTTCGGTGTCGTCCAAGACCGATTACGTCGTGATCGGTGCAGAGGCCGGTTCGAAGGCGGCGCGCGCCGCCTCGCTCGGCGTGGCGATGCTCGACGAGGCCGCCTGGCTGGACCTCGCCGGTCTCGCCGACGGCGCCGGTTGACGCCTTCACCGACGCCCAAGGATCCGCTGGTGCGGCCGGACAATCTTCTCGACCTGTTCGAGATCGACCGGGCGGCAAGGAGCCAGGCCGACGGCGCGCCGGCCATGCCGCTTCTCGGAACGGCGCCCGTTGCCGTCGAATTCGACAAGGTCGCGTCGCTCGATCCGGAGCGCGCCATCGCCGAACCGTCGCGACCGCCGCCCGCCATCCGGCAGTGGCCGCGGCTCGGGCCGATCCTCTCGCTCGCCCTCCATCTGTTGCCGCTGCTCCTGCTGCTGCAGTGGACGACCGCGCCGGCCAAGATCGCCGCGCCGATCCCGGTGCAGCTCGTCCTCGAACCGCCGCCGCCCCCGCCGCGGCCGATCAAAGAGCCAAAGCATCGCCCGGCGGGCCGGCTCGCCTCGATCGATACCGGCGAACCGGCCGCCGCACCGCCACCGCCGCCCAGCCCCGCAGCCGTGAAACCCGCCGAACCGGGGGAACAGCCGATGGCGGCGGCGCCGCTGCCCGAGCCGCATCCCTCGCCCGAGCTTGTGCCGGCATTGCCGAAGCCCGCTGCGCTGCCGCAATACGCCGCCGTGCCGGCGGTCCCCAAGCCGCCGCCCTACGTTAAACAGCGGAGGCCGCAGCCGGTTGTCGCGCGGCTGCCCAACCCGCACCCGGCGCTGCGTCGGACGCCGTTCCCCGGGACAGCGGCGACGCGCGATGAATACCTCGCCTATTGCATGACGCTGATCCGGCGCTATTACGACATGCTGCCGCCATCGTTCATCGCCGGTCGGCACGGCCGGACGATTCTGCTGCTCGTCGTTCGCGACAACGGCACGATCGCGCACATCGCCATCAAGCAAAGCTCGGGCTATCGCGACATCGACAGCCGGATCGAGCGGATGGTCTCCACCGTGCGGCGCTTCCCACCGCTGCCGCAATGGATCCAGGCACCGAATATCGAACTGGAGTATGTACAAACCTTCCCCGACGGGCTGCTGCGGCGTTAGGGCGGCTAACCGGATAGGATTTTGCGCGCGCGGCCGGACGATCCCCCCGAACGCCCTCTTGCCGACCGTCCGCCGCCCGCAGCGGAGGGTCGGGCGACGGCGCCGTTCGCGCGCGATCCGGCGGCGCCGCCGCGGGCCGAGGAGCCGGCACTCGAACTGGCTTTCGCCTGGGCGCCGTTCCCGGTCGAGTTTGGCCAGTCGTGGTGGCTCGATCCGACGGCCGGGGACGCCGGCGACGCGATCGAACCGGCGCTGGCTTTCGCCTGGGCGCCGTTCCCGGTCGAATTCGGGCAGTCGTGGTGGCTCGATTGCGAGGAGCGGGAAGCGGAACCGGAAAAACTGCCGCCGGCGACGCGGCAGCGCGTGCCGCCGCTCGGCCTCGTCGGCTCGCTCAGCGTCCATTTGCTGCCGCTGCTGATCCTCTTGGACTGGACCAGCGCGCCGGCCGAGATCGCCCCGCCGATCCCGGTGCAGCTGGTCCTTGAGGGGCCGGCCGCGGCGAGCGAGCCGCCGCCGGGTCGGCTCGCTCCCGAACAGCACGGCGAGAGCGCGCCGCCGCCGAAAGACGCCGCCGCTCCGCCGGCACCGCATGCCGCCCCGCCTTCGCCGCCGCAGCACGTCGCGGCGATCCCGCCACCGCCGCCAAAACCGGCCGCGCCGCGCGCGCCCGCCCCGCCGCCGGTAGCGCCGCCGCCGCCAGCCCGGCGCCGCCCGGCGCCGCTGCTGCCGGCAGCGACCGCCCCAGCAGTCCCTCGGGCGGTGCCGCCGGCCGCCGCGGCGACGCAAAGCGACTACTTCTCCTATCTCGTCACCCTGACGCGACGCCACGAGGACATGCTGCCGCTGTCATTCCTCGCCGGCCGGCGCGGCGAGACGTTATTGACAGTTGTCGTTCTGCGCGACGGCACGATCGCGCGCATTGCCGTCAAGCGCAGTTCCGGCTACCCCGACATCGACGCGCGGATCGTGCAGATGGTCGCCGCGGTGGGGCGCTTTCCGCCGCCGCCGCAACCCTACCGGGGGCCGAGCCTCAACCTGGATTTCACGCTGGCGTTTCCGAACGCCCTGCCGCCGTAGGCGGGTTGACGCCAAACCAATCGAGCGCCTCGCGCAGCCGCACGACCGCGCCGATCACGATGATCGTCGGCGCCTCGATGCCGGCCGCCGCGGCATCGGCGGCGGCATCCGCCAAGGACGCCACCAGGACGCGCTGCTCGGGGGTCGTCGCCCGGCTGACGATCGCGACCGGCTCGTCCGGTTTGCGGCCCGCCGCGATCAGGCGGCAAGCGATGCGGGCGAGATGGTTCGACGCCATGTACAGCACGATAACCGGCGAGCCCTGCGCGATCGCGGCCCAATCGACCCCCTCCGGCACGCCGCCGGCGCGGTCATGCCCGGTGACGAAGGTGACGGCGGAGGCCAGTTCGCGATGCGTCACCGGGATGCCGGCATAGGCCAGCCCGCCGATCCCCGCGGTGATGCCCGGCACGATGCGGAACGGGATCTGCGCCGCCGCCAGCGCCAGCCCCTCCTCGCCGCCGCGGCCGAAGACGCAGGGATCGCCGCCTTTGAGGCGCAAGACGCGGTTCCCGTCGCGCGCCAGGGCGATCAGGCGGGCCGAGATATCGGGCTGGCTCGGCGACGGCCGGCCGCCGCGCTTGCCGGCATATTCGAGGGCCGCGCCCGGCCGCGCCAACCCCAGGATGCGGCGGTCGACGAGCGCGTCATAGACCACGCTGTCGGCCTGCTCGAGCGCATGCAGCGCCAGCGCCGTCAGGAGGCCGGGGTCACCCGGCCCGGCTCCGACCAGCCAGACGCTGCCGCATGCAAAATCCGGCAGCTGGAGACGTGCGCCGTCGATCACGGGGCAAGCCTATACAAGCTGCGCGCCGAACGGTAGCCGCTGGCGATCATGCCGCGGCGTCGGGTCGGTAGGCCATTGCTATCGGCGCGGTCGGGCGACGGAAGGCGACGGCCGCAGCGCGGCGCCGGGCGAGGCATCTCCGGCGCGCAAAAGGCGTTGCCACCGCAATGCAAAAAAACGAAAATGCAGCCGCCGGGCGGGGTTGGGAGACTGCCGTTCCGGGCGGTCGCGAGCGATCGGCAGTCGCGCGGCTGGGCTGCGGGTCGGTCTGGAAACAAGGGGTTGGCGCGATGTGGGAGAAGCTGACGCACACTGACATCGAGCAGGCAAATGAGCAAATGAAGCGCCAGCGCCTGGAAATGCTAACCAGACAAGCCGAAGAAATGCGAAGCCTTCAGGCCGAAGAGGGCGAAATTGCCGCACTGGAGACGATGCTCAGTGCTTTTGCCAAAAAATTCAAAAATCCGGCGACTTCGACGACGGCGTCGCCCGCCGATGATGACAAACAGCCAACCGCCGCTCCCACCGTCGATCAAAAAGAAGCGATCGTACCGACCGCGACCATCTCCGAACGCAACCCAGATGATCGGGCGTCGACCAAGCGAAATTATGCTCAGAGCAATTTCGATACGTTTACGCGCGCCCTGTCAAAGTTGAACCGTTAATCCTGACATCGCCGGCTTTACCGCTGGCGAGGCTCTCAATCCTCGGCGACAGGCGGCGCCGCGGTCAGCAGCGCGCCGGCGGTCGACCACCATCCCGGTTCTGCGCGCGCCAGCAGCACTGCCGCCGCCGCCGCGGTGCTACGATCGGCGAACAGGGCAAAGCAGGTCGCGCCACTGCCGCTCATCCGCGCCATCAGCGCCCCGGGCAGGCGCGCCAGCCGGTCGAGCACGCGGGCGATGTCCGGGACCCGCGTCAGCGCGGCCTCGGTCAGGTCGTTGCGGCAGGAAGCGAGCGCCGCAGCCAGCCCGGCCGCGTCGCGCGGCATCGGCGCAAAGCGGCCCTCCGCTCCAAAGGGTCCACGCCGCGCCTGGAACACCATTGCCGTCGGCAGGCTCCGGCGCGGATTGGCGAGGACAATGCCGGCCGGCGGCAGTCCTGCCGCCGCCTCGAGTTGCTCGCCGATGCCGCCGACCCAGACCGGCCGGGCCGTGAGGCAGGCCGGCATGTCGGCACCCAGCGGCAGCGCGAGCGCTGTCAGCGCGGCATCGTCGAGCGGGTGACGCCACAGCCGGGTGAGGACGCGCAACGCCGCCGCGGCGTCGCTCGACCCGCCACCGATCCCGGACGATACCGGCAGAACCTTGTGAAGCGACAGCGCGGCCCCGCGAGGGTCGCCCCGCTTCACCTGCGCGGCCAGAAGCCGGGCCGCGCGCAGCACCAAATTGTCCTCGCCCAGCCCGTTCAGCGCGTCCGCTTCGGGGCCCTCGACCCTGAGCGACAGGCCGGCAGCCGGGGCGGCGGTCACCCGATCGCCGATATCGGCGAAGGCGACGAGGCTGTCGAGCAGGTGATAACCGTCCGCCCGCCGGCCGACGACATGCAGATAGAGGTTGATCTTCGCCGGCGCGAAGGCGCTGATCGCCACGTCGCGCGGCTCCGCCGGTCGGCCGCCTCAGCCGCCGCGCGGCGGCGCGGCGGCGCCGTTGAGCCCGTGTTCGAGCTTTGCCTCGATCGGCTTGATGTCGCTCTGTTGCGGCCCGAATTGCAGGGCGTGGCGCCATTGATAGCGCGCCTCAAGGAGCCGGCCGGCCTGCCAATAGGCATCGCCCAGATGGTCGTTGATCGTCGGATCCTCGGGTACCCGCTCGACCGCCTGTTCGAGATACTGCACCGCACGGGCATAGTCGCCCATGCGATAATATGCCCAGCCGAGGCTGTCTCTGATGTAGCCGTCATCGGGCCGCAGCTCGACCGCCTTCTCGATCATCTTGAGGCCGCGTTGCAGGTTCTCGCCCCGGTCGATCCATGAATAGCCGAGATAGTTCAGCAGCATCGGCTGGTCCGGCTTCAGTTTGAGCGCGTGCAAGAGATCGCCCTCGGCGCGTTTCCATTGGCCCGATCGTTCGAGTGCCACGCCGCGGGCGTAGAACAGCGACCAACGCTCGGGCAGCCCGGCCGCGGCGGTACGCCGGATCGCCTCGTCATAGGCCGCGACCGCTTCGCCAAACCGTTTCTTCTCGCGCAAAATGTCGCCGAGCTGTACCTGCGCGCCGATCAGCGCCGGCTCGCGCGATCCCATCGCCTTGAGCTGGGCGATTGCCTCGTCGGTGCGGCCGAGCGAGTCGAGTTCGTCGGCGGTGCGCAGCCGCGCCGACCAGGAATAGGGGGAGCCGGCGGGGATTTCGGAGAGTACGGCAAGGCTTTGCTCGGGCTTGCGATCGGCGGCGAAAATATCCGCGAGCAACAGCTGGGCGAGCGGGAATTGCGGCCGCAAGGCAAGGGCGAAACGGTCGTAGAGCAGCGAGAGGTCGATCGTCTCGGGTTGGTTCAGCACGCTCGCCAGATCGAACAGCGACTCGGCAAGGCCATCGGCGGCCGAACGGATCAGTGGCTGGGGTGGGCCGGCGGGCTGCGCCGCAGCGACCGAGGAGGCGAGATCGCTGCCGCCGTTCTGCTTGATAAAGCGCCGATAGAGCGCCTTGGCCTGGTCGGCGTGGCCGTGCCGCGCCTCGAAATTGGCGATCGTCTCGGTCAGCCGCCAATTGAGCGGCTCGGTCGCCTTGAGCGCCTTGTCGAAATATTGCTGCGCCGTGGCCGGCTTGCCGGCGAAATCATAGAGGAGGCCGAGCTGAAACGTCTTTAGCGGCTGAAAGCCGTTGAACTTGTCGAGACCTTGCAGCGCGGTGTCGGCGCCGGCGAGGTCGCCCGCCGCCATTCGCGTCCAGGCGAGCGCGAACGGCGCAACGAAGCGGTGCAGCCCGTCGGTCCGAAGCGCCATCGCATTCTTCAGCGCGCCGGCGGTGTCGCCCTTTTTCAGATGGTCGACGAGCAGCACGAGTTCGGCAACGGCGTCGCCGGGATCGAGTTTCAGCTCCTGCTGCGCCAGGGCGCCGGCGCGGTCGAAATGACCGACGCAGACTTCCATCAAAAAGGTCCGGCTGATCAGCTCGGGCGCCTGCGGATCGTCGGCGATCGCCTGTTCGTACCAGCTTGCTGCGGCCGCGAAATCGCGCATCTGCTGGGCATGGTGGCCGGCCAGGTAGTTGCCGAACAGGTGATCGGGAACGGAAGGCGGTCCCGGCGGCGGTCCGGGCGGCGCGGCCGGCTGGGCCGCGAGCGCCGGTGCGACGCCAAGGGCCGCCACAAACAGCATCGCCAATACGCTTCGTCCGCTTCGATTGGCCAATCCGCGCCCCACCAGTTCTGCCATTGCTGCGATCCGCACCCCACGGCCACGACGCCAGGTCACCTCGCATCACATGTTTGGGTAGTTCGGTCCGCCGCCGCCCTCCGGTACCACCCAATCGATGTTCTGCTCCGGGTCCTTAATGTCGCAGGTTTTGCAGTGCACGCAATTCTGCGCATTGATCTGCAGCCGTTTCTCGCCGGTCCCGGCATCCTCGACGATTTCGTATACCCCGGCCGGACAATAGCGCTGTTCCGGCGAGTCGTAGAGGCGATAATTGATCGCGATCGCCTTGGCCGGGTCGCGCAGCCGCAGGTGCGGCGGCTGGTCCTCCTCGTGGTTGGTGTTCGAGATGAACACCGAGGACAGGCGGTCGAAGGTGATCTCGCCGTCGGGCCGGGGATAGTCGATAGGCGCCGCGCGGTCTGCCGGGACGAGCTGCGTGTGGTCGGGATGATGGTGCAGCGTCCATGGTGCGCGGCCGCGCAACAGGTAGGTGTCGAGCGCCGAATACACGAGCCCGCCCAGCAGACCGTGGCGAAAGCTCGGGCGGATGTTGCGCACCTGGTAGAGTTCGTCCCAGACCCAGCTCCGCCGCAGCGCGTCCTCGACCCGCGCGCCATCGTCGCCGCCGAGCCGCGCGAAGACCGCCTCGGCCGCCACCATGCCCGACTTCATCGCGGTATGGCTGCCCTTGATCTTCGGCACGTTGACAAAGCCCGCGGCGCAGCCGATCAGCGCGCCGCCGGGAAAATCGAGACGCGGGATCGACTGCAACCCGCCCTCGTTGAGGGCTCGCGCGCCATAGGCGATGCGCCGCCCACCTTCGAAGGTGGGGCGAATCGCCGGGTGCGTCTTGAAGCGCTGGAACTCCTCGAAGGGGCTCAGAAACGGGTTCTTGTAGTCGAGCCCGATGACAAAGCCGACGGCGACCTGGCGGTCCTCCAGGTGGTAGAGAAACGAGCCGCCGTAGGTGCCGCCGTCCATCGGCCAGCCGACCGTGTGGACGACGCGGCCCGGCTGATGCCGGTCGGGCGCCACCTCCCACAATTCCTTGACGCCGAGGGCGTAGGTCTGCGGGTCGCGGCCGTCGCGCAGGCGGAAGTGCTCGATCAGCGTCTTGGTCAGGGAGCCGCGGCAGCCTTCGGCGAACAGGGTTTCCCGGGCGATCAACTCGACCCCGGGGGTGTAGCGCTCGGTCGGCTCGCCGTCGCGGCCGATGCCCATGTCGCCGGTGGCGACGCCGCGCACCCGGCCCGCCCCCACCCTTCCCTCCCCCGCGAGCGGAGGAGGGTTAGGGAGGGGGTCGTACAGCACCTCGGCGGCGGCAAATCCGGGATAGATCTCGACGCCGAGTTCCTCGGCTTGCGCCGCCAGCCAGCGGCACAGATTGCCGAGGCTGACGATGTAATTGCCGTGATTGTGCATCTGCGGCGGTGTCGGCAGGCGCAGTGCGCGGCTTTTTGTCAGGAAGAAAAAGCGGTCCTCGGTCACCGCCGTGTTGAGCGGGGCGCCGCGGTCGCGCCAGTCGGGGAACAGCTCGTTGAGCGCGCGCGGCTCGAAGACGGCGCCCGACAGGATATGGGCGCCGACCTCCGAGCCCTTCTCGACAACGCAGACGGCAAGCTCGCTGCCCGATGCGGCGGCGAGCTGCTTCAGACGGATCGCCGCGGCGAGCCCGGCCGGCCCCGCCCCAACCACGACGACGTCGTATTCCATCCGCTCACGCTCGATTTCCGCCGCTCTTTCCGCCGCTCTTTCCGCCACCGGGTCCCCTCCAACGCGCCGCGGGGCGGACTATATTCGAGCCTCTCCGGCGGCTCGATGGTAAACTTGCCCGATGCCGAGCCCGACCCTTGAACCCGCCGTGGCGCGGGCCTTGCTCGAGTGGCAGATCGCGATGGGCGCCGACGAGGCGATCAGCGAGGTTGCGCTCGATCGCCTGGCGCCGTCGGCCGGGATGGCCGTAGCGGCTCTCGCCAACCCTCTGCCTGACCCTCCCCGGCAAGCGGGGGAGGGAAGGGTGGGGGCAGCCTACCTCGCACCCGCTGTCGTCGCGCCGCCGGGAGCGCTGACCGAATCGCTGGCCGAGGCGGCGCAGTCGGCGCGTCTTTTGGCTGCCGGCGCCGTGACGATCGAGGCGCTCGGCCTGCTCGTCGCCGGGTTCGACGGCTGCCCGTTGAAGCGCACCGCGACCACCACAGTGTTCCTCGACGGTAACCCGGCGGCATCGGTGATGATTATCGGCGAGGCGCCGGGGGCCGACGAAGACCGCATCGGCCGGCCGTTTGTCGGGCGCAGCGGCCAGTTGCTCGACCGCATGCTGCTGACGATCGGGCTCGACCGCACGAGCGTGCAGATCACCAACGTTATCTACTGGCGCCCACCCGGCAACCGCAAGCCGACCGGCGCCGAGATCGCCGCCTGCCTGCCGTTCGTCCTGCGCCACATCGCGCTGGCCCGGCCGGTCGTGCTGGTGCTGGCCGGCGGCACGGCGGCCAGCGCCTTGTTGCCGCTGAGCGAGGGGATCACCCGGCTGCGGGGCCGCTGGTTCGATCTCGCCGTGCCCGGGCTCGACATGCCGGTGCCGACCCTGGCGATGTTCCACCCGTCCTTTCTGCTGCGCGCCCCCGAGCGCAAGCGCGACGCCTGGCGCGACCTGCTGGCGCTGAAGGCCAGGCTCGACGAGCTTTCGGGCGCAGGAGGCCCGCCTTAGATGCTGCAGATGCTGCCCGACGGATTTGAAACGCAGCGCCTGGTCCTGCGGCCGATCGAACCGGGCGACGCCGGCGCCATCTTTGCGGGATATGCGCAGGATCCCGATGTCGTCCGCTATCTCAGCTTTCGCGCGCATCGCACCCTGGCCGATACCGAGGCCTACGTCGGCCGCTGCCTGGCGACGCCGACCAGCGCCGCGCGGACCTACGTGCTGATCGCGCGGGCCGAGACGGCGCTGATCGGCGCCTTCGATCTGCGCCGGCGCGATGCGCACCGGCTCGATTGCGGCTGCGTCATGGCGCAGCCCTGGTGGGGGCGCGGGCTGATGACCGAGGCGCTCTCGGCGGTTGCTGCCTGGGCCATGGCGCAGGATGCGATCTGGCGGCTCGGCGCGGTGTGCGATATCGAGCACGACGCTGCGGCGCGGGTCATGGAGAAGGCGGGGATGCGGCGCGAGGGCATCCTGCGCCGCTGGATGATGCACCCCAACATCAGCGCCGCGCCGCGCGACTGCTTCAGCTACGCGATGACGCGATAGCGCAACGCGACGCCGCTGGCCGCTGCCGGCGCGAGCGATTATCCTGGCGCCGATCGAACAAGCCGATCGAACAAGCCGATCGAACAAACGGAGCGCCCGCCATGCCAGGCCGCCTCGACGAAACCCGCCCGTTCCTGCCGGTCAATATCGCGCTCTTGACCGTGTCGGACACCCGCACCGCCGCCGACGACCGCTCCGGCGACACGCTCGCCGAACTGGCCGAAGCGGCCGGCCACCGCGTCGCCCGGCGGCAGATCGTGCGCGACGATTTCGCCGCCATCGCGACGCAGCTGCGCGGCTGGATCGCCGATCCGCAGATCGATGTCGTGATCGCGACCGGCGGCACCGGCGTTACCGGCCGCGACGTGACGCCTGAGGCGTTCCACAGCGTCTATGAAAAGGAGATCGCCGGTTTCGGTGAACTGTTCCGCTGGCTCAGCTACGCCAAGATCGGCACCTCGACGATCCAGAGCCGCGCCACCGCGGGGGTCGCCGGCGGCACCTATCTGTTTGCCTTGCCGGGATCGCCCGGCGCCTGTCGCGACGCCTGGCAGGACATCCTCGTGCACCAGCTCGACAACCGCTTCCGGCCGTGCAACTTCGTCGAATTGATGCCGCGCCTGCAGGAGCACCTGAAAGGGTAGGGGCTCAGAACCCGCGGCGCGGCGCGAGACGGCGATAGGCGGCACCGTCATCGACATCGTCGAGGCGGGCGGCGAAGCCGACTGAGACCCGCGGCGGCAGGCTCGCCAGGACATCGGCCAGGGCATGCGGTCCCGACCAGCGCACAGTGCCGAACAAGGGCGGCAGGCAGGGGCAGCGCCGCGCGCCGGCCAGCCAGAACCCGCCGTCGCGGGCCGGCCCGAAGACCAGATCGCGGCCGCCGAGCAGGCGAAACGCCGCGGCGATGTGATCGGCCGCGACCGCCGGAATGTCGCTGCCGATCAGCACTGCCGGGCCGGGCGGGCAGCCCGCCAGCGCGCGGCGCATGCGAATGCCGAGGTCGCCCCGGCCCTGCGCCGTCACGATCGCGCCGCGCGGCCACAGCCGGGCGCGGCGGCGGGCTCCGTCGGGCGTCACGGCGAGGCGCAGATGCCAGCGTCCGTCGCGGCCGAGGCGACGCCACAGCAGCGCCAGCATCGCCCGCTCGAAACGCAGCGCCGCCCCGTCGCCGACCTCGCGCGCCAGCCGGCGCTTGCCGGCACCGCGCTGCGGCGCGCGCACGAACAGCACGAGGTGGCGCCGGGTCATGCAGCGATCATCCGTAAAGCCTGGCGATATGCCGCGGCGCGACGCCGGCGAAATACAACGCCAGGCAGCACAAATTGCGCAACGGCCGGCGGATATAGCCATCCTCCCGGTAGCGCCGCGGCGAGGCGTAGACCGGCGCGGCGAGCGTCGCCAGCCGCCGCCGCCCGAGCCGCCGCACCAGATCGACATCCTCCATCAGCGGCAGCGCCGCAAAGCCGCCGACCGCCTCGTACAGCGCCCGCGCGATCAGCAGCCCCTGGTCGCCATAGGGCAGGGCGAGGGTGCGGCAGCGCCACGCGACGATGCGTTCGAGACGCCGCGCCGCCGGGCTGACATCGTCGAGGACAAACGCGAAATAGCCGGCGCGGCCGACCGCTCCGGGGGCGGCGATAAAGGCCTCGACCGCCGTGTCCCAGCCCGGCGCGAGGCGGCAATCGGCATGCAGGAACAGCAGCCAGTCTCCGGTTGCGGCAGCCGCGCCGGCGGCGAGCTGGGGGCCGCGGCCGCGCGGCGCGGTGAGGGTCCGTGCGCCGCCGGCCTGCGCGAGCGCCAGCGTGTCGTCGGTCGAGCCGCCATCGGCCACGACGATCTCTCGGACCAGCCGCGCGCCACCGAGCGCGGCCAGGGCGGCGGGCAATTCGCCGGCGGCCTGATAGGTCGGGATGACGACGGACAGGAAATTGAGTTCTTGTAATGTTCTCATGGGCGCGGCATCATCGGCCGCATGGATATGCCGGCCATCATCACGCCGCGCAAGGGACGCGGCGCCGCCAGCAACGCGACCGGCCGCTTCGAGAGCGAGAGCCGGGTCGCATTCGACGACGGCTGGGGCACCATCGAGGACGAGATGCCCCGCCTCGCCACGACGCTGACGGTCGATGCGACGCGCACGATCATCGCCCGCAACGATTCGCCGGATATCGGGTTCGACCGTTCGATCAACCCCTATCGCGGCTGCGAGCATGGCTGCATCTATTGCTACGCCCGCCCCAGCCACGCCTATCTCGGCCTGTCGCCCGGTCTCGATTTCGAAACCCGCATCTTCTACAAGCCGCAGGCGGCCTCCTTGCTGCGGGCCGAATTGCGCAAGAAGGGCTACCACTGCCGGCCGATCGCGCTCGGCAGCAACACCGACCCCTACCAGCCGGCCGAGCGCCAGCTCGGCCTGACGCGCGCGATCCTCGAAGTGCTGCGCGATTTCCGCCACCCGGTGACGATCGTCACCAAGGGGGCGCTGATCCAGCGCGATCTCGATATTCTCGGCGACATGGCGCGCGACCGGCTGGCGGTCGTCACGGTGTCGGTGACGACGCTCGACCGCGACCTCGCGCGGCAGATGGAGCCGCGCGCCGCGACTCCGCAGCGCCGCCTCGAAACCATCGCCGCGCTCGCCGCCGCGGGGGTGCCGACCGGCGTGCTCGCGGCGCCGATGATCCCGGCGCTGAACGACAGCGAGATGGAAAACATCCTGGCTCGGGCCTACGCCGCCGGGGCGCGCGTCGCCGGCTACACGCTGTTGCGCCTGCCGCTTGAACTGAAGGCATTGTTCAAGGAATGGCTCGATGAGCATGCGCCGCAAAAGGCCTCGCACGTGCTCTCGCTGGTCGCGCAATGCCATGGCGGCCGGCTCTACGAATCCGCCTGGTCGAAACGGATGACCGGCGGCGGCCCCTATGCCGAGATGCTGGCCGCGCGCTTCGACCGCGCCTGCCGCCGCATCGGCTTTGCCGCGCGCTCGACGCAGGCGCTCGACACCACGCGGTTCCGCCTGCCGCCGCAAAAAGGCGACCAGCTCGCGCTGTTTTGAGCCCCCGCTTTGATCCCCGCGCGAGCGCTCGATTTGTCTGCGCCTTGCCGCATTCTGCGCTAGTCTCCGGCGATCGGCGGCGGCCAGAGGGAGGTGGGCGGCGTGGCGAGGGAACGGCGGCTGGACGCGCGCGACGTCGAGGCGATCTTCAGCGAATTCGCCAAGGTCATGCGCGAATTGCCGCCCGATACCGAGGCCGGCTGGCTCGACGCCGCGGGCGATCTGCGCCTCGCTCCGGATATCGGGCGCAAATTGCGCACCGCGCGCGGCGTGCGCGAGGTATTGCGCCAGATCCGCCAATCGCATGACGAGGGCGAATAGCACCGCAGCCGGTCGAATTGCAAAAGCTGGGCGCGACTTCGGCCATGATCCGATCATCCTCGCGTGAGGGTGCCGGGCCGTCCGCACCCTGGTACCGGTTGCGGGGAGCGGCAGGCGGGGTGATTGCCGCTCGCAGGGGCCTGCGCCACAAAACAGAGTAATGGAGGGCCTTCAAAGATGCCTGACGGTTCCGGCGATCGCACGGCGGTATCGCCTGCCGTGTTCCCCGATAGCCCGCTTTCTCGCGTTCTGCGCCAGCCGCTCATCCTCGGCCTCTTTCTGCCGGTGCAGAGCGGCGGCTGGTCCGCCTCGCTCTTGCCGCGCACGACGGATTGGCGGTTCGACTACAACGCGGCCTTGACCCGGCGGGCCGAACAGCTGGGCTTCGACCTCGTCTTCGGTCTCGCCCAGTGGACGAGCAAGGGAGGCTATGGCGGCACCTCAAAATACCGCGAGGATTCGCTCGATCCCTTCATCACGGTTGCCGCTCTCAGTGCGATCACCGACCGCATCGTGCTGATCTCGACGATCCACGTGCTGTTCGGCCCGTGGCATCCGCTCCACCTCGCAAAATTCGGGGCGACGATCGACCATATCTCCGGCGGGCGCTGGGGGATCAACGTCGTCACCGGCTATGCGCCAAGCGAGGCGCGCATGTTCGGCGGCGAGCAAATCGAGCACGATCGCCGCTATGAGATGGCCGCAGAGTTCACCGATATTCTGACCCGACTGTGGGGCGAGACCGCGGATCTGTCGCTGCAGGGCAAGTTCTGGTCCCTGGAGAAGGCCTTCATTACGCCGAAGCCGCGGTACGGGCGTCCGATCCTGGTCAATGCCACGGGCTCCCCGGCCGGCATCGATTATGCCGCGGCGCATTCCGATCTGGTCTTTATCACCAGCCCCGCCGGGCACGAGATCGGGGCGGCGCTGACCGCTCTGCCCGCGCACAACGCCACCATAAAGGCCGCCGGCGCCGCGCGCGGCCGGCAGCTGCGCACGATCATAAACCCGATGATCGTGTGCCGCGAAACCGACCGCGAGGCACGGCAATACCACAAGGCGATCCTCGATGCGGCCGACCAGGGTGCCGTCGAAGGCTTCGTCTCGCATCAGCGCAGCGGCGACGCGGTCGCCTGGCAAGCGCATGGCGCCACGCACCGCGCCCTTGGCGGCAACATCCAGATCATCGGCAGCCCCGAACACGTCGTCGACAAGCTCGTCGGGCTTAAGCGGGCCGGCTGCGATGGGGTGCAAGTCGCCTTCTTCGACTTCGCCCCGGACCTTGAGTTCTTCGGCGAGGCGGTGTTGCCGCTGATGCGTCAGGCAGGGTTGCGGGTATGACGCTGGCGCTCCGTGCCGAGTTGGCCTAACTCACGCGGCCTGAGAGAAGCAGCGGAGAAGCGAAATTGCTCGACATTCCGGTTCTGATCGTCGGCGGCGGCCCGGTTGGGCTCACCGCATCGATCCTGCTGTCGCAGCAGGGTATTCGCTCGCAGTTGGTCGAGCGCCATCCGGCGACCGCGATCCTGCCCAAGGCACGCGGCATCAATGCGCGCACGATGGAGATGTACCGCCAGATCGGTGTCGAGCAGGCGATCCGGGAGGCGGGGCTCAGCCCGGAGCGAACCGGCCTGATCGTCTGGACCGAGAGCCTCGCCGGCCGCGAGATCGAACGCCGTGTGCCCGGCCGCATGGCGCCGTCCAATCGTGGCGCGTCGCCGGTCTTGAACTGCCTGTGCGCGCAGGATGATCTGGAGCCGGTGTTGCGCCGGTTCGCCGAGGCGCAATCGCCGGCGCAGCTGCGCTTCAATACCGAGATGACCGCCGTTCACCAGGATGCGGACGGCGTGACCGCCACTCTCGCCGATCGCGTCGGCGGCGGTGAGACCACCCTGCGCGCGAAATACCTGATCGCCGCCGACGGCGCGCAGAGCCGCGTGCGTCGCGTCGTGGCGCGCGAGATGATCGGTCGCGACGGCGTCTATGACAGCATCAACATCCTGTTCAACGCCGATTTGCGGCCCTGGACGCAGCACCGTCCGGCGGCGCTCTATTTTGTCGAGCAGCCGGATCTCCGCGCGACCTTTCTGACGATCAACGCGCATGACCGCTGGGGCTTCCTGATCCACAGCCTGAAGCAGTACGGGTACACGCCCGCGGACTTCACCGCGGAGCGCTGCATCCAATTGATCCGTCAAGGGGTCGGTAAAGACGATCTGGCCGTCAAAATCCTCGGCGTCAGCGCGTGGGAGGCTTCGGCGATCGTTGCCGATCGCTATCGCGACGGTCGTCTGTTTCTGGCCGGCGACGCCGCCCACGAGATGCCCCCGACCGGAGGCTTCGGGATGAACACCGGCGTGCAGGACGTGCAAAACCTGGTGTGGAAACTTGCTGCGGTCCTCAAAGGCCAAGCCGCCGAGCCGCTGCTCGACACCTATCACGCCGAGCGCCAGCCGCTCGGGACGCTGACCACGACGGCCAGCCTGGAGAACAGCCTCTCGATGGGGCGCACCGCCCGCCAGGACAGCGCCAAGCTGCCGCGCTCCGAATTCCTCAACGAGCAGGGCCTGATCTTTGGCGCCTCCTATCGATCGGACGCCGTCATCCCGGATGGCACGCCGCCGCCGGAGGTCGAGGATCCGGTCACGCAATACGTGCCCTCGGCGCGGCCCGGCAGCCGTGCGCCGCATGTCTGGCTCGAACGCACCGGCGAGCGGCTGTCGACCATCGACCTGTTCGGCGGCCGCTTCGTGCTGCTGACCGGACCCGAGGCTGGCTTGTGGATGCAGGCCGGAGCACGGTTGGCCGCTGCGGCGCGCCCCGAACTGGTTGTGCATGCGATCGGCGATGGCGGGGAACTCGCCGATCCGGAAGGGACCTGGCGAGGCGTTTACGGGATTGACGCCGACGGCGCGGTTCTCGTCCGCCCTGACGGCTATGTCGGCTGGCGAAGCCGAGGGGGCACCGACGATCACACTCGCGCCCTCGAAAACGCGCTGGACGGCATTTTAGGGCGCGCCTGAAGCGGCCGTTAGTGCAACGCCCAAAGAGGCCCGGTCAGTCGACGATGAACAGCCGCACCCCGGTCTGCGTCGAGGAGCGGTGCGCCTCGGCCCCGTCGGCGACCTGGTAGCTGGTGCCGGCAGTCAGCGTCATTATGCGGCCGTCCTCGAGCTCGGTGTGCAAGACGCCTTCGAGCACATAGAGAATGTGCCCCTTTGAGCACCAATGATCGGCCAGGTACCCCGGCGAATACTCGACGATGCGCACGCGAATGTTGCCGAACTCGCGGGTGCGCCAGCGCGCGGTTCCGGTTTCGCCCGGATGAACCGTCTCCGCCACGGTCGCCCAGTCGGTGGTGCCGAACGCAATGTCGCTCATCTGCATCGGAGCTCTCCACGCAGCCCGTAGGGTTTCAGTCCGCACTCGCGGTTCGCGGCCCCGGCGCAAACACTCGTCTGTCCTCAGCCTTCACGCGGAGTGGCCGTTGAAGAACGGGGCGCGGCATCGCCGTGATCGGACACTCGATAACTCACATCTCGGCCTTCGGCGGGTGGTGCCGGCGGGACCGGCGCCGAGCGCTGTCCGCTATCCTGCTGCAGCTCGAACCACATCGCATTCAGGATCGCGAAGCAACAGGCCAAGCCAAGGCCGAGAACCCACGAGAAATACCACATGCGAGCGGCGCTCCTATTCGGACAGCCCTGGCTGGTCAGTATCGATCCTGGTCAATACAGGTCGTGGCTGCCTTGTTCGATCGCGGCTTGCGTCACCCGGCCGCGCATGACCCGGAACACCCAGCCGGTATAGGCGATAACGATCGGCAGAAAGATCAACGTCGCAACCAGCATGATGAACAGCGTCATCGGGCTGCTTGACGCATCCCAGACCAGGAGGCTGCTGCGCGGGTCGAGCGAGGACGGCAGCAGGAACGGGAACAGGCTGATCCCGGCGGTCGCGATCACACCGGCGACGCCGAGGCCGCTGGCAACGAAGGCGGCGAGATGACGCCCGATGCGCAGCAGCGCCGCTGCCGCAATCGCCCCGGCATAGGCAAGCGCCGGCGCGCCGATCAGTCCGGGATGGCTGCCGTAATTGGCGAGCCATGCCCCGGCCTCGCGAGCGACTTCCTTGTTCAGCGGATTGGAAGGTCCGCTCGTATCGATCGTTCCCTGCACGACATAGCCCGGGATGGCATAGGCGAGGCCGATGCCCGCAACGCTGAACAGCACGATCAGCGCGATCGCCGCCCAGGCGCCGGCAAAGCGCGCCCGCTGCGCCACCGCGCCGTCGCTCTTGAGGGCAAGCCAGGCGCCGCCATGCATTGTCAACATCGCGAGGCTGACGGCCCCGCACAGCAGCGCCCACGGATTGAGCAGGCCGAGCAGGCCACCCTCGTAGGCGACGCGCAAGGTATCGTCAAAGCGGAACGGGACGCCGAGGAAGAGATTGCCGAAGGCGACGCCGAAGACCAGCGCCGGCACCAAGCCCGAGGCGAAGAAAGCCCAGTCCCAGGTGCGCCGCCACAGGGCGCCCTGCAGCTTGCTGCGGAAGGTCAGCGACACCGGGCGCAGGATAAGCGCGGCAAGCACCAGGAACATCGCCAGGTAGAAGCCGGAGAAAGAGACGGCGTAGAGCGGCGGCCATGCGGCGAAGGCCGCGCCGCCGCCGAGGATCAGCCACACCTGGTTGCCCTCCCACACCGGCCCGATCGTATTGCGCAGCATGCGCTTTTCGATGTCGGTGCGAGCGACGAGCGGTTGCAGCACGGCGGTTCCCAGGTCGAAGCCATCCGTCACCGCAAAGCCGATCAGCAACAGGCCGAGAAAAGCCCACCACAGAAAGCGCAGGCTCGCGTAGTCGATCGGCGGCACCGGGCGCGGCCCTTTAGCCGCCGCCCGCGACGAGCGCGGGCCGGCCCGGCGCCGGCCTGCCGGAGGCCGGCGGACCGAGCCGTATGTACTTGACCATCAGGTAGAGCTCGACGACAGCGAGCGTGCTGTAAAATAGGACGAAGCCCGCCAAGCTGTACCAGATATCGGCGACCGGCTCGTTCGACGCGCCGAGAAACGTCGGCAAGACACCATCGATGATCCACGGCTGGCGACCGTACTCGGCAACGATCCAGCCGAGTTCGGCGGCGATCCAGGGCAGCGGCAGGCTCCACAGGGCGATCCGCAGAAACCACGCCCGCTCCAGTTCGCGGCGGCTGGCCAGGGTGAAGGCGACGGCAAACAGCAGGATGAAGTAGAAGCCCAGCCCGACCATCAAGCGGAAGCACCAGAACAGCACAGGGACGTTCGGCACCGTGCTCAGCGCGGCTAGATGGATCTGCTCCCCGGTCGCATTTTCGATGTCGGGCCGCAAGCGCTTCAACAGCAGCGCGTAGCCGAGATCGTGCATCGCGCCCCGGATGTCCGGCGGCACCGTGTCGCTGTGCGCCTTGCGCAACCGCTGGAGGTCTTGGTAGCCGGTCAACCCGTTGCGGATGCGCTGCTCCGCGCGGGCGACGAGCTGCTTGACGCCCTCGACCGGCTGGTCGAGCGAGCGGGTGGCGATCAGCCCGAGCACCCAGGGTACCCGGATCGCAAAGCGGGTGGTTTCCGTCTTGACGTCGGGCAGGCCGAAGATCGTAAAGCTGGCGGGCGGCGCTTCGGTGTTCCACATCGCCTCGATCGCCGCGATCTTCATCTTCTGGTTGAGGCCGGCGGTATAGCCGCTCTCATCGCCCAGCACGACGACGGACAGCGCCGAGGCCAGACCAAAGCTCGCGGCGACCGTGATCGAGCGCTTGGCGATCTCCCGGTGGCGGCCGCGCAGCAGGTAGAAGGCGCTGACCGAGAGCACGAACATCGCGCCGGTTACATAGCCGGCGCTTACCGTGTGCACGAACTTTGCCTGTGCGACCGGGTTGAACAGCACCTCGTAGAAGGAGGCAACCTCCATCCGCATCGTTGCCGGGTTGAACCGGGCACCGACCGGGTTCTGCATCCAGGCGTTGGCGATCAGGATCCACAATGCCGAGAGATTGCTGCCGATCGCCACCAGCCAGGTCACGGCGAGATGCTCAACCTGGCTCAACCGGTTCCACCCAAAGAAGAACAGCCCGATAAAACTCGCTTCAAGAAAGAAGGCCATCAAGCCTTCAATTGCCAGCGGCGCACCAAAAATATCGCCGACATAATGCGAGTAATAGGCCCAGTTCATGCCGAACTGGAACTCCATGGTGATCCCGGTCGCGACACCCATCGCAAAATTTATACCAAATAGCGTGCCCCAGAATTTGGTCATTTCCTGCCAAATCGCGCGGCCCGTCATGACGTAGACGCTTTCCATGATGGCGAGCAGCAACGACAGCCCGAGCGTCAACGGCACGAACAGAAAGTGATAGAGCGCCGTCAGCGCGAATTGCAGGCGAGACAGGTCGACGACGTCAAAGGGCGCCATGTCACGGCCTCGCGACGCCGG
>DATLRS010000020.1:0-24665 GCA_035534535.1 Allostellaceae bacterium | reverse complement strand
AGGCCGGCGTCCGCGGTCTGGTAGTAGCCCGTATAGGCGCTGAGGTAGGACTGCACGAAGCGCTCGTCGGCTTGCCACAGCGTCGGCAAGGCGCCGGGGGGCAGCGGTAATTTGATCGCGATGGCGCCGATCTCGCCGGGTTTCAGCTCGCGCGCCTCGCCGACCGCGTCAGCCTCCAGCACGCGCACGTCCCAGCCGGGCACGGCGCGGGTGCACGAGCCGTGCTTGACCGGCAATTGCTCGATGCCGAGGCAGTTGGCGCCGATCGGCCAGCCGGTCTCGGTTTGCCACCAATGGTCGATCACCGGGACCTTCAACTGTTCCTCGGCCCATTGCACAGTCGGCGGGTCGGCCCGCTCGCCGGCGAGGAAGAGGGCGCGAAAGCGGCTGAGGTCGTGGGCGCGGATCAGGTTTCCGTCGGGGTCTTCGCGCTTGATCGCGCGGAACGCGGTCGGCGCGGTGAAGAACACCCGCACGTGATGCTCGGCGATGACCCGCCAGAAGGCGCCCGCATCGGGCGTCCCGACCGGCTTTCCCTCATACATGACCGAGGTGCAGCCGTAGATCAGCGGCGCGTAGACGATGTAGGAATGGCCGACCACCCAGCCGACGTCCGAAGCGGTCCAGAACACCTCGTCGGGCTCGACGCCGTAGATGTGGCGCATCGACCAGTGGAGCGCCACGGCATGCCCGCCATTGTCGCGCACGACGCCCTTCGGCACGCCGGTGGTACCCGAGGTGTAGAGGATGTAGAGCGGGTCGGTCGCCTTGACGGCCACGCAATCGGCCGGGTGCGCCTTGTCCTCGAGCTCCCGCCAATCATGGTCGCGGCCGGGCATGAGCGATGCCACGCACATATCTCTCTGCAAAATCACGCAGGCGGCCGGCTTCGACGTCGCCTCCTCGATCGCGGCGTCGAGCAGCGGCTTATAGGGAATGATTCGGTTGGTCTCGATGCCGCAGGAAGCGGCCAGAATGACGCGCGGCTTGGCGTCGTCGATGCGGGTCGCCAGTTCGTGCGCGGCGAACCCGCCGAATACGACCGAATGGACGGCGCCGATCCGGGCGCAGGCGAGCATCGCGATCGCCGCCTCCGGCACCATCGGCATGTAGATCAGCACCCGGTCGCCAGGCTTGACCCCGAGCCCGCGCAGCATTCCGGCGACGAGCGCGGTTCGCGCGCGCATCTCGCGGTAGCTGAAACGCAGGGTCGTATCGGTGACCGGGCTGTCCCAAATGAGCGCCGTGCGCTCGCCGCGGCCCGCCGCGACGTGGCGGTCGAGCGCGTTCCAGCAGGTGTTGAGCCGCCCACCCGAGAACCAGCGGTAAAACGGCGGCCTGCTGTCGTCGAGCACCTTGTCCCAGCGCCTCTCCCAATCGATCGCCTCCGCCGCCTCGGCCCAGAATGCTTCGGGCTCGGCGAGCGAGCGGCGATAGATCTCGGCATAGCCTGGCATCGGCGTCTCCTCCCGGTCGGGTGGTGATTCTGTGCCAGCGCAGCCAGCATGCCAAGCGGCTCGACAGCTACGGCCGGGCAGAGGAAAGTGCCGCCCTGTAAATCCCGAAACTTGGGCGAGCGCGCATGGAACGCACCGCGGCATGCCATTGCGGCAAACTCAAGGTTATCGCCTCGGGCGAGCCGGAGCGCGTCTATGTGTGCCATTGCAAAGCCTGCTAGCGCCGCACCGGGACGGCCTTCCATCTCGGCACGGGTTGGCAGAAGGTGCAGGTGCGGATCGGGGCGAAGGACGCGGGCTGAGCGGCGGCTCGCCGGTCAATCGTCGGGCAACGCCCGGCCCAACGCCCGGCCCAACGACCGGCCGCGCCGCACCGCCCTGTCGCCGTGGCGGCGGCGGATGTCGTCGATCGCCTGGGCGAGTTGACGCGGCCGCCCCTCCGCGTCGTCGAACAGGGTCGGCAGATCGGCGCGCTCGCCGGCGACCAGCCCGTCCGCGCCGACGCCGATCAGGCGAAATCTGGTGCTGCCGTCGGCTTCGCCGGCGAGCAGCTGGCGCGCGGTGCGGAACAGGCTGTCGGCAAGCTGGGTCGGGTCGGCGAGGTGGCGCGAGCGGGTGCGCAGGCGGAAATCGGCCGTCTTGAGCTTCAGGGTCACGCTGCCGGCGGCCAGCGCATTTTGCTTGAGCCGCGCCGCGACCGTCTCGCATAACGGCCACAGCGCGCGGGCCAGCGCGTCGGCGTCGGCCTCATCGCGTGCGAAGGTCGTCTCGGCCGAGATCGACCGCGCCCGCCCCTCGGGATCGATGCGGCGATCGTCCTCGCCGCGCGCCAGTTGCGCCAGGCGCCCGCCGAGCCGGCCGTAGCGCCGCGCCAACTCGCGCGGGTCGAGCGCGGATAGCTGGCCGATCCGCATGATGCCGTCGGCGGCGAGCCGGTGCTGCATCGCGGCGCCGACGCCCCACAGCCAGCCGACCGGCTTGTCGGCGAGGAACGACACCGCCTCGGCCCGGCCGATCACCGCAAATCCGCGCGGCTTGTCGAGATCGGAAGCGAGTTTCGCGAGAAACTTGTTGTAGCTGAGACCGACCGATATGGTGATGCCGAGCCGAGCCTCGATGCGGCGGGCGAGCGCCGCCAGGAGTTGCCCGGGCGCGGCTCGGTGCACCGCCTGCGTGCCGGTCAGATCGAGAAACGCCTCGTCGATCGACAAGGGCTCGACGAGCGGCGTCAGATGCCGCATCTCGGTTCGCACCGCGCGCCCGACCTCGCGGTATTTCGCCATGTCCGGGCGGACGACGACGGCGTCGGGGCAGGCGGCCAGCGCCTTGAACATCGGCATCGCCGAGCGCACGCCATAGAGCCGCGCGACATAGCAGCAGGCGAGCACGACGCCGCGCTGGCCGCCGCCGACGATGACCGGCAGCTCGGCGAGTTCCGGCCGGTCGCGCTTTTCAACGGTCGCGTAAAACGCGTCGCAATCGAGGTGGGCGATCGCCAGTTCGGCCAGTTCGCGATGGGCGACGAGACGCGGCGAACCGCATTGCGGACAGCGCAGCGGCGTCTCCGAGGCCGCGGCAAGGGCGGCGCAATCGCGGCACAGGATCCGGGTCATGCCGCAGCGTCCGGCGGCCACAGCCAGGCCGCGCCGCGCACCCCGCTGGCATCGCCATGGCGCGGCGGCAACAGGCGCGTCACGATGCGTTCGGACAGGATGTGGCGGCCCCAGCGTCGGGGCACCTCGTCGTACAGACAAGCGAGGGCGGAGAGGCCGCCGCCGAGCACGATCGCATCGGGATCGATCAGGTTGATGACGCTTGCGAGGGCACGGGCGAGGCGATCGACGTAGCGGTCGAGCGTCGCCCGGCACGTCGGATCGCCGGCCGCGGCCGCGGCGGCGATCTGCGGCGCGGCGAGCCCCTGGCCGGTGACGCGCCGGTGATCGGCGGCCAGCCCCGGCCCCGACAGAAACGTCTCGATGCAGCCGCGGCGGCCGCAATAGCAGGCCGGCCCCGGCGCTTCGTCGGGCTGCGGTGCTGGCAGCGGGTTATGGCCCCACTCGCCGGCGATCGCGTTGGCGCCGACCAGCAGCTGCCCGTCGATCACGATGCCGCCGCCGACCCCGGTGCCGAGGATCGCGCCGAACACGGCAGCACGCCCCGCAGCCGCGCCGTCGCTCGCCTCCGACAGGGCAAAGCAGTTGGCATCCTTGGCAAAGCGGACGGGGCGGCCGAGCGCCGCCTCGACATCGCGGGCCAGCGGCCGGCCGATCAGCCAGGTCGAGTTGGCGTTTTTGACGAGCCCGGTGGCGGCGACGATGGTTCCAGGGATGCCGATGCCGACCGAGGCGCCGCAGCCGATGTCGCCCTCGATCGCGGCGACGAGCCAAGCCAGCGCCGCGACCGTGCCGGGATAATCGCCGACCGGCGTGGCGATTCGCCGCTGTGCCTGGGTGCGCCCCTCGCAATCGATGGCCACCGCCGCGATCTTGCTGCCGCCCAGGTCGATGCCGATGCGAAAGGTCATCCCAGCGCGCTCCGCTCACGCAATTGCCGCGGCACCCCGAGCGGAGCCCGCAAATCCGGCGGCCCGCGGTGCCTCTCCTCGCCCTGTCGGCCGCCGCTCTTTACGCCGCCAAGCCCAGCGGTTACCAATTGTTAAGCCAAGTTGGGTACAACGCTGCCTGATGAATTGCGGTGGACTAGCCGGATGCCGCTTCCGGCGCGCTGCACTGCGCACGTGATCGGCGGCATCAGGGACCCGGTAAGAATGACGCTCAATTCGATAAGCCACGACAGCAATGTCGCCCAGGGCCTGGCGCGGAAAGTGTTGATCGTCGAGGATAACGACCTCAACATGAAGCTGTTCAACGACCTGCTCGAGGCGCACGGCTACAGCACGCTGCAGACGAGGGACGGGATTGAGGCGCTGCGTATGGCGCGCGAACACCGGCCGGACCTCATTCTGATGGACATTCAGCTGCCCGAAGTCTCCGGGCTCGAAGTTACCAAATGGCTCAAGGAAGACGATACTCTGCGGACGATTCCGGTGATTGCCGTGACGGCGTTTGCCATGAAGGGCGACGAGGAACGAATCCGCGACGGTGGCTGCGAAGCCTATATCGCCAAGCCGATTTCAGTGGCAAGCTTCATGCAGACCGTCGAACGCTTTCTTACCGGCTAGAGGGGTGATCGTATGACCGCCCGCGTTCTGGTGGTTGATGACGTCGAGCTCAATATCAAGCTGCTCGAAGCCAAGCTCGCCAGCGAGTATTTCGAGGTTCTAAGCGCCCAAAACGGCCCGCGCGCGCTCGAGGTCGCGGATGCCGAAGTGCCCGATATCATTCTGCTCGACGTGATGATGCCGCGGATGGATGGGTTTGAGGTGTGTCGCCGGCTCAAGGCGAGCCCGCGCACCACCGACATCCCGGTGGTCATGGTGACCGCGCTGTCCGACGTGGCCGACCGGTTGCGCGGCCTGGAATCGGGGGCCGACGATTTCCTCACGAAGCCGGTCAACGACACCGCCCTGTTCGCTCGCGTGCGCTCGCTGGTTCGGCTGAAGCGGATGATGGACGAGTTGCGGCTGCGCGAGGAGGTTTACAGCCTGTTCAGCACCCCCGAACTGGCCGGCGGTCCGGCCGCGGATGTCGCCGCCGCGCGGATCCTGCTCGTCGAGGAGCAGGGGTTCGCCGCCTCCCGGTTGATCGAAGCGCTGGCGCCGGTCGCCGCTTCGGTGTTGCGCGCGACATCGTGCGCCGAGGCGCAGACGATGCTGGACCCATCGGTCGAGCTGGTCATCGCCAGCCTGGCGATGCCGGACGGCGACCCGCTGCGGCTCGTCTCGCAATGGCGCGCCACCGAAAGCTGGCGCCAATTGCCGATCCTGCTGATGGCCGATGACGGCGAGCTACCGCGGCTCGCCAAGGGTCTCGATCTCGGCGCCAACGATTATCTGATCCGTCCGGTGGATCGCAACGAGCTGTTGGCCCGGGTGCGCACCCAGATCCGCCGCAAACGGCTGCAGGATAAGCTGCAGCAGAATTACCAGCGTGGCCTGTCGCTGGCGCTGAGCGACGAACTGACCGGTCTCTACAATCGGCGCTATGTCTTTGCCCATCTGAACGAGATCCTCGCCCGCCAGCCCGAGAGCAGCGAAATCGCGCTAATGCTGTTCGATATCGACCATTTCAAGCAGGTCAATGACAGTCACGGTCACCCGGCCGGCGACGATGTGCTGCGCGAACTCGCCGGTCGTGCGCTGCGCCATGTTCGCAGCGTCGATCTGGTCGGACGCCTGGGCGGCGAGGAGTTTGTCGTGGTGATGCCCGAGACCAGCCTTGCCGGCGCCCTCGTCGTTGCCGAGCGCTTCCGGGCCGCGGTCGCTGCCGAGCCTTTTGTCATCGAGGGCGGGCGCGCCAGGGTGTCGGTCACGGTCAGTATCGGCGTCGCCGTGGCGGTCAACGACAAGGAGACGCAGGAAAGCCTGTTGAAGCGTGCCGATGACGCGCTCTACGCCGCCAAGCATGCCGGCCGCAATCGCGTTGCGACGCTGCCCGGCGGCAATGCGGCGAAGGCGGGCGCGCCATTGCCGCTGGCTGCCGCGTCCTGAGCACGACGCCGCGCGCCGGCAGCCACCCCTCCCCACACCCACGTCCGAATCGGCCTCCATAGGCTCGGCGGTGTCCCCAAGCCTCGCCGGCTGCTACAATAACGCAGCGGCGCGGGGGTCGGACAAAGCCGCGCCAGGGAGGACAGGATGTCGGCGCCGAGCTATGTTCATGGGGCGAGCGAGGTTGCGCTGATCGGCGAGACGATCGGGGTACATTTCGATCGGATGGCCGTGCGCTTTGCGGCGCGCGACGCGCTGATCGTGCGGCATCAGGAGATCCGCTGGAGCTATCGCGAGCTGCGGGCACAGGTCGAGGCCTTCGCGGCCGGCCTGTTGGCGCTGGGCCTCGAGCGCGGCGAGCGGGTCGGCATCTGGTCGCCCAACAACGCGCAGTGGGTCATCGCCCAGTTCGCCACCGCGAAGGCCGGGCTGATCCTCGTCAACATCAATCCCGCCTACCGCGTCAGCGAGCTCGAATACGCGCTCAACAAGGCGGGCTGCGTCGCGCTGATCACCGCGACCCGCTTCAAGAGCAGCGATTATCTGGCGATGCTGGGCGAACTGGCGCCGCAACTGGCGGCGGCGTCACCCGGCAACCTGCACGCCGCGCGCCTGCCGCAGCTGCGGCTTGTCATCAATATCGGCGCGGCGAGCGTGCCCGGCATGATCCGTTTCGATGACGTATCCGCGCTCGGCGGACGGGCCGAGCGCGAGCGGCTCGCCGCGTTCGCGGCCGAGTTGCAGTTCGACGACCCGATCAACATCCAGTTCACCAGCGGCACCACCGGGTTTCCCAAGGGTGCGACGCTGACCCATCACAACATTCTCAACAACGGCTTCTTCGTTGGCGAGGCGATGCGCTTCAGCGAGCACGACCGGCTGTGCATTCCGGTGCCGCTCTACCATTGCTTTGGCATGGTGCTTGGCACGCTGGCCTGCGTGACGCATGGGGCGGCGATGGTGTTCCCCGGCGAGGGCTTCGAGCCGCTTGCCACGCTGGAAGCCGTCGAGGCGGAGCGCTGCACCGCCTTGCACGGCGTCCCGACGATGTTCATCGCCGAGATGGAACACCCCGATTTCACGAAATTCGACCTGGCGTCGCTGCGCACCGGCATCATGGCGGGCAGCCCGTGCCCGATCGAGGTCATGAAGCGCGTGATCGCGGCGATGCACCTGTCGGAGATCACGATCGCCTACGGCATGACCGAGACGAGCCCGGTCAGCTTTCAGTCATCGACCACGGACCCGCTCGAACGCCGCGTCGCGACGGTCGGCCGCATCCAGCCGCATATCGAGGTCAAGATCATCGACGCCGAGGGCCGCATCGTGCCGCGCGGCACCGCCGGCGAGCTGCTGACCCGCGGTTATTCGGTGATGCTCGGCTACTGGGGCGACGAGGAGAAGACCCGCGAGGCGATCGACGATGCCCGCTGGATGCGCACCGGCGATCTCGCCACGATCGACGACGCGGGCTATTGCAATATCGTCGGGCGCATCAAGGACATGGTGATCCGCGGCGGCGAGAACGTCTACCCGCGCGAGATCGAGGAGTTCCTCTACCGCCATCCGAAGATCCAGGACGTACAGGTGATCGGCATCCCCGACCCGCGCTACGGCGAGGAGCTGTGCGCCTGGGTTAAATTGCGCGACGGGGAGAGCGCGACGGTGGACGAGATCCGCGCTTTTTGCCAGGGCCAGATCGCGCATTACAAGGTGCCGCGCTACGTCAAGTTCGTCGACGCCTTCCCGATGACGGTCACCGGCAAGATCCAGAAATTCCTGATGCGCGAGGAGACGATCCGCGAACTCGGCCTGACGGTGCAACAGACCGCCTGAGCTACCGCGCCAGCCGGCGCGACCGCGACACTACTTGATTTTTGCTTCCTTGAAGATAACGTGCTTGCGCGCCACCGGGTCGAATTTTTTCAGCTCAAGCTTGGTGGTCTTCGTGCGCGGGTTCTTTTTGGTGACATAGAAAAACCCGGTATCCGCGCTGCTGACCAGCTTGATCAGGACTGTATTGGTCTTCGCCATCGGCGGCCTCGCGGGGTTGGGATGTCAGCGCGTCGGTGAAGATAGCGTGCGGTTGCGATCTGTCAAGGCGTGGCCCGCGGCCGCGCCTTGCGCCAGCTGGGTGGCGGCAGGGAGGGCACGCAGCGCCTCGCCGTCGAGCCGGGGGTCGGCGAGCAGGTGCTCGGCCAGTTCGAGGTCGATCGCCGGGCTGGTGTGGCGCGGCGGACACGACTGCCGCAGTTCCGCCCAGGCCCGCGCGTCGAGCGAGGCGCGCGGGCGGAACGCGAGTCCGGCGCCCGGCCCGGCGCCCGGCCCGGCCGCCGCGATCTCCTGCAGCCCGGCGGCGAGTCCCTGTGCGTCATCCGGCAGTTCGGCGGTGCACACGGTCGGCACCACGCCATGCGCCTGCAGCAGATATCCCGAGGGCGCGACCAGCCGGGCCCAGGTCACGACCAGATCGCCGTCGTTCGGCAGGCGCAGGACGGTCTGCACCGTACCCTTGCCGTAGGACGAGCTGCCGATGACCACCGCCCGCCCGACATCCTGCAATACGGCGGCCACGATCTCGGCAGCCGAGGCCGAGCCGCCATTGATCAGCACGACGATCGGCAGGTCGGGGGCGATGGCATCGCCGGCGGCGGTGAAATTCTGGTAGCTGGCGGGGTGGCGTCCGACGGTCGAGATGATCGGACCCTTGCGAATGAACTGATCGTCGAGGCTGACTGCCTGATCGAGCAGGCCGCCCGGGTTGCCGCGCAGATCGAGCACGATGCCGGCGAGAGGGTGAGGCGTCTGCCGCTCGGCCTGCGCCAGGGCCGTGACGATGCGCTGCGTCGTGTCGTGGTTGAAGCTGGTGATGCGGAAGATCGCGATGTTGCCGGCGCGCGTCATGGTGACGGTGGGCAGCACGACAAGGGCCCGGCGCAGCCGCAGCTCGTGCGGCTGCGCGGTTCCCGCCGGCACGATTTTGAGCTCGACCGCGCTGCCGATCGGTCCGCGCAGCAGGCGGACGACGTCCTGATGCGGCCGGCCGACGGTCGCGACGCCGTTGACCGCGACGATCTGGTCCTCGGGGCGGATGCCGGCATTCTCGGCGGGGCCCTGCGGGGTGACCGCCGTGACCCGCAAGGCGGCGTCGGTCGTGTCGAGGGTGACGCCGATCCCGCCAAAACCGTCGCGCGCGGCGCGCTGATCGCGCGCCAATGCAGGCGGCGAATAGTGCGAAAAGCGGTCGAGCGCCCCGGTCATGCCGTCAAGCACGGCGGTTTCGATGTTGTCTTGCGACATTGCCGCGAGCACCGGCGAGGTCCGCCGCGCGGCCGCGGCCATGTTGGCGAGAAGGGCACCCCATCGGCGGCTGTCGGTGGCGGGCGGCGCCTGGTAGACGGCGATGTCGCGGTCGTCATAACGCAGCGCCAGCATGTCGGAGAAGCCGAACCCGAAGCTCTCGTTGACGCTCAGCCGGTTGTCGAGGCGCGACAGCGGCGCGAGGCCAGACATGGCGAGACGCCGGATCGAGACCGGCTCGACATAAAGCTCCCGGATGTCTTCGAGCCCGTGGGCAAAGAGGGGCGTCGGACCGCTGGCCGGGATGCGGCCGCGTTCTGAGCCGCCGTGCAGGCCGCGCGCGGTGTCCCCGATGCCGATGCCGATGCCGGTGCCCGCCGGGCCGGGGCCGAGCCCGCCACAGCCGGCCAGAGCCAGCAGGAACGCCACGAGCCCGGCGCCGACCAACCGTGACGACAGCGGCGCGTGCATCGACACTCCCGGTTTCCCGCTGCGATCGCTGAAGCGCTTTGCGGCGTCCCGCGGACCTTCCCCAGATTAGAGGGCCGCGCGCTCGCGATCAACCGGACGGACAACAAGCCCTTCAGCGGCGTCGGTAGGGGAAGCGGCGCGGGCGCGACGGCGTCGCGCGCGGCGGCGAGACGAAATCCCCTTCGAGCCGAAACACCAGCCGGCCGGCGATCGCATCCGCCTCGACGAGCGTCACCGTCGCCGCGTCGCCGAGCGCGAACACGCGGCCGTGGCGGCGCCCGACGAGGCGATGGCGCGCCGCCTCATAATCATAATAGTCGGACGGCAGCGTCGATATCGGGATCAGTCCGTCGGCGCCGCTCTCGGGCAGCGTCGCGAACAGCCCGAACGCCGCGACCCCCGTGATGCGCGCCTCGAAACTCGTGCCGATCGCGCTGCCGAGCAGGCTGGCGCGGTAGCGGTCGAGCGCAGCCCGCTCGGCCGCTGTAGCGCGCCGCTCGGTCGCCGAAATGTGCTCGGCGATCGCGCCCAGGGCGCTGCCCGCCTCGCGGGCCGGCATCGTCCCGCCCGGCATCGACCCGCCCAGCAGCGCGCGATGCACGACCAGATCGGCATAGCGCCGGATTGGCGAGGTGAAATGGGCATAGCGCGGCAGGCCGAGGCCGAAATGGCCGAGATTGTTCGGGCTGTAGGCGGCCTGCGCCTGGGCCCGCAGCACCAGCTGATTGACGATGCCGGCCTCCGGCGTCGCGGCGACGCGTTCGAGAATGCGGTTGAACAGCTCGGGCCGGATGACCTGGCCCTTGGCGAGGGCGAGGCCGGGGATGCCCATCTCATCGAGCAGGTCGCGCAACGCCGCCAGCTTCTCCGGGTCAGGGCGGTCGTGCACCCGATAGAGGCAGGCCTGGTCGCGCGCCTCCAGTTCCTCGGCCGCGGCGATATTGGCGAGGATCATGAATTCCTCGATCAGCCGATGGCTGTCGAGCCGGGCGCGCGGGATGACGGCGATCGCTCGCCGCTCGCCGTCGAGCACGACGCGGTGCTCGACCAGATCGAGCACCAGTGCGCCGCGCGCGCGGCGCGCCCGGTCGAGCGCGGCAAAGGCGCCGTAGAGGGCGGCCAGCCGTTCGGGCGCCAGCGGGAAAGGCTGTCCGGGGCCGCCGTCATGCGCCGCTTGAACGGCGTCGTAGGTCAGCCGCGCCGCCGAGCGCATGGTTGCCCGCGCAAAGCCGTGGCGCCGCTTGCGGCCATTCTCGGCGATCCACAGATGCACGGCGAGGCACGGGCGCTCGGCGCCGGGCACCAGCGAGCACAGATCGTTCGACAGCGCCTCCGGCAGCATCGGCACGACGCGGTCGGGGAAATAGACCGAGTTGCCGCGCCGCGCCGCCTCGCGGTCGAGCGCGCTGTCCGGCGTCACGTAATGGGCGACGTCGGCGATCGCCACGACGATGTGCCAGCCGCTGCGGTTTTCCGGATCGCTGTCGGGCTCGGCCCACACCGCGTCGTCGAAATCGCGGGCGTCGCTGTCGTCGATCGTGACCAGGGCCAGATCGCGCAGATCGGCGCGGCCGGCGGGGTCGGCCGGGCGTGCGGCGGCCGCCTCGGCGAGCGCGGCCGGCGGGAATTCCACGGGAATGTCGGAGGCGGCGATGATCATCCGGCTGATCGCACCGGGGGCATTCGCCGGCCCGAGGCGTTCGAGGATGCGCGCGCGCTTGCCAAACTGACGCGACGGCAGTTCCTCGGCGACCACCAGTTCGTCGTCATCGAGGCCGGCCGCATCATGCGCCAGCACGCGGTATTCGCTGCGGTCGCGGCGGTCGGCCGCGGTGATGACGCCGCCGTCGCGGGTGCGGCGGAAGACACCGACGACGCGGCTCGCCTGCGCCTCCAGGCGGCGGACGATTTCGCCCTCGATCTCGCCCGAGTCGCGACGAATGAGCCGCGCCAGGGCGCGTTCGCCGACGGCCAGCTCTTCGCCGGCCGCGCCGACCAAGCGAAAACTCGGCACTTCCTCGCCGCCCGGGGCAGGCAGCCTGCGGGCCAGCGGAAAGCCGTCGGCATCGCTGCCAACGCGTTCGACCGGCACGATTTCGGGGAGCGGCGTCCCGGCGCCGATGTTGCGGTCGCCGTGGGCCTTCGGCCCGCCGACTTGATCGGTGGGGCGGACCAGCTCGCCGGAGCGCTCGATCGCCCGCAACAGGCCGCGCAGCGCGGCATGCTCGCCGGGTCCCAGCCCGAAGGCGCGGGCGATCTCGCGCGGGCTCAGCGCCGCTGGATTGGCGCGCAGGAACGCGACCAATTCCGCGTAGGACGGCAGCGCGCGCAGGGGGCCGCTCCGGGGGCCGCTCCGGGGGCCGCTCCGGGAACCGCGATCGGCAGCGCGCCGCGGCCGCACGCCGCCGATCCGGCTATTTGCCGGCGGCGGGGCGCTGCCGCGCCGGCCGGGCGGCGGGCTTCGCCTTGGCGTTCGGCGCCGTCCGCTTGGCGCCGGCTTTCTGCGCCGGCTTGGGCTTGGCGCGGGTCGTGGCCCGGGGCGTGGCGGCGGTGCGCGGTGTGGCGGCCCGGCGCGCCGGGCCATTCGCCGATGGCGCAGCCGGGGCGGCCGCGGCCTTGCGGGAGGGGCGGCGGGTCTTGCCCTTGCTTTTGCCGGTACCCTTGGCGCGCTGCGTGGCGAGCAGCTCGATCGCCCGTTCGAGCGGGAAGCTGTCGGGGTCGGCGCCTTTCGGCAGCGAGGCGATGATCCCGTCATGGCTGACATAGGGACCGTAGCGCCCGCGATAGAGCCCGATCACGCCGCCGGCCGGGTCGGGACCCAGCTCGCGCAGCAGTTGCGGGCCGCGCCGCCCGCCGCTCTTCGCTTCTGCCAGCAGCGCCACCGCCCGGTTGAGGCCGATCGTCAGGACGTCGTCGTCTGCGGCGAGCGATGCGAATGACGAGCCGTGCTTGATATACGCGCCGAAGCGGCCGATCCCGGCGGTGATCGGCTCGGCGGTTTCGGGATGGCGGCCGATCTCGCGCGGCAACGCCAGCAGGCGCAGCGCTGTGTCGAGATCGACATCGGCGGGTTTGAGGCCGCGCGGCAGCGCGACCCGCCGCGGCTTGCTGCCGCCCTCGGCCTCGCCGAGCTGCAGATATTGGCCGTAGGGGCCCTTTTTGAGGCTGACGTTCTGCCGGCTCGCCGCATCGACGCCGAGCACCGTATCGACGGCAGCGCTCTCGCCCTCGGCCTCGACGGCGAAGGCGCGTGTGTAGCGGCACTCGGGGTAGTTGGAACAGCCGATAAAGGCGCCGAACCGGCCCAGCTTCAAGGACAGCCGGCCGGCGCCGCAGCCAGGACACAGGCGCGGGTCGCGCCCGGTGGGATTGTCAGGGCCGTTGGCGGGAAAGAAATGGCTGCCGAGATCGGCGTCGAGGGCTTCCAGCACCGCCTTGATCGTCAGCTCCTTGGTGCCGGCGACGGCGGTCGAGAAATCGCCCCAGAAATGGCGCAGCAGCTCCTTCCAGTCGATCTTCCCGCCGGACACCTCATCGAGCTGGTTTTCGAGGTCGGCGGTGAAATTGTATTCGACGTAGCGCTCGAAAAAGCTGCTCAGGAAGGCGGTGACGAGGCGGCCGCGGTCCTCCGGGATGAAGCGGCGCTTTTCCAGGCGCACATAGTCGCGATCCTGCAACACCTGGATGATTGAGGCGTAGGTCGAGGGCCGGCCGATGCCGAGTTCTTCGAGCTTCTTGACGAGGCTTGCCTCGCTGTAGCGCGGCGGCGGCTGGGTGAAATGCTGGTTCGGGGTGACCGCGCCGCGCTCAAGGCGCTCGGTTTCGCGCATGCTCGGCAGGCGGCGGCCTTCCTCTTCATCGGCGGCATCGTCGCGGTCTTCCTGGTAGAGCTTGAGGAAGCCGTCGAAGACGACGACCGAGCCGGTCGCGTGCAGGCGCAGCCGGCCGCTCGGATCGGCGATGTCGATCGCGACCTGGTCGAGCAGGGCCGAGGCCATCTGGCTCGCCACCGTGCGCTTCCAGATCAGCTCGTAGAGCCGGCGCTGGTCGTTGTCGAGATGGCGGGCAATTTCGGCGGGGCGGCGCGTCATGTCGGTCGGGCGGATCGCCTCGTGCGCCTCCTGCGCATTCTTGGCCGGGGCGCGGTAGACCCGTGGCTCGGCCGGCAGGTAGCGCGCGCCGAATTCGCTGCCGATCAGCTGCCGCGCCGCGGCGATCGCCTCGGCGGCGATCGCGACGCCATCGGTGCGCATATAGGTGATCAGGCCGCCGGTATCGCCGTCGAGATCGACGCCCTCGTAAAGCCGCTGCGCCACCGACATCGTGCGGCTGGCGCCAAACCCGAGCTTGCGCGAGGCTTCCTGCTGCAGGGTCGAGGTGGTGAAGGGCGGAAACGGGTGGCGCCGCACCTCGCGATGCTCGACCGAGGCGACGCTGAACCCGCTGGCGTTGAGGATCGCATCGGCCGCGGCGCGCGCTTTCGCCTCGCTGTCGAGATCGAAGCGTTCGAGCTTCTTGCCGTCGAGATGCGATAGGCGGGCGGTGAAACGCTCGCCCGCTTCGGTCAGGAACTCGACCTCGATCGTCCAGTATTCGCGGGCTCGGAACGCCTCGATCTCGGCTTCGCGCTCGCAGACGAGGCGCAAGGCCACCGACTGCACGCGGCCGGCCGAGCGGCTGCCCGGCAATTTGCGCCACAGCACCGGCGACAGCGTGAAGCCGACCAGGTAATCGAGCGCGCGGCGCGCCAGATAGGCGTCGACCAGCTCGCGGTCGATCTCGCGGGGGTGGCGGAAGGCCTCGAGCACGGCGTTGCGCGTCACCTCGTTGAAGACGACGCGCTTCACGTCGATGTCCTTCAGCGCGCGGCGCGCCTGCAGCACCTCGCGGACATGCCACGAGATCGCCTCGCCCTCGCGGTCGGGGTCGGTGGCGAGGAACAGCTTATCGGCGCCGCGCACCGCCTCGGCGATCGCCTTGATATGCTTCTCGGCCTTGCCGTCGACCTCCCACGACATCGCGAAATCCGAGTCGGGCAGGACCGAGCCGTCCTTGGCCGGCAGGTCGCGCACATGGCCATAGCTGGCGAGGACCTTGTAGTCGCGCCCCAGGTACTTGTTGATGGTCTTTGCCTTGGCCGGCGACTCGACGACAACGATGTTCATGGGGACATTCAAAAAAGCAGCGCTAATCGATGGTTAGCGGAGCGAAACCAGATTGCCGGGATGACGCTCGATGCGGCCGGCGAGTTCCAGCTCGAGCAGCAGGGTGGCGACGGCCGCGGCAGACAATTGGCACTGACGCACCAGTTCGTCAACCGCGACTGGGGTCGGGCTCAGCTTTTCGACGATCAGTTCGAGCGCGGCATCCTCGCTCGCCGGCGCGGCCGGCGCCGGCATTGGCGGCCGCGGCGGTGCCACCCGGAGCGGCAGGCGCGGCTGCGCCGGCAGCGGCGGGTGACCCTGCAGCAGCGGCCCGAGCTGGGTGAGGATGTCGCCGACGGTCTCGGTCAGCGTCGCGCCGTTGCGTAAGAGATCGTTGGTGCCGCGGCTGCGCGGGTCGAGCGGCGAGCCCGGCACCGCGAAGACCTCCCGGCCCTGTTCGAGGGCATAGCGCGCGGTGATCAGCGAGCCCGATTTGGCGGCCGCCTCGACCACGACGACGCCGAGCGCCAGCCCCGAGATGATCCGGTTGCGGCGCGGGAAATGGCGGGCCAGCGGCTCGGTGCCGAGCGGCAGTTCGGCGAGAATCGCGCCCTCGCGGCGAAGCGCGTCGTAAAGCCCGCGGTTTTCCTCCGGGTAGACGACATCGGCGCCGCCGGCGACGACCGCGAGCGTGCCGCTCTCCAGCCCCCCGATATGGGCCGCCGCATCGATGCCGCGCGCCAGGCCCGAGGCGACGACGATCCCCGATTCGCCGAGCCCGGCGGCGAGGTCGCGGGCCAGGCGGCGGCCATTGGCCGAGGCGTTGCGGGCGCCGACCACCGCGACGATCGGACCGCGCAGCAGCCGGTCGAGCCTGTCCGGCGGTCCCAGCACGGTCAGGACCGGCGGCGCGTCCTCGACCGCGGCAAGCCCGGCCGGATAAAACGGCTCGCCCCAGCAGACCAGCCGGCCGCCAAACCGGTCGATCGCCGCCAATTCGGCTTGGGCCTCGCGGCGGGTCATCACCGCGACCGGGCGCGCCCCGCTGCGATCGGACAGGCGCGGCAACGCGTCGAGTGCGCTCGCTGCCGAGCCGAAGCGGCGCAGCAGCGCGTAAAAGGTGACCGGCCCGACCGTCTCGCTGCGCGAAAGGCGCAGCCAGTCCAGACGTTCCTGCGGTTCGAGTTCGCGTGCGGGCAGCGTGTCTCAGCCTTTTCCGAAGGAGATCCGGCTTTCCGTGCCGGCGAGGAGGCGACGGATATTGTCGTGGTGGCGCATAATCACCAGCAGCGCGATGACGGCGATCAGCCAGGCGGTGCCGCGGTCGGCAAACAATATGGCGAGGATCGCGGCGGCGACGGCGCCGACCAGCGCCGCCAGCGAGGCATAGCGGAACACCACTGCGGTCGCGAGCCACAACAGCGCGGTGGCGACGCCGACCGGCCAGGCCAGCGCCAGCAGCACCCCCAATGCCGTCGCCACCCCCTTGCCGCCGCGAAACCCGAGCCACACCGGGAACATGTGCCCGAGGATCACCGCGCCGGCGGCGGCGAGAGCCGGTCCCGGCCCCCACAGGGCGCCGATCAGTACCGCCGCCACGCCCTTGATGACATCGAGCACCAGGGTCAACGCGGCGAGGCTCTTGTTGCCGGTGCGCAGGACATTGGTCGCGCCGATATTGCCCGAGCCGATCTGCCTGATGTCGCCGTGCCCGCCAAGGCGGGTCAGCACGAGGCCGAACGGGATCGACCCGAGCAGATAAGCGATGATCGCGGCGGCGAGGATCGCGATCATGCCGCGTTACACCCCATCATTCTCCCATCCCTGGCCCCGGGCGCGCAAAGATCACGCGGCCGTCGACGATGGTCTGCTCGACGCGGCCCTGCACCGGGCGGCCGTCGAATGGTGCGTTCTTCGATTTCGAGCGGAAATCGTC
This sequence comes from Allostellaceae bacterium, assembly GCA_035534535.1. Classification (GTDB taxonomy): domain Bacteria; phylum Pseudomonadota; class Alphaproteobacteria; order ATCC43930; family CGMCC-115725; genus DATARH01. Next base: position 7,748 of record DATLRS010000020.1, on the reverse strand, counting down.
GGTGCGGATCTGCCATGCCAGGTCGGGGTCGAAGACGACGAGGTCGGCCGGCAGGCCGGGGCTCAGCCGCCCGACCGCGAGCCCGAGGATGCGCGCCGGGTTGACGGTCAGATGCCGCAGCACCTCGATCAGCGCGAGATGGTGGTTGTGGTAGAGTTCGAGCGACAGCGGCAGCAGCGTCTCCAGCCCAACAATGCCATAAGTCGCCGAACTGAACGGCAGGCGTTTGGAATCCTGGTCCCACGGCGCGTGGTCGCTGGCGATCGCATCGATCGTGCCGTCGCGCAGTCCCGCAACGACGGCGCGGCGGTCGGCTTCGCTGCGCAGCGGCGGCGACAATTTGGCGAAGGTCCGGTAGTCGCCGATCGCGGTTTCGTTGAGCGCGAAATAAGGCGGCGCGGTGTCGCAGGTCACCGGCAGCCCCGATGCCTTGGCATGGCGGATCGCCTCGATCGCGGCGGCGGTCGAGACATGTGCCACGTGATAGCGCGCGCCGGTCAAGGCGACGAGGCGCAGATCGCGCTCGACCATGATCAGTTCGGCCATCGGCGTGATGCCGGCGAGCCCCAGCCTTGTGGCGATCTCCCCTTCGGTGACCTCGCCGGCGCCGGCAAGGCTCGGCTCCTCGGGATGCTGGATCACCAGCTGGTCGAAGCTGCGGGCATAGGAGAGCACGCGGCGCATCACCAACGCATCGGCGATCGCCTTGACCCCGTCGGTGAAGCCGAGCGCGCCGTTTGCCGCGAGCAGGCCGATCTCGGTCAATTCGCCGCCCTTCAGGCCCTTGGTCGCGGCGGCGTAGGTGTGGATCTTGGCAAGCTTCACTTCGCGGGCGCGGCGGGCGAGGAACTCGACGACCGAAACGTCGTCGACCGGCGGCTCGGTGTTGGGCAACGCCACCATTGTCGTGACCCCGCCGGCCGCCGCCGCCTGCCCGCCGCTCTCGATCGATTCCATGTGCTCGGCGCCGGGCTCGCGCAACTGCACCCGCATGTCGACGAGACCGGGCGCCAGGCACAGCCCGCCCAGATCGACGATCTCGACATCGGCGCGGACCGCGTCCCCGATCCCCGGACCGAGCGCCGCGATGCGATCGCCCGCGACCAGCAGATCGCCCGGCCCATCGAGCCCGCTCGCGGGATCAAGGAGCCGGGCGTTGCGGTAAAGCCGGCGGGATGTCACCGCGCCGTTTCTGTTACTTCGTCATGGCCGGGCTTGACCCGGCCATCCACGTGGACGCCCGGCACAAGGCCGGGCATGACAAATTGAAGGGGTGAATCGACATAAGGCAAACTCTACTGCACCGGCGGGTTGTTGCCGAGGTCGCGGGTCAGGATTTCGAGGCAGGCCATGCGCACCGCCACGCCCATCTCGACCTGCTGGCGAATGAGACTGCGATCGAGATCGTCGGCGACCTCGCTGCCGATCTCGACGCCGCGGTTCATCGGCCCGGGGTGCATGATCAGTGCGTCGGGCTTGGCGAGCTTCAGCTTGGCGTAATCGAGCCCGAAGAAATGGAAATATTCGCGGGTCGAAGGCACGAACGAACCGTGCATGCGCTCCATCTGCAGCCGCAGCATCATCACGATATCGACGTCTTTGAGGCCGGCCGCCATGTCATGGAAAACCTCGACCCCGAGATGCTCGATGGCCGCCGGCAACAGCGTGCGCGGCGCCACCACCCGCACATGCGCGCCCATCACGTTCAAGAGCGCGATGTTCGAGCGCGCCACCCGGCTGTGCAGGATATCGCCGCAGATCGCCACGGTGAGGCCGGCGAGGCCGCCCTTGCGGCGGCGGATCGCCAGCGCGTCGAGCAAAGCCTGCGTCGGGTGCTCGTGGCTGCCGTCGCCGGCGTTGATGACGGCGCAATCGACCTTCTCGGACAACAGCTGCACCGCCCCCGATTCGGGATGACGCACGACCAGCACGTCGGGGTGCATCGCATTGAGGGTCATCGCCGTGTCGATCAGCGTCTCGCCCTTGCGCATCGCGCTGAACTGCACCGCCATGTTGATGACATCGGCGCCCAATCGCTTGCCGGCGACCTCGAACGAGGTGCGGGTGCGCGTCGAATTCTCGAAAAAACAGTTGATCAGCGTGCGGCCGCGCAGCCGCGTCGTCTTCTTGTCGGCCTGCCGCGAGAGCTCGACATAGGTGTCCGCGAGGTCGAGCACATGCTCGATATCCTCCCGGCTCAGCCCCTCGATGCCCAGCAGATGCCGGTGGGCGAAATTGTGTTCCCGCATGAGGCAGGGACTATACCCCGCCCCCCGCAAAAGCGACGTGCCTTTCGCCGCGGCCCGCGATCGTAGGCCGGGCGGCAGCCCATCGTCCACGAACTGCGCTGCGCTCTGTCGATGCAACGCTCGCGCACCGGAGCACCGTGGGACGGTCGTAGCGGACCGTTCGGCGGATTAGGCAACGTGATCCATGCTGACTCCGTTTTGATTCTCATGCATTGGAATCTGAAACTATGTTCAGCTTATAATGAAGAAAACTGGCTCCAACTGAGGCGCTTGAAAGAAAATCAAATCCAGCGGTGTACACGAATGCCTTCTTACCGTTCTTCGTATCCCAAAATATGATCGAGCTTACGCTGAATTCAACGCCGACTCCGGCCCCCAGCCCAACAATTTCCGCATTTCCACCAAAGAGTGCAGAGCCATCGTCATCAGAGATTCCAGGATAGAGGTAAACTGGCGAGTACCATCCGGGTAGGATCTGAATAAGCTTAAATATATCTATAATTGTCGATATCGGTGAGATACCTGGAATGAATTTGCCGAGAATGTCGAAAGCGTAAGCGATTTTTCCCCCTTGTGGTATCGGTAGGCTCGGAAGATCGCCACTTACCCCAATTAGACCTAGACCCGGCAGATCCACATCGGCGCCACCACCTGCTCCTATCCCCTTGCCTGCTACAGTGAGCTGCTCTCCACTTTTCGATACGGAGATCGTAAACGGACCCCAATCGACGCTAAAACCCACCGATACCGTACCCGCAGTTTCGTCGCGCGTTGACATCAGAGCGGTCGGATCCGCCGAATAAGTGGTGCACTTGATATCGCTAATTTGCCAGATGCTCTTCCGCGCAGGTGGCAGTTTAGAAAGCCCCTGCAGAAGAGTCCGCTGGATAGCGGGGTTTTGCGCATTGAGAGGCAACGATAAGTTGCCGAATCTGCTAGCGGGCGCCCACGGATTCAGACTGCTTTGACTCAGAGCGTAATCGGCGCCAGTGCCACGCGACGTGGCAGGTGTGAAAAAGCCGACGCCGCCGGCCCCGTGAGGGGAGCGCGGGTCGGCAATCGTGCCTTGCCAGCCCGTAAGGGAATTTAACAGTTGCACGTTCGCGTTTGATGGGCTTGTTGCCATCATCCCCTCGCAGTTCGAGTTTCAAATCGCCTCGACCGGCTTGATCTCCTTCAACCGCGGCAGGACCTCCTTTGAGAACAGGCGGATGCCTTTTTCGGATTCGGCGTGGGTCATAAAGCCGGTGCGGCCGACCAGGCTGATGTGACCGAAGCCGCCGACCTTGTCGTAGAATTCCATGATCTGGCGGTAGACGCTGTCGGGGTTGCCGACGAACAGAATGCCCATCGCCATCGCCTCCTCGAGGCCGATCGACAAGAGCCGGCGGATGTTCTGGCCGGCCGAAGGGGCGACGCCCTTCTCGGCGTTGGTCAGGTTGGGGCCGCCGCCGGCGCCATTTGGCGGCCGCGAGCCATCGCGCCAGATCCCCGGCGCCGCCTCGGGCGGCGAGGTGCCCGGCAGGAAGCGCGAATGCTGCGGCCCCGATTTGAGGCTGGTGTTGAGGAACCACAGCAATTTGCTGCCGACCCGGCGACCTTCCTCCTCGGTGTCGCCGACATAGACGAAGGCGGCGTAGGCGAAATTGTCGGTCGTGACCGGCGGCAATCCGGCGTCGCGGCGCGCCTGCCGATGGGCTTGATAAGCCCGCTTCGTCCCCTCGGCGCCGCGCAGCACCAGCACATGGCGCATGCCGCGGCGGCCCACCTCGGCGGCGCTCTTGGGGTCGCCGGTCGCTGCCCAGAAGCGCGGGTGCGGCTGCTGCCACGGGCGCGGCCAGATGTTCACATGACGATGCGTGAAATGCTTGCCCTCCCAGCTGAACGGCCCGTCATGCGATGACAGCGCCTTCTGGATCAGGTCGATCGCCTCCCAGTAGCGCTCCTCGTTGCGCACCGGGTTCATGTTGGCGGACGGCATCTCGGTGCCGCCCGACTTGACAAATCCGATATCGAGCCGGCCGCGCGAAATGACGTCGGCCGTCGCATACTCCTCGGCGACCCGCACCGGGTCGGGGCGCAGCGAGACGAGCGTGCCGAGCGACAGGATGCGCACCTTGCGCGTCTGGCGCGCCAGGATCGACACCAGCATCGGGTTGGCGCCCAACAGCGAATTGATCCCGGCATGGTGCTCGATCGCCAGCACATTCATGCCCAAATCGTCGCACAACAGGAACTCGTCGATGACCTCTTCAAACAGATCGGCGGCGACGCGCGGGTCGCAGTAGCGGTTGGGCAGAGAGCCGCGCACCGACTCGGCGGCATTCAGCACCTCGCGCGGTACATAAGGGTAGGGAACTTCGCACTGCCACCACGCGTCCATCGACCGGCCCTTCCTGTTGCGGGGACGCGAGTATCGCAGAGCTAGCCGTCGAGCCGCCAGCGCAAGCTTTCGCCGGCGCGGAACGGGACGACGGCGAGGTCGCCCTCGCCGATGCGCTGCGGCACGGTCGAGGATGCGCGGCGCAGCGTCACCCGGCTCTCGTTGGGCGGCAGCCGGTAGAAGGCCGGGCCGTTCAACGACGCGAACGCCTCGACGCGGTCGAGCGCGCCTTCCTCCTCAAACACTTGCGTATAGATTTCGAGCGCCGCGGGTGCGGTGAAGATGCCGGCGCAGCCGCAATCGGTCTCCTTGGTCGGCAGCGCATGCGGCGCGCTGTCGGTGCCGAGAAAAAAGGCCCGGTTCCCGGAGGTCGCGGCGCGGCGCAGGGCGCGGCGATGCTTCTCGCGCTTGGCGATCGGCAGGCAATAGAGGTGCGGCCGGATGCCGCCGGCGAAGATCGCGTTGCGGTTGATGACGAGGTGATGTGCGGTAATCGTCGCCGCGATATTGGCGCCGCCCGCCGCGACATAGGCGACCGCCTCCTCGGTCGTGATGTGTTCGAGCACGATGCGCAATTCCGGGAGGCGGCGGCGCAGCGGGTCAAGGATCCGCTCGATGAACACCGCCTCGCGGTCGAAAATATCGATTTCGGGATCGGTCGCCTCGCCGTGGATGAGGAGCGGCATGCCGAGCGCGGCCATGCGCTCCAGCACCGGCATGACCCGCTCGATGTCGGTGACGCCATGCGCCGAATGCGTCGTGGCATGCGCCGGGTAAAGCTTGACCGCGGTAAAGACGCTCTCAGCGACGCCGCGCGCCACCTCTTCGGGGTCGGTCGTATCGGTCAGGTAGCAGGTCATCAGCGGGGTGAAGCCCCCTCCCTGACCCTCCCCCGCGAGCGGGGGAGGGAAGGGTGGGGGAGGGAGCGCGGCGACAATGCGCTCGCGATAGGCGCGCGCCGCGACAACATCGGTCACCGGCGGTACGAGGTTTGGCATGACGATGGCGCGGGCGAACTGCCGCACCGTCCATGGCAGCACCGCGCGCAGCATGGCGCCGTCGCGCAAATGCACATGCCAATCGTCGGGCCGGCGCAGGGTGAGCGTGTCGGTCATCGCAATGTCGAACGGTTGTGCGATACCCATATCACGATAGAGCGCCGGGCGGTCGCTTGCTATCGTCGGTGCGGCAATTTCGGAGGACAGCATGACCGGATGCATCGTCGGGTGGGCGCATACAAAGTTCGGCAAGCATGACGGGCGCGACGTCGAATCGCTGATCGTCGAGGTGGCGCAGGGGGCGCTCGCCGATGCCGGAGTTGCCGCGGCCGACATCGACCAGATCTTCCTCGGCACGATGAACGGCGGCTTCGTCAAGCAGGAGTTTCCCGCTTCGCTCGTCTTCCAGGCCGATCCCGGCTTTCGCTTCAAGCCGGCGACGCGGGTCGAGAACGCCTGCGCCACCGGCTCGGCGGCGATCCATATGGGGCTCAACACGATTGCCGCCGGCAAGGCGCGCCTCGTGCTGGTCGTCGGGGTCGAGAAGATGACCGAGGTGTCGGGCGTCGAGGTCAACGATATCCTGCTGCGCGCCTCGTACCGCAAAGAGGAAGACCAGATCGAGGGTGGCTTTGCCGGCATTTTCGGCCAGATCGCGCAGAAATACTTCCAGCGCTACGGCGACCAGTCCGACGCACTGGCCCGCATCGCCGCCAAGAACCACAAGAACGGCGTATCGAACCCGATGGCCCAGATGCGCCGCGACCTCGGCTACGAATTCTGCCGCACGATCTCCGACAAGAACCCGCTCGTCGCCGGGCCCTTGAAGCGCACCGATTGCTCGCTGGTGTCGGACGGCGCGGCGGCGGTGGTCCTGGCCGACACCCAGACCGCACTCGCGATGCGCAAGGCCGTCGCGCTCCGCGCCGCCGAGCAGGTCAACGATTTCCTCCCCATGAGCCGGCGCGACATCCTGGCGTTCGACGGCCCGGCGCTCGCCTGGAAGCGGGCGCTGGCCGCCGCCCGGCTCGGCCTCGACGATCTCGACCTCGTCGAGACGCATGACTGCTTCACAATCGCCGAACTGATCGAATACGAGGCGATGGGCCTGACGCCGGCGGGCGAGGGGGCGCGCGCCATCCTCGAAGGCTGGACCGAGAAGGATGGCCGCCTGCCGATCAACCCGTCGGGCGGGCTCAAATCAAAGGGCCATCCGGTCGGCGCGACCGGCGTCTCGATGCATGTGCTGGCCGCGATGCAGGTGACGGGGCAGGCCGGCGACATGCAGATCGCGAACGCGCGGCTCGCCGGAATCATGAACATGGGCGGCGCCGCGGTCGCCAATTTCGTCAGCATCCTCGAACCGCTGCGGAGCTGAGGCATGCCCCTCACCCCGGCCCTCGCCCCGCCGGCGGGGCGAGGGAGAGCACAGCACTGCCTCAGCCCCTCGCCCCGCTTGCGGGGAGAGGGAGGGGCCCGCGCGAAGCGCGGGAGGGTGAGGGGGACGATGACATGACCTCGTTCCGCGCTCTGGTACTGCATGAGGAGGGCGGCCGGGTCGTGCCGCGGATCGAGAGCGTCGACGAGGCGCGCCTGCCGGCAGGCGAGGTCACCGTCGCGGTCGAGTATTCGACGCTCAACTTCAAGGACGGCATGATCCTCGAAGGGCAGGGGCGCCTCGTGCGGCAATACCCGCACGTCCCGGGGATCGATTTCGCCGGCACCGTGGAGCGCTCGGACTCGCCCGAGTTCCGCCCCGGCGATCCGGTCGTGCTGACCGGCTGGCGGGTCGGCGAACTGCATTGGGGCGGCTATGCCGAGCGGGCGCGGGTCAAGGCCGAGTGGCTGGTGCACCGCCCGCCGGGGCTGAGCGCCAGGCACGCGATGGCGATCGGCACCGCCGGCTTCACCGCGATGCTGGCGGTTATCGCGCTCGAACGGCACGGGCTGATGCCCAAGGATGGCGACGTGCTGGTGACCGGCGCCGCCGGCGGTGTCGGCAGCGTCGCGGTGTCGCTGTTGGCGGCCCTCGGCTACCGGGTGGCGGCGAGCACCGGCCGACCGGAATTGCGCGATTACCTGGAGGGGCTCGGCGTTGCCGAACTGGTCGAGCGCGCC
>DATLRS010000019.1:0-14733 GCA_035534535.1 Allostellaceae bacterium | reverse complement strand
CGGTGCGCGCCTATCTCGGCTTCCGGAAGGATACCGGCGAGCGGCTCAAGGCGGTCTTCGCCGCCGATCCGGATCTCGCGATGGCGCACTGCCTGCGCGGCTGTTTCATGATGCTGTTCGGGCAGCGGGCGATGGTGCCGCGCGCGCGGCGCTCGCTTGAAGCGGCCGAGACGGCGGCGCAGAGCACCGGCGTCACCCCGCGCGAAGCGGCCCATATTGCCGCGCTCGGCGCCTGGGTGACGGGCGACTTCGCTGGCGCCACCACGCGTTGGGAGGCGATCGCTGCAGCGCACCCGCGCGACCTGCTGGCCCTCAAACTGGCGCAATACGGCTGCTTTTACCGCGGCGAGAGCGAGCGCATGCGGGCGGGCGTGGCGCGGGCTTTGCCGGCCTGGGAGCCGGGCCTGCCCGATTACGGCTTTGTTCTGGGCTGCCATGCCTTCGGCCTCGAGGAGACCGGCGATTATGCCGCCGCCGAGCGTGCCGGCCGCGAGGCGATCGAGCACAATGCGGCCGATATCTGGGCGGCGCATGCGGTGGCGCATGTCTTCGAGATGCAGGGCCGGCCGCACGAGGGGATCGGGTGGGTCGACGCGCTGGAAGCGGGCTGGCGGGAATGCAACAATTTCACCTATCACGCCCTATGGCATCGCTGTCTGTTCCTGATCGAGCTCGGCGCGTTCGATCGCGTGCTCGAGTTGTACGATCGCGAAGTACGGCCCGAGTCGAGCGACGACCTGCTCGACATCTCAAACGCGGTATCGCTGCTGTGGCGCCTGGAACAGGCAGGATCGGACGTCGGTGAGCGCTGGCAGGAACTGGCGGCGCGCAGCCAGGCGCATATCGATGACCATTTGCTGACGTTTGGCGACGTGCACTATCTGATGGCATTGGCGGCGGCCGGCCGCACGGCAGAGAGCGAAGCGATGATCGCCAGCCTCGAGCGCTACGCCGCCGATGGCGGCGAGAGCGAGGCGGCGGTCGCGCGCGATGCCGGCCTCCCACTCGCCCGCGCGGCGCTGGCGCACCGCCGCGGCGATTTCGCCACCGCGGCCGCCGCGCTGACGGCGGTGCGCGGCGAGATCGCGCTGATCGGCGGCAGCCATGCGCAGCGCGACCTGTTCGAGGAAATGACGGCCGACGCGGCGTTGCGCGCCGGCCAGGCCGAAGCGGCCAGGGCCTTGCTGACCGAACGGCTTGCACGCCGGCCGCGCAACGCCTGGGGCTGGCGGCATCTCGCGATGGCGCTTGACCGGCTCGGCGACCACGCTGCCGCGTCAGGCGCCCGCGACCGGGCCGCTGAATTGGTGACCAGCTCAACAGCGTAATCCGCACTCATGCCGACCATCTCATTTGCGCCCTCCTCCCGGCTCCGCCGCCGCGCGCCTTCCCGGTGACCCGGTAGTTCGCAACCGACTGCCAGCGATCTGAGCAGCCTCGCAGATCGGCGATCATGTCGCATCGGCCGCGCTGCTGCGTCTTGCATGGCTCCCCCGCAAGCCGTTGATCCCGGCTGGCGGCACAGCTCTTGCTCGCTGGCGCCGGTGATCGACCCCAGACAGAGGAGCAAGCAAGATGACGATCGGCCGTCGTTCGGTACGCCTACGAAATCGTGTCGCCGTGAGGTTGCCGCGGGGTTGCCTGCAGCTGGCTTTCGCCATCGTCTGCGCGACGGCGATCTGCGCGCCGGGCCGCGTGTGGGCCGCGGACATGGTAATGCCGGCCGGCTGTCATGCGCTGCAGGCAAAGTATCCCGCTCTGAAGGGCAAGGCGCTGGTCGACGCGGTCAACCCGCACACCCCGGGCTACGAAGCGCTCGATCCCAACGACCCAAGCAAATATATCGGTTTCGACATCGATCTCGCCGAGGCGCTCGGCAAATGTCTCGGCTTTTCCCTGTCTTACAAGCCGGTCGTCTTCGCCGCCCTGCTGACGACGCTGCAGGCGGGGCAAGCGGATATCGTCATCTCCGATATCTATGCCACCCACCTGCGCGCCAAGGCAGCCGATTTCATCACCTATTCCAAGGTGTTTGACGGCGTCCTGGTGGTCAAGGGCAACCCCAAGCACATCACCGGCATCAATACCAGCATGTGCGGCGATGTGGCGGCGGAGAATACCGGCTTCGTCGAGGTGCCGCTGGTCCAGAACCTGGCCGAACCGTGCAAGGCGGCGGGCAAGCCGGCCCCGACGCTGCAACTCTATGACAACAACGCGGACTGCATCCAGGCGGTGCTGGCCGGCCGGGCGGACACCTATGTCAACGACGTCAACACCGTCGACCAGGCGGTCAAGGCCTATCCCGACAAGCTCAGCAAGGCGGTCGCGGTGACGCTGCCCTATTCGATCGGCATCGCGGTGGCCAAGACCAATCATGAGCTGCGCGACGGGGTCATGGCGGCGCTTGCGGAACTGCAGAAAGCGGGCGTCGAAAAAGCGCTGCTCAAAAAATGGGCGCTCGGCGTGAACAACGAGGAGGCACCGCGACTGCTGACCGACTGACTGCCAGCCGACCGATGGATCTCTTTGCCCACTATCTCAGCCTGCCGTACCTGCTCCAGGGCATCGGCCTCACCCTCGAGGTGACCGGACTGGGGCTGGGCGGCGGGCTGATCCTCGGACTGGTGCTGGCGAGCATGCAGCTCAGCCGGTTTCGCATCCTGTCGATTTTCGCGCGCGCCTACGCCGTCATTTTCCGCGGCACGCCGCTCATCCTGCAACTGGTGTTCGTCTACGACGCCTTGCCGCATATCGGGATCAAGCTCAGTCCGATCGCCTCAGCGGGGCTCGCACTATCGGCCAACGAGGCGCCGTTCATTGCCGAGATCCTGCGCTCGGGGGTGCGCGGCGTCGATCCGGGACAGGTCACGGCGGGCCAGGCCTTGGGGATGACGCCGTTGGTGTTGATGCGGCACGTCGTGGCGCCGCAGGCGATCCGCTCGATGGTGCCGGCGCTCGGCAACGAGGCCGTCACCGCGCTGAAGAACTCCTCACTCGCCTCGGTCATCGCGGTGCAAGAATTGACGCTGCGCAGCGAGCAGCTGGCGTCCTCGACCTTCGATTTCTTCTCGATCTTTTTTGCCTCCGGGGTGATGTACCTGGCGCTGACCGGTGCCTTCAGCGTGCTGCAGCTGATCATTGAAATCCTGTTGGATCTCGATCGGCCCTCGCCGCGGGACCGCTTGCTGCGCCTGCTGCCGTGGCGCACCGCGGGCGAGGTGCCGGCGCCGGCTCCCGCGGCAGCCGCCGGCGCCGCGCCGGCGCAGATCGAGCGCCCGCCCGCCCGGTCGCCGCCGGTCGTCGCGACGGCGGCAACCCGGGCGGCGCGTGCCCTTTCGCTCGCGCGTCGCGCCACGGCGGTCGAAATCCAGGGCCTGCGCAAGCGCTACGGCGACCATGACGTGTTGCGCGGCCTCACTCTGACGGTGCGCGCCGGCGAGGTCGTCGCCTTGCTCGGCCCCAGCGGATCGGGAAAAAGCACGCTGCTGCGCTGCATCAATCGGCTGGAGGGCTGGGAGGCCGGCGTCGTGCGGGTCGGCGGTCGGCGGCTTGGCTACGGCGACGACGGCAAGCCGCTGGCGCCGCGCGATGTGGCGCGCGAACGCGCCAGCGTTGGCGTCGGGATGGTGTTCCAGCAGTTCAATCTGTTCAGCCACCTGACCGCGCGCGAGAATGTTGCGGGGCCGCTGCGCTGGGTGCATGGCATGTCCAAGGCGCAGGCCGATGGGCGGGCGCGCGACCTGTTGGAACGCGTCGGGTTGACGGACCGCGCCGACGCGCTGCCGCGCCATCTGTCCGGCGGCCAGCAGCAGCGCGTCGCGATCGCGCGGGCCTTGGCGCCGAGCCCGACCGTCCTGCTGCTCGACGAACCGACTTCCGCGCTCGACCCGGAACTGGTCAGCGAAGTGCTTGAAGTCATCCGGCGGCTGGCTTTCGAGGAGCGGTTGACGATGATCATTTCGACCCATCAGCTGCGCTTCGCCGACGAGGTGGCGGACCGCGTGGTGTTTCTCAGCGACGGGGTCGTGACCGAGGAAGGCCTGGCGCACGACGTCCTGACGCGGCCGCGGCATCCGCTGACGGCGCGCTTCCTGCAGATCATGGGCGCCGACCACCCGTTGGAGACCCCGGCATGAACCCCTCAGCATGAGCCCCGGCAGCAAGCGCAGCTTCAGCTTTTCGCCCGCGCAGGGCGTGCCGCCGGCGGTGGCGCCGTTCTCGCACGCGACGCAATGGGGCGATCTGCTGTTCGTCACCGGGCAGATGCCGACCGATCCGGCGACCGGTGGCATCGTGCCCGGCGACATTGTCGCGCAGGCCAGGCAGGTCCGCCGCAATCTCGAGGCCGTGCTCGCGCCGTTTGGCCTCACCCTTGACGATGCGCTGATGGTGCGCGTCTACCTGACCTCGTTCGCTGACTATGCGGCGTTCAACGACGAATATGCCGGCTGGTTTCGCGGCGCCTTGCCCAGCCGAACCTGCGTCGGCGTCACCGGCCTCGCGGTCGGCGCCGCCGTCGAGATCGACCTGATCGCCGGCATCCCAGGGAGAGAATCTGAGCCATGAGCCTGCGCATTCTGCAACCGCACGACCGCACGCCCGCCACCGATCACTATCTGGCCTCGACCCCGCAAACCGTCACCTGGGGCTGGCTGCCGACCGCCGCGAAGGCCCCCGTGCTGACGATGCGTTCGGGTGAAACGGTGACGATCGACACCGTATCGCATGAGGGCATTCTGGAGGATCAGGGCCGCGACCCGCTCGGCTTCTTCCGGCAATTCGGCGTCGCCCCGGCCGATGTGCTGCGGGACGCCATCGACATCGCCGCCAGCTACGCCGCCCGCGACGCCAACGCCGAGGGACCGCATGTCGTGACCGGGCCGATTGCGGTGGCCGGAGCGCGGCCCGGCGACGTGTTGAAGCTCGAGTTTCTCGAACTCACGCCGCGCGCGCCTTATGGGATCATTTCCAGCCGGCACGGCTATGGGGCGCTGGCGGGCGAGATGCCGCCGCGGCCCCGCCCCGATTTCGTCGCGGATTTCAACAGCCCGGAGACAGCCGGCACCGTCTCGCTGTTCTGTTCGGTGGCGAGCGACCTCACCGGCCGGCTGGCGATCGGCAAGGATCGCGCGTTGCGGTTTCCGCTGGCGCCGTTTCTCGGTCTCGTCGGCGTCACGCCGGCCGGCCCGGCGCCGCTCAACTCGGTCCCGCCGGGGCCGTTCGGCGGCAATATCGACATCAAGGATCTGGTCGCCGGGACCACGCTTTACCTGCCGGTCCAGGTCGCCGAGGCCGGTTTCTATGTCGGCGACCCGCATTACGCCCAGGGGCACGGCGAGGTGGCGCTGACGGCGCTCGAAGCCCCGCTGCGCGCGGTCTTGCGGGTCAGCGTGCTGGCGGCAGCCGGCAGCCGCAACCAGTTCGGCAGGCTCGACCGGCCGTATGCCGAGACGCCGCAACATTGGATCGCGGTCGGTCTCGATCGCGATCTCAACGAAGCCTTCCGTGCCGCGGTGCGCGAGGCGCTGCGCATCATGAAGGAAATGCACGATGTTCCGGCGGAAATCGCCTACGCCTATCTGAGCGCCGCCGGCGATTTCGTGGTGTCGCAAGTCGTCGACGATGTCAAAGGCGTCCATTGCCTCATTCGCAAGGCCGACTTTGCCCCCTGGGCCTGACGCCGCGTCAATCCCCGGTGCTTCCCACCGTTCGCGGTACGGCGACCGCGATCGTGCCGGTCTCCTCGACATAGGCATCCCACAGCCGGATGAGCGCTGCCAGCCGGTCGGGATGCCGCAGCGCGAGATCGGTGGTCTCGCCGGGATCGTTGCGCAGGTCGTAGAGCTGCCACGCGCCAGGCCCGTCGGGGGCGGGGATGCGCACCGCTTTCCAGTCGCCCTGGCGCATCGCCATGCGCCCGAACAGCTCCCAGCCGGTGGGTTCGTCGTCGGCGTGCACGATTTCGCTCTCGCCGTCGAGGTAGGGTCGCAGCGACCTGCCGCGCATCGCCGCCACCGTGCGCCCGTTCCACGACGTGCCCGGATGCTCGACCTCGGCGAGTTCCAGAAGGGTCGGCATCACGTCCATCACCGTGGCGAAGGCCGTGCCGATGGCGTTCTGGCGGACGAAGCCCGGCCAGGTGAGGAACCCCACGACCCGGATGCCGCCCTCGGTGGTGAACATCTTGTAGAGCCGCGACGGCGCCGTCGCGGCCTGCGCCCAGCGCGGCCCGTACCAGACGAAGGAGTTCGGCCGCCCGATATTGTCGAGTTCGTTGTCGTAATGGCGCGCCAGCAGATCCATGAAGCGCGGGCCGAACGTCGTCACCGCCTCGAGCAGCGCGCCCTCGGCGCCGTTGTCGGACATGAACAGGATGACGGTGTCGTCGAGCTCGCCGCTGGCTTCGAGGTGCCGGATCACCCGCCCGATGTTCCAGTCCATGCGCTCCACCATCGCGGCATAGACCTCCATCTTGCGGGCCGAGGCGCGCCGCTCCTCCTCGGAGAGGTCCGGCCAGTCCCGGGTCCGCGCCACCACCGGGTGGGGCACCGCATCGGCCGGGCACAGCCCCATCGCGCGCAGCCGCGCGAGCCGCTCCTGGCGCAGCGTTTCGGGGCCGCGATCATAGCGTCCGCGATAATGCGCGACGATGTCGTCGGGCGCCTGCAGCGGCCAGTGCGGCGCGGTATAGGCGAGATAGGCGAAGAACGGGCGGGCGTGGTCGGGCCGCGCGTCGAGATAGCCGATGAGCTTGTCGGTAAAGCCGTCGGAGGAATAGAAATCCGCCGGCAGCTCCTCGACCAGGCGGTCATCCTCCATGTAGATCGTGCGCAGTTTGGGTGACATCGGATCGTCGCGCAGGTCGGGCGACGAGGCGTAATGATTGGCCGCACCCGGCAGCAGGGCAAACGACCGCTCAAAGCCGCGCGCCCAGGGCGAGGTCTCGCGCGTCAGCCCGAGATGCCACTTCCCGGACATCAGGGTCAGGTATCCTCCCTCGCGCAGCAATTCCATCAAGGTGACGACGCGATCGTTGATATGCCCCTCGTAGCCGGGCTTGCCCTGATGCGCCGGGCCCAGCGCTTCGGCCATCGCGCCGATACCGGCGATGTGGTTGTCGGTGCCGGTCAGCAGCATCGAACGGGTCGGCGAGCAGGCCGGCGCCGAATGGAAATCGGTGAGGCGCAAGCCGCGCCGGGCGAGCGCGTCGAGGTTGGGCGTGGCGATCTCGCCGCCGAACGCGCCGATATCGGAGAAGCCGAGATCGTCGGCCAAGATCACCAGAAAGTTGGGGCGGCGGCGGCGGTGCGGCGATGTCATGCGAGCGGTTCTCCGGGGGTCAGTGAACGACGCCACGAGCGTGGTGCCAGGCGAGCACCTGGCGCTCGAGGAGATGGGTGGCAAGGTTGACGAGGAGCGCCACCAGCACGATCAGCAGCAGCGCAGCGAGGACGTCGTCAATGCGAAAGCTCTCCTGCGCGCGCACCAGAAAGGCCCCCAGGCCATCGGTCGAGAGCAGCATCTCGGCAACCACGGCAAGCAGCAGCGAGACGGCGATGCTGAGGCGGATGCCGGCGACGATGCGCGGCAGGGCGGCCGGCAGATCGACGAGCCGCATCCGTTCCGCGCCGGTCAGGCGCAGCGAGCGCGCCACATGCGACAGCATCGGGTCGAGCGAGCGGACCGCGTCGATCGCATTGATCAGGATCGGAAAGGAGGCGCCATAGGCGACGACGGCAATCTTCGCGGCATCGCCGATCCCGAGAAAAATCATCGACACCGGAATGATGGCGATCGGCGGCAGCGGCCGCACCAGCTCGATCACCGGCTCGACCACGTCGCCCAGCGCGCGGACCCGGCCGAGCAAAATGCCGAGCGGCAGCATCGTCGCGAGCGCCAGCGCAAACCCCGCCCCCGCCCGCAGCAGCGTATAGCCGAGTTCGCCGAACAGCTCGCCGCGATCGACGACGAGGGCGCCGACGACCGCGGCGAAGCCCGGAAAGGTCGGCGAGGGGTCGAGGAACGTCGCGGCCTGCCACAGCCCGGCCAGCGCCGCCAGAAACAACAGGCCCGGCGGGTTGAGATGCCGGATCATGCCGGCTCCGCCAACGCCGTCATCGCCAGATGCCAGCCGACCACCAGCCGGCTCGCCTGCTGCACCAGCGCGTTGAACAGCAGGCCCACGACGCCGATCGTCGCCATGATCGCGAACATGTCGGCGGTGCGCAGCGAGAACGCCGCATCGTAAAGCAGGAAGCCGAGGCCGCTCTGCCCGGCCAGCATCTCGGCGGCGATCGTGGCGAGCAGCGCGATGCCGGCGCCAAGCCGGATGCCGGTGACGATTTCCGGCAGTGCCGCCGGCAGCCGCAGCCGCAACAGGATCTCCCAGCTCGAATAGCCGAAGCACCGTCCGGTCATCAGCTGCACCGGCTCGCCGGCAGCCAGCGCATTGGCGGCGTTGATGTAGATCGGCCAGATCGAGGCGAAGGCGATGATGAACAGAAACAGCTGCGTGCCGATGCCGAGGACAAAGATCGAGATCGGGACGATCGCCGGCGGCGGCAGCACCCGCAGCATGCCGACCACCGGTTCCAGCATGCGCCGCAGCACCGCATAGCGCCCCGCGGCGATCGCCGCCACCAGCCCGAGCGTGGTGGCGATGGCAAGGCCGGCGACCGCGCGCAGGCTGGTGGTGCCGAGGTGCAGCAGGAAGTCGGGTGAACGCAACAGCCGCCATCCGGCAGCGCCGACCGCCGGCAATCCCGGGAAATATTCGGCCGGAACGGCATGCGACCACGCCAAGGCCTGCCAGCAGAAGAGCGCCAGCGCGATGCCGAGAAGGCGCTTCGCAGCGGCCATCACGGGCGCCATCTGCGTTAGGGCTTGATCGTAAAGACCACGTCCTCGGGCGGGATCGGCTTTGCCATCAGCCCGGTGCGCACCAGCGCGTCGATCGGCGGCTTGTAGTCCTTCGCCTCGGCCACCATGCTGGTCGTGTTGAGCGCCAGCGGAATTGCGTTCGCGAGCGCGACCGGCAGACCGAACTCCTTGACGATCATCTGGTGGTACTTCTGGGGATGCGCCGCCAGATCCTTGTCGGCGGCCATCAGCGCGCGCATGAAGGCGGCGGCCGGCGCCTTGTTCTTGTCGAGCCAATCCGCACGCGCGAAGTAGCAATCGACGGCAAAGGAGCCGAGCTGTTTCAGGTTGGCCACCATACCCTCGGCGAGGAGGGTCGGTTTGATCTGCGGCGAATGCATGATCGCCGCATAGAACGGGTCGATCGTGCACACCGCATCGACCGTGCCCAATTCGAGCGCCGCCTTCATCTGCGGGAACGGCAGGACCACCATTTTCATCGCCGTTGCCGGGATCCCGGCGGCGCGGATCTGGTCGCGGATCATCAGATCACAGCCGCCATTGGTAGCGTTATTGGCAATCGTCTTGCCCTTGAGCCCGGCGAGCGTCTTCACGCCCGAGCGTGCCGAGGCGACCATGTAGGTCCCCATTTGATCCGGCCAGCGCTGAAAATCGTTGGTGAGGAAGGCGCGGATCGGCTGGTGCTGGGCGATGGCGCTGATGGCCGGCAGGGTTGCCGCCCAGCCGATATCGGCCGAACCGCCAACCACCGCCGAGACCACCGCCGGGCCGTTGTTCAACGTGATCAGCTCGACCTTGAGGCCCTCCTTCTTCAGGTAGCCCATCTGTTCGGCATCGAGCACCGGAATGATCGTCAAGGCGCGCAGATAGGCAAGCCGCAGCGTCTGCTGCGCGGCGGCGGGCGGCGGATGGGCAGCGGCGAGCGCGATCAACACGGCGAGCGCCGCGGCAAAGCGCACAAGGCGGGCAAGCGGCGTCATGGCGTGCTCCGTTGGTGAAGATGCGATGTCATCGGTCGGCCTTCATCGCGCGGATGCGCGACAGCACGGCATGACGGATGTCGAGATAGACGCGGTCTTCGCGCGTCTCGATCTGGTCGCGTGGCTTCGGCAGCGGCACCGGCAGGTCGGCGACGATGCGGGTCGGCCGCCGCGCCAGCACCAGCACGCGGTCGGCGACATAAACCGCCTCGTCGACATCGTGGGTGACGAGCAGGCAGGTCTGGCGGTAGCGCGCCGCGAGTTCGAGCAACAGGTCCTGCATCTCGGCGCGCGTCTGGGCATCGACGGCGGCGAGCGGCTCGTCCAACAGCAGCAGCCGCGAGCGCGACGCCAGCGCCCGGGCGATCGCCACGCGCTGCTGCATGCCGCCCGAGACCTGCCAGGGGTAGTGCCCCTCGAAGCCGGTAAGGCCCAGGCTGGCGAGCAATTCGCGGGCGCGCTCGCGCTTGGCCCGGCGGCTCGTATCCGCCACCCGCCGCATGCCGAACACGACGTTGTCGAGATTGCTCTTCCATGGCAGCAGCGAGCGGCTGTAGTCCTGAAAGACGACCGAGATCCCGATTGCCGGTCCGGCGAGCGGCACGCCGCCAAAAGCGATCGAACCGCCGCTCAGCGCGAACAAACCGGCCAGGCACATCAAGAGGGTCGTCTTGCCGCAGCCCGATGGTCCGACCATCGAGACGAACTCGCCTTCGCCGACCGCAAAGTCGATATCCGCGATGATCTCCAGCATCCGCGATCCCTCGCCCACGGATTTCGCCAGATGCCGGACAGTGAGGATTTCCGCCGCGCCGACCGGCTCCTGTGCCGGCTCCTGCGCCGGCTCCTGCGCCGGTAGGGCCAGGGGAGCGACGATGGCCGTCATGCCCGCGTGCGCCGCCACAGCGCCCGCCGCATCGCCGGCGACGGCCCCCGTCTGACGCTGGCGCGGACCGGGTCGGGCCGCGCGCTCTCGACCCGCGGGGGATCTGGTGGGGGATCGGCATTCGCCGGCGGCGGCGCGTGCTCGCGCCGCAGCTCTTCCAGACGCGCGCGGATCGCCGGAAAATCGTCGGCGGCACGAGGTCGGATCACGTTTCCTCCGGTGTTCAGCCTGGCCGAGCCCGGTTGTTGTCGCACCGGCGCTCAGCAAAATCATCCGTTGACGGCGACGGGAAGGGGCCTACCCAAACGACTCGGTGATCGCGGCGTAGACGAGGGTACGCAAGTCACGGCGCAGCGTCAGGCGCGCCGGGCTGCCGATGACCTGCGTCATGAACACGACCGTCAGCTCTTCCTTGGGATCGATCCAGAACGCGGTCGAGGCCGCGCCACCCCAGAAATATTCGCCCAGCGAGCCCGGCAACCGGGTCTTGGCGACGTTGACGTTGACGCCGCAGCCGAGCGAGAAGCCAACCCCGGCATAGCCCGACTCGCTGAACATCCCGGGCAGCGCCATGTCGGCGACCTCACGGCCGTCGGGCAGGTAGTTCAGGCTGAACAGCGCGACGGTCTTGGGGCTGAGGATCCGCACGCCGTCGAGCGTGCCGCCGTTCAGCATCATGCGGCAGAAACGCAGGTAATCGTGCGCCGTCGACACCAGGCCGCCGCCGCCCGATTCAAGCATCGGCGGCTCGGCATAGGTGCTCTTGCGGGCGTCATCCTGCAGCGTCAGCCCGCCGGTGCTCCCCGGCTGATAGCAGGTGCTGAACCGCTCGATCTTGTCCGGCGGCACGTAGAACGCGGTGTCGGTCATGCCAAGCGGCTCAAACAGCCGGGTGCGCAGAAACTCGCCGAAGCTCATGCCGGACAGCTTTTCGACGAGGTAGCCCAAAACATCGATCGCCACCGAATAGTTCCAGGCGGTGCCCGGCGAGAAATCGAGCGGGATTTGCGCCAGCTGATCGGCCATCCCCGAGAGCCCGCCCGGGGTCAGGCGGTCGGTGACCTTGGCCCGGCGATAGGCGGCGTCGACCGCGCTGCGCATCATGAAGCCGTATGTGAGGCCCGAGGTGTGGGTCGCCAGGTCGATGACCCGCATCGGCCGCTCGACCGGCGTTGTCATAAAGCTGGGCGGCGCGTTGGCCAGCAGCGACGGCATGCCGCTGGCGTACACGGCCAGATCCTTCCAGGCGGGAATGTGCGTGTGGACGGCGTCGTCGAGGCCGATCAGGCCGTCCTCGGCCAGCATCATCAGCGCGACCGCGGTGATCGGCTTTGACATCGAGTAGATGCGGAAGATCGCGTCCTCGCGCATCTTCGTGCCGCGCTCGAGGTCCATGTGACCGCACAGGCCGGTATGGACGAGGTGGCCCTTGCGGTAGACGTGGGTCAGCATGCCGGGCAGATAGCCGCCGTCGACATAGCGGGCCTTCATGACTTCGTCGAGTTTCGCCAGTCGCGCCGACGACAGGCCTACGGTTTCGGGCTTCATCGGTGTCCTCCTCCTCGGGCGAGCCGGCTTGCCCATACCGCGACCGCGGCAGCGTCTAGGGGCCAGGATACAGGCGGGCCTTGATCACCTCTAAGCGTGCAATCACGTCGGGGTCAACGATTCTCGTAAACCGCGGCACCCTCCTGCCCTGCCACTCGGCCGCCTCGAAAAACATGCGCAGCGGCCGCAGGTCGAACAGCCCGCCATGCCGATAGGCATACCCCTCCTCGTATAACGGCCGATAAACCTGCATGAAAGCATCCTCGGCTCGGCAATCATCTTCCGTGTGATGCCCCACGCCATAAATATAATAGGCGTAATTGTTCACCGGCCTCTGCGGGTCATGTTTGAAGTGATAGTAATAGCCCGGCTCGGGGAGCCTCTTGGGCGGCGGAATATCGTACGCCATAGTGGTGGTCCCTGATGACAACGTGATGGGGCGACGCCAGCTTATCTCAGATGGTTCGAGAGCGCGCGATCGGCGATGCCGACGCCGCGATCGCGCCGGAATTTGACCGGCGCCGAGCGCGGCCGTAGCTTTTGGCGGACGGCGTTCTGAAGAGGGAGTTGACAGCATGACCGACGCAAAGCTCGCCCCAAACCTGCCGGATTGGATGGTGCAGCACGCCAATCGCTACCTCGCCAGCGGCGGCACCGAGGGGCACCTGTACAAGACGACCCAGCCGGGCCGGCCCGAGATGACGGTGCCGTCGCTCTTGCTGACGACAACGGGGCGCAAGTCGGGCGAACGGTTCATCTTCCCGCTGTACTACGGCAAGGCCGGCGACAGCTATTTCGTGATCGCCTCGAAAGGCGGGGCGCCGCAACACCCCGGCTGGTATCGCAACATCCTCGCCAACCCGGACGTCGAGGTGCAGGTCGGAACCGCAAAGATCAAGGCGCGCGCCCGGACCGCCAGCGGCGCGGAGCGCGCCCGGCTGTGGGAAAAGTCATTGGAGTTCTGGCCGTCCTACGCCGATTACCAGCGCAAGACCGAGCGCGAGATCCCGGTGGTTGTGCTCGACCCGGTCGGCTAGCCAGCCGCAAAACCGGCCACCACCCAGCGGCGCCGCATTGCATGTCGACAGCCGATCGCGGCATGCTGCGTCGGCGGAGGGGAAGAGCGGCATGAACGATCCCGTGGATGTGCTGATCATTGGCGCCGGCGCGTCGGGCGCGGCCGTGGCCTGGAGTCTCGCCGACACCAAGATGCACATCCTCTGCCTCGAACAGGGCGGCTGGATGAACCCGGCGACCTATCCCAGCACCGGCCGCGACTGGGAGGCGCGCTTCTTTGGCGACTATTCGCCCAGCCCCAATATCCGGGCCCGGCCCGAGGACTACCCGGTCAACGACGCCAATTCGCCGATCAAGGTCGTCAACTTCAACGGCGTGGGCGGCGGCACGATCATGTACACGGCGCATTTTCCGCGCCTGCATCCCTCGGACTTCCGGGTGAAGAGCCTCGACGGCGTGGCCGAGGACTGGCCGATCGATTACGACGCGCTGGCCCCCTTTTTCGCCGAGAACGACCGGATGATGGGGGTGTCGGGCCTTGCCGGCGATCCCGGCGTGCCGCCGCGCGAGCCGCCGATGCCACCCTTGCCGCTCGGCCGCTCCGGCACGATGCTGGGACAGGCGATGAACCGGCTCGGCTGGCATTGGTGGCCATCCGACACGACGGTCGCAACGGTGGACTACGAGGGCCGCGCGCGCTGCATCAATCTCGGCCATTGCACCCCGGCCTGCGCCCAGGGAGCGAAGGCGAGCACCGACATCACCTATTGGCCTGCCGCGCAACGCGCCGGCGTCGAATTGCGCACGCATTGCCGGGTGCGCGAGATCACCACCAACGCAAGCGGCATGGCGGCCGGCGTCGTCTATTACGACGCCGACGGCGTCGAGCAATTCCAGCCCGCCGAGGTCGTGGTGCTGGCCTGCAACGGCGTCGGGACACCCCGGTTGCTGCTGAATTCGGCCTCCGGGCGGTTTCCGAACGGGCTCGCCAATTCCAGCGGTCTCGTTGGCAGGAACCTGATGTTCCACCCCTATGCCCAGCTTTATGGCTATGTTGACGCGGCGACCGACAGCAACCGCGCGCCGCCGACTTGTCTGTGGAGCAAGGAGTTCTACGAAACCGACCGGTCGCGCGGCTTCGTGCGCGGCTACACGTTCCAGTTCGGCCGCGGCGTCGGGCCGATCGCCGAGGCGGTCGCCAGCGAACAGAAGGGCCTCATACCGTGGGGCGCCGGCCATCACGCCGCCTTCCGCCGCCTCAATGGTCATCGTCTCGGCCTCTCGGCGATCTGCGAGGATCTGCCGGAGGAGCACAACCGCGTCACGCTCGATCCCGTCTTGAAGGACACCAACGGCATCCCGGCGCCGCGCATCGACTACCGGATCGGCGACAACACGGCGCGGATGATGGAGCACGGCATC
>DATLRS010000018.1:0-4873 GCA_035534535.1 Allostellaceae bacterium | reverse complement strand
TCGCCGCATCATCAAGGGCGAGCGGATCGTCCGCCAGACCGCGCCGCCGCCGGCTCCCGAAGAGCCGCGGCCGGGCCGGCGCAGTTCGGTGCCGCCGTCGGGCCGCCCGAGCGGCCTCGAACCGGAACCGCAGCCGGGCGGGTGATGGCCGGACCTCCTGGCTAGGATCATGGCCGGCGTCCCGTGTTGATCCGGAGCCGGGATCAGGAGCCAGGCGGCGGTTGTCGTACCGGGCGTTGGGGATGGTGGCGCGAATGACGCGCAAGCTTTTCGGAACCGATGGCATACGCGGCACCGCCAATGCCGAGCCGATGACGCCGGAGACGGCGCTCAAGGTGGCGATGGCGGTTGGCGAATGCTTCCACAACGGGACGCACAAGCACCTCGTCGTGATCGGCAAGGATACGCGGCTGTCGGGCTACATGCTCGAACCGGCGCTGACTGCCGGGTTTGTCACGATGGGCATGGACGTCGTGCTGGTCGGGCCGCTGCCGACGCCGGCGATCGCGATGCTGACGCGCAGTCTGCGCGCCGATATCGGCGTCGTCATCTCGGCATCGCATAACCCCTTCGCCGATAACGGCATCAAGCTGTTCGGCCGCGACGGGTACAAGCTGTCCGACGATCTCGAAGCGCGCATCGAGCAGGTCGTCGACAACGGACCGGCGCGCCGCGCGGCGCCGGCCGAACTCGGTCGCGCCAAGCGGCTCGACGACGCCGGCGGCCGCTACATCGAATTCGTCAAGCAGAGCTTCCCCAAGGGGCTGCGGCTCGACGGGCTGCGGGTCGTTGTCGATTGCGCGCACGGCGCCGCCTACAAGGTCGCACCGACCGTGTTCTGGGAACTGGGCGCCGAGGTGTTCACGCTCGGCGTGTCGCCGGACGGGCTCAACATCAACCGCGATTGCGGCGCCCTGGCACCGGAGCAGATGCGCCGCGAAGTGCTGGCCCGCCGCGCCGATATCGGGGTTGCGCTCGATGGCGATGCCGACCGGCTGATCGTCGCCGACGAGCGCGGCGTCATTCTCGACGGTGACCAGCTGATGGCGCTGATCGCGACCAGCCTGGCGCGCGGCGATCGGCTCGCGGGCGGCGCGCTGGTGGCGACAATCATGTCCAATCTTGGCCTTGAACGCTGCTTGGCGGGGCAGGGGATCGGGCTGCATCGCACGGCGGTCGGCGACCGCTATGTCGTCGAGAAGATGCGCGCGCTCGGCTGCAATCTCGGCGGCGAGCAGTCCGGCCACATCATCCTGAGCGATTATGCGACGACCGGCGACGGCCTGATCGCGGCCTTGCAGGTGCTGGCCGCGATCGTCGAAACCGGGCGGCGCGCCAGCGAGGTGTGCCGCCTGTTCGAGCCGGTGCCGCAGATCTTGCGCAATGTCCGCTTCGGCGACGGAACCCCGCTCGAAGCGAAGCGGGTGCGGCAGGCGATCGCCGACGGCGAAGCCCGGCTCGGCGCCGGCGGGCGCCTGGTGATCCGCAATTCCGGGACCGAGCCGGTCATCCGCGTCATGGCGCAGGGCGAGGACGAGGCGCTGCTGCTGCCTGTCGTCGACAGCATCTGCGAGGCGATCCTGGCGGTCGCGCGTGGCAGCGAGGCGGTCACGGCGGCGGCCGGCTCGGTGGTCCGGGCGGCGGAATGATGCCCGGGAGCTGATGATGAAGGGCCGGGTGCTGATCATTGCCGGGTCGGATTCGGGGGGTGGCGCCGGCATTCAGGCCGACATCAAGACGGTGACGATGCTGAACGGGTTCGCCGCCACCGCGATCACCGCGTTGACCGCGCAAAATACGCTCGGCGTCTTTGGCGTGCTGCCGATCCCGCCGGATTTCATCCGGCAGCAGATCGCGGTGGTGCTCGACGATATCGGCGCCGATGCGGTCAAGACCGGCATGCTGCACGATGCCGCGGTGATCGAGACGGTCGCCGCCGTGCTTGCCGAGCGCGCCCCCGCGGTGCCGCTCGTCGTAGACCCGGTGATGGTGGCCAAGGGCGGCGCGCCGCTGATCGAGCCCGGCGCGGTCGAGGCCTTGAAGCGACTCCTGGTGCCGCGCGCGGCGGTGCTGACCCCCAACCTGCCGGAAGCCGAGATCCTCGCCGGCCGCACGATAGCGAGCCTCGCCGAGATGCAGGACGCGGCGGCAAGCCTGCTCGCGCTGGGGTGCCGTGCCGTGCTCCTCAAAGGCGGTCACCTGGAGGGCGACACGGTCTACGACGTGCTCGCAACGCAATCGGGCCGGCGGGTCTGGGACGGTCCGCGCATCGCCAGCCGCCATACCCACGGCACCGGCTGCACGCTTGCCTCGGCGATCGCCGCCGGGCTGGCGCAGGGGTTCGACATCGAGACGGCGGTCGAGCGGGCGCGCGAGTACGTGCGCCGCGCGATCGCCAGCGCTCCCGGCCTCGGCCGCGGCCACGGACCGCTCGACCACGCGCACCCGCTGCATCGCCAGGCGCCGGGCTAGAGCAGATTTCGGTCAAATTGATCTCCGCCCCCTTCGTCATCCCCGGGCTTGACCCGGAGATCCACGTGGATGGCCGGGACAAGCCCGGCCATGACGGAAAAGGGGACGATTCAACAGGAGCGGAACTGGCTCTAGGCGCCGGACCGATGCGCCTGCCGCTCTTACCCGCAGGAACCATCCGATGCTGACAATCGACCGCGCGACATCGACCCTGCTGCTGATTGATTTTCAGGCGCGGCTGATGCCGGCGATCGAGGATGGCGTGGCGGCCGTCGCCAATGCGCATCGCCTGCTCGATGCGGCGGCAATGCTTGACGTCCCGGTCCTCGTCACCGAGGAGAATGCCGCCGGGCTCGGTCCGACCCTGCCCGAACTGGCCCCGCCGAGCGGGCGTGTCGCCCACAAGATGACGTTCGACGCCTGCCGCACCGCCGGCTTTCTCGAGCGGCTGGGGGACCGGCCGGCGATCGTCGTCGCGGGGTGCGAGGCGCATGTCTGCGTGCTGCAAACCGTGCTCGGCCTGATCGCCGCCGGCCGCCGCGTTTATCTCGTGCGCGACGCGGTCGCCGCGCGCCGCGCCGCCAGCAAGGAGACGGCGATCGCGCGCATGGCGCAGCACGGCGCCGAGATCGTGACCACCGAGATGGTGGTGTTCGAGTGGCTGGGCAGCGCCGAGCATCCGCGCTTTCGCGACGCGCTCACGCTGGTTAGGTGAGGGCATCCTAATATTTGGGCTAGAGCGAGTTTCGCCGACGTAGAGTCGCCTCCCTTCTCCGTCATGGCCGGGCTTGTCCCGGCCATCCACGTGGATCCCCGGGTCAAGCCCGGGGATGACGAACTTTGGGTAATCAATTTGACCGGAATCTGCTCTAGCCCGAGGCGCTGACCCCGAGCCCTTTGTACAGCGCCGCGACGCGGGCGCTATAACGCTCGACCGAGAACTGCTCGGCCTGAAGGCGGCCGCGGCGCGACAATTCCGCGCACAATCCGTCGTCGGCGGTGATCTTCTGGATGGCCCGCGCGATGTCGTCGGTGTCGTAGGGATCGACATAGAGGGCGGCG
The DNA here is from genome assembly GCA_035534535.1 of Allostellaceae bacterium. Lineage (GTDB taxonomy): Bacteria > Pseudomonadota > Alphaproteobacteria > ATCC43930 > CGMCC-115725 > DATARH01. Next base: position 1,339 of record DATLRS010000018.1, on the reverse strand, counting down.
TCGCCGGCGACCTCCGGCAGCGAGGAGGTCCGCGAGGTCACCACCGGCGTGCCGAGCGCCATCGCCTCCAGCACCGGCAGCCCGAAGCCCTCATAGAGCGAGGGGAACAACACGGCGCGCGCGCCTCGGATCAGGGTCACGAGCATCGAGCGGCTGGCGTATTCCAGGCGGTAAAACCGGCGGCGCAACCGGGTTCCCGATCGATCCTCATCGTGCGCCTGCCGCAGCAGCGCGGTTTCGCCCTGGGTTCCCCAGCCGGGCGGTCCGGTGATGACCAGCGGCATGTCGGTCGCCGACAGCAGATACGCGTCGATCAGTCGGCCGATATTCTTCTTCGGCTCAAAAGCGCCATAGAACAGCAGATAGCCGTGCATTTCCAATTGCAGGGCCGATTCCAGCTGTGCCGCCACCAGTTCGTCGGGACGCTCGATATATTCCGGCCGGAAATGGACCGCCTCGTACGTATTCGTGACCCTGCCGGCATCGATACCGAGAATCTCGACGATGTCGCGTTTCGACTGCTCCGAAACGGTGACGATATGGTCGGCCTCGGCCGCAATCTTGCGCAGCAGGCGATAGGTCTGGCGCTTGTTGTCGAGCGTCGTGTAGGGCAGGCGCAACGGCACCAGATCGTGAATGGTATAGATGTTGCACGCGCCCTTGGCACGCAATGGAAGCTGATAGGTGCAATGCAGGATATCCGGCGGCGTCTCGAATGTGAGCTCGGCAAAACGGCCGCTCCACGAATAGTAAATCCGCGCGTTGGCGAACAAGTTGCGCGCGACGAACATGCGAGCCTGCAACGGCAATCGCCTTTCGAAGTGCTCGGTAACGATTGCGCCGCTGAGGGTGAGCGTATTGGTCGCGACGCCGCGGGCATAGCGGAGCTGATCGATCCAGCGGTTGCTGTAGCCGCGCAGCCGCGAGATGCGAACGGCGTTGTTTGGATCGAAGAATGCGATTTCGCGCAGCAACCGATTTGCCGGCGGCCGGTGCGGCGAGCTGTAGACGACGCCGACCTCGTAGCCGAGTGCGCGCACGACATTAGCCAGCGTCCTGGCATAGGTCGCGATGCCGGTGCCGTGTTCGAGCGACAGATTGAGGCCGTCATAATAGATGCGTCGGCTCATGACCTGTGGCGCTGCCCCCGTTCTGCCGCCATCCCCACCCGGCGCGCCAGCGGCGATATCATCGCGGGGGCTTGTTTGTCGAGAGCGAAGACCACCGCCGCCAACGCGAAAACTGATCTCAGTCAAATGAAGTTCACAGCGACCGGCTACGATCCGCCGGTTGACGCCGCAGCGAGGATAGCATCGTGAACGATCCCGACCGACTGCGC
>DATLRS010000017.1:0-5589 GCA_035534535.1 Allostellaceae bacterium | reverse complement strand
CAGTTCGGCGCCGAGGTGATCCGCATCGATCCGGTCGGCGGCGCGATCGATTTCAACCGCTGGCCGGTCGCCGATAACGGCGCGAGCCTCTATTGGGCCGGGCTCAACAAGGCCAAGCGCTCGGTCGCGCTGGCCCTCGATAAGCCCGAGGGGCGTGAATTGGCGGCGGCGATCGCCACCGCCCCCGGCGCGGGCGGCGGCATTGTCCTGACCAATCTGCCGCCGTTACCCGGCCTCGACTATGCCAGCCTGAGGGCCCGGCGCGAGGATGTGATCATGCTGCGGCTAATCGGCAACCGCGACGGCAGCGCCGCGGTCGATTACACGGTCAACGCGGCGAGCGGGTTTCCGCTGGTGACGGGGCACAGCGAAGCCGGGGGCGCGCCGGTCAACCACGTCCTGCCGGCCTGGGACATCGCCGCCGGGCTTTATCTGGCGACCGCGCTGCTTGCCGCCGAGCGCCACCGCGGCCGCACCGGCGCGGGGCAGGAGGTCGTCGCCGCGCTCAGCGACGTGATGCTCGCGACGGTCGGCCATCTCGGCTATGTCGGCGACGTGCACGTCAATGGCCGGGCGCGGCCGGCCATCGGTAATGACCTCTACGGCAGCTTCGGCCGCGATTTCGCGACCGCCGACGGGCGGCGGGTCATCGTCATCGCTTTGACCCCGCGGCAGTGGCGGGCGCTCGGTCGCGCCACCGGGCTCGCCGACAAGCTGGCGATGGTCGGCGCGATGATGGATGTCGATCTCGACACCGAGAGCGGCCGCTACGAGGCGCGCGACGCGATCGCCGCGCTGATCGGGCGCTGGTGCGCCCGGCGGACATTGCCCGAGATCGCTGCCGCCTTTGCCGGCAGCGGCGTCTTGTGGGGGCCGTTTCAGGACTTTGTCGATCTGGTCCGCAACGATCCGCGCTGCTCGCCGGCGAACCCGCTCTTCGCCGAGGTCGAGCAGCCCGGCATCGGGCGGTATCCGATGCCGGGCCTGCCGCTTGACTTTGCCGCCGCGCCGCGCCAGCCGACCCGGCCGGCACCGCGCCTCGGCGAGCATACCGATATCGTCTTGGCCGAGGTGCTGGGCCTCACCGAGGCCGAGATTGACCGGCTGCACGCCAGCGGCATCGCCGCCGGTCCGCCGGAAAGCTAGATAAAGCTGGATCAGGCGAGGTCGGCCCCGCCCGCCGGCACGAGCGCCAGCTTTGAGCGGAAGAACTCGAGGGCATCGGTGAGGTTCTTCGCGGCGCGCAGGCGCTGGCGACCGCTCAATACGATAAACAGCGCCTCGCCCGGGGCCTGGTTCATCGCCGCGCCGGCGCTCTTGACGATCGTATAGGCCGCGCTCTCATGCGTATGGCGGAACACCGAGAACAGCGCCTGGCCGTCGCGCTGATCGATCGCGTAATCGCGCCATATCGCGCGCGCGACGTTGCGGCTGTAGAGCCCGAGCAGCTGGTTCAGCTCGGAGCGCGTGAAATAGACGGTGCGGCGCACGTTGCGAAAATCTTTGAGGGGCAGCACCGTCGCGTTGTTGCCGATCATTGTCGACCGTCTTCCGTTTCCCCGTCACAATTTTGACCATTTTGGCCGGAGCGTCCAGCCGTGTTGCACGCGCCACGCCCGCCACGGGCGCAAAAGCGGTGCGACCGGTTGCCGCCGCCCGGTTCACTGCCGCGGCGCGATTTGCCTCGCCGCGGCCGAGCAGATAAGGTGCACGCCCTTGACGAGGGCCGCTTCGGGGTTGGTGTGAGCGATATCTTCCGCGAAATCGAAGACGAGCTGCGCCGCGACAACCTGCTGAAGCTGTGGCAGCGTTACGGCAAATATCTGATTGCGCTCGCTGTCGGCGCGCTCTTGATCGCCGGGGCGATTGCGGCGTGGCGCGCGCACCAGGCTTCCGAACGGCGCGCCCAGGCGGCAAGCTATTCGACGGCCCTGGCGTTCGCCCGCGCCGGCAAGGATGCCGAGGCGGCCAAGCGGTTCGGCGCGATGGCCGGAGAGGACGGCGGCTACGGCGTCCTCGCCGCGTTCGAGCGGGCCGAGCTGCTGGCCAAAGGCGGTGACAACAAGGCGGCGATCGCGGCCTACGACCGGCTCGCCCAGTCGTCCGCCATCGACCCGGAACTCCGCAATCTGGCGGTGCTGCTGTCGGTCATGCACGGGCTGCCCAATGGCGATCCGCACGCCGCGATCGCGCGCCTCCAGCCGCTGACCCAGAACGGCAATCCGTGGCGCGCCAGTGCGCTCGACCTGACCGCGGCGGCAAAGCTCAAGGCCGGCGACCGCGCCGGCGCCCTCGCGATCTACAAACAGCTCGCCGACGACCTGACGGCGCCGCAGGGGCTGCGCGCCCGCGCCGCCGAGATGGCCGCCGCTCTCGCCTCCTAGCCGCGCATACAGGGATCGTCATGACCGTCGTCTCGTCATGAACCGACGCGATTTTGCTGCGCTGCTGCTGGCGCTCGGCACGTCCGGGTGCGGCCTGTTTGCGGACAAGAAGGTGCCGCTGCCCGGCGTGCGTCTGCCGGTGCTCGGGATCGGCGGCAGCCTCGATCCGGACCCCAAGCTCGCCACGGTCCCGGTCACCCTGCCGCCGCCGGCGGTCAACCGCGACTGGCCCGAACCCGGCGGCAATCCGGCGCATGCGATGGGGCATCCGGCGTTGCCCGCCAACCTGTCGCGCGCCTGGGAGACCAGCATCGGCGACGGCTCGTCACGCTACACCAGGGTGATGTCGCAGCCGGTCATCGCCGGCGGCCGGGTCTACGCGATGGATGGCGGCGTTCAGGTCAGCGCCCTCGACGCGACGACCGGCAGCCGCATCTGGCAGGTCGACCTCAAGCCCGAGCACCAGCGGGGCAACGCCTTTGGCGGCGGACCTGCGTTCTGGGAGGGCCGGCTTTACGTTGCGACCGGCTATGCCGAGGTGCTGGCGCTCGATCCCAAGGACGGCAAGGTGATCTGGCGGCGCAACGTGACGTCGCCGGTGCATGCGCCGCCAACCGTCGCTGCCGGCCGCATCTTCGCGGTAACCGTCGACAACGAGCTCGATGTGCTCGATGCGAAGGACGGTCACCGGCTGTGGTCGCATAACGGCATCCCGGAGACCGCGGGGCTGCTGGGCGGTGCCAGCCCGGCGGTAGAGGGCGAGGTGGTGATCGCCGCCTACAGCTCCGGGGAGCTGTTTGCGCTCAGGGTCGAGAACGGCCGCGCGGTGTGGTCGGACAATTTGGCCCTGACCCGCTCCATCAATGCGGTGGCGAGCCTTGCCGACATCCGCGGCCGGCCGGTGATCGACCGCGGCCGGGTCTTTGCGATCAGCCACAGCGGCCGCATGGCGGCGATCGACCTGCGCAGCGGCGACCGCGTCTGGGAACACGAGATCGCCAGCAGTCAGAGCCCCTGGGTGGTCGGCGACTATGTCTACGTGCTGGCCAACGACAACGAGATCGTCTGCCTGACCCGCGACGAGGGCAAGGTGCGGTGGGTCCGCCAGCTCGCGCGCTATCAGGACGAAGAGGACAAATCCGACCCGATTTTCTGGGCCGGGCCCGTGCTCGGCGGCAATCGCCTCGTCGTTATCTCCTCGGACGGCAACGCCGTGTCGGTGTCGCCGCTGACCGGCAAAGTGCTGGGCAGTATCGAGGCGGCGGCGGCCGGCTACCTCGGGCCGGTGATTGCCGGCGATACGCTTTACCTGTTGACCGACAACGCCGACCTGTCGGCGTATCGCTAAGCGGCAGAGCGGTCCCCATATCCCCGGCATGAGCTTCACGGTCGCGATCGTTGGTCGTCCGAATGTCGGCAAGTCGACGCTGTTCAACCGACTGGTCGGGCGCCAGCTGGCGCTGGTCGACGATCTGCCCGGGGTGACCCGCGATCGCCGCGAGGGCGAGGGCCACATTGCCGATCTTGCCTTTCGCCTGATCGATACCGCCGGCCTCGAAGAGGCGGCGCCCGAGGCGCTGGCCGGCCGGATGCGGGTGCAGACCGAGCGCTCGCTCGATCAGTGCGATATCGCGCTGTTGGTGATCGACGCGCGCGAGGGCGTGACCCCGGCCGATCGCCATTTCGCCCGCTGGCTGCGGCGCACCGGCAAGCCGGTGGTGCTGGTAGCCAACAAGGCCGAGGGGCGCGCCGCGCAAGGCGAACTCGGCGATGCCTACGCGCTCGGCCTCGGCGACCCGGTGGGGCTGTCGGCCCGCCACGGCGAGGGCCTCGCCGAACTGTACGAGCGACTGTTGCCGTTCGCGCCCGAAGCGGCCGGCGAAACTGCCGTCGAGCCCGGCGACAAGCCGCTGCAGCTGGCGATTGTCGGCCGGCCCAATGTCGGCAAGTCGACGCTGGTCAACCGGCTGGTGGGCGAGGACCGCCTGCTGACCGGACCCGAGCCAGGCATCACCCGCGATGCGATCGCGGTCGATTGGGTCTGGCGGGGGCGGGCGGTGCGGCTCGTCGACACCGCCGGGATGCGCCGCCGGGCGCATGTCGAGGCGCGGCTCGAGCGCCTGTCGGTCGCCGACACGCGGCGCGCGGTACGCTTTGCCGAGACCGTCGTCCTGGTCACCGACGCCTTGCAACCGCTCGAGCGGCAGGATCTGACGATCGCCAATCTGGTCGCCGAGGAAGGCCGTGCGCTCGTGCTCGCCGTCAACAAATGGGATCTCGTCAAGGACCCCAAGGCGGCATTGGCGGCGCTGCGCGAGCGGCTCGGCGGGGCGCTGCCGCAACTTGGCGGGATCGCGCTCGCCACGGTGTCGGGACTGACCGGCCAGGGCCTCGACGGACTGATGAAGGCGGTCGTGGCGGCCGATGCGGTGTGGAACCGGCGGGTGCCGACCGCCGCGCTCAACCGCTGGCTCGCCACGATCCAGCAGCATCATCCGCCGCCGGTGGCGGCCGGGCGGCGGCTGCGGCTGCGCTACATGACGCAGGTCAATACCAGGCCGCCGAGCTTTGCGCTGTTTGCGTCCCAGCCGGGCGAGCTGCCCGAATCCTACCGGCGCTATCTGGTCAACGCGCTCCGCCAGGATTTCGCGCTGCCCGGCACCCCCATTCGCCTGATGCTGCGCAAGGGCGAAAACCCCTATGCGCCACGCTGATCTGGAGCCGCCGGGGCCAGCGTGACGATCTCGCCGTTCATGGTGCATTCCGGTAGGGCGAGGTCGAGGAACGCGTCGGCGACGGTTTCGGGGCCGGGCAGGGTGGCCGGGTCTTCGCGGGGAAAGATCAGGCCGCGCAGCCGCGAGCGCACGACGCCCGGGTCGATCAGGTTGGCGCGCACCGCGGTGCCGGCAACTTCGCCGGCATAGATCCGGACCAGCGCTTCGAGACCGGCCTTCGCGACTGCATAGGCGCCGTAATAGGGAAGGGCGTCGCGCGCGAGATGGCTGGTGACAAAGATCGCGCGCCCGGCCGGGGCGGCGCGCAACAGCGGGTCCATCGCCCGGACCAGCCGCCAGTTGGCGGTCAGGTTGAGTTCGACGATGGCGCTCCACAGCCTGGGATCGATATGGCCGAGCGGCGACAAGACGCCGAACTCGGCGGCATTGCCGACCAGGATGTCGAGCCGGCCGTAGCGCTCGTAAAGCGC
>DATLRS010000016.1:0-2349 GCA_035534535.1 Allostellaceae bacterium | reverse complement strand
CTCGTATTCGCCGGTGCGCAGATAGACCTTGTGGCCGCCGACGATGCCCTTCTGGGTGTAGCCCTTGCGCCGGTCGGGCAGTCGGGTGCGGCCCGCACGGCGCTCGACGATGCGCTCGACGATGCGTTCGGCGACCAGCGGCGTGCGCTGCGCCGGCGACAGCGCATAAAGCTCTGCGGCCCCGACTCCATTTGGGTCTTCGGCCTCGTCGTCCTCGCCGAACAGGGTCGAGGCCAGAGGCTGCGACAGTTTCGAGCCGTCGCGGTAGAGCGCCGTCGCCTTGAGGCCGAGGCGCCAGCTGAGCCGGTAGGCCTCCTTGCAATCCTCGACGGTGGCGGCGTTGGCCATGTTGATCGTCTTGGAGATCGCCCCGGTGATGAACGGCTGCGCCGCCGCCATCATGCGGATATGGCCCTCGACCGAAATGCAGCGCGTGCCGCTCGGGCCGCACGGGTTGGCGCAGTCGAACACCGCGAGGTGCGCGGGCGTCAGATGGGGCGCGCCTTCGAGCGTCATCGCGCCGCAGCAATAGGTGTTGGCGGCCTCGATCTCGCCGCGCGTAAAGCCGAGTGCCGCCAGCAGCTCGAAGCCCGGATCGGCCAGCCGGTCGGCGGCGATCCCCAGCCGCTCGATCAGGAACGCTTCGCCCAGCGTCCATTTGTTGAAGGCGAACTTGATGTCGAAGGCGGCTGCCAGCGCGCCTTCGAGCGCCGCCAGCGCCGCTTCGTCAAAGCCCTTGGCGGCCAGCGTCTGGTGATTGATCGCGGGCGCGCCCTGCAGCGTGCCATGGCCGAGCGCATAGCGCTCGATCTCGGCGATCTCGGCGGCGCCGTAGCCGATGCTTTGCAGGGCCTGCGGCACCAGCCGGTTGATGATCTTGAAATAGCCGCCGCCGGCCAGCTTCTTGAACTTGACGAGGGCGAAATCGGGCTCGATGCCGGTGGTGTCGCAGTCCATTACGAGGCCGATCGTGCCGGTTGGCGCGATCACCGTCGCCTGGGCGTTGCGGAAGCCGTGCTTCTCGCCCAAGGCCAGCGCCGCGTCCCAGGCGGCGGCGGCGGCGGCGACGAGCGGCTGGTCCGGGCAGTTCGCCGCATCGAGCGGCACCGGCGGGGTTGCCAGATGCTCATAGCCGGCGGTCTCGCCATGCGCCGCGCGGCGATGGTTGCGGATGACCCGCAGCATCGCCTCGCGGTTCTTGGCAAAGCCGGGAAAGGCGCCGAGTTCGTCGGCCATCTCGGCCGAGGTGGCATAGCTGATCCCGGTCAACAGCGCGGTGATCGCGGCGGCGATGGCGCGGCCGGCATCGCTGTCATAGGCGATGCCCATCGCCATCAGCAATCCGCCCAGGTTGGCGTAGCCCAGCCCCAGCGTGCGATAGGCGTAGCTGAGGCGGGCGATCTCCTTGGCCGGGAACTGCGCCATCATTACCGAGATTTCCAGCACCACGGTCCACAGCCTGACCGCGTGCTGGAAATCGCCGACCGCGAACGATCCGTCCCCATCGCCATTTGGGCGGCGAAACGCCAGCAGGTTGAGAGAGGCGAGATTGCACGCCGTATCGTCGAGGAACATGTACTCCGAGCACGGGTTGGACGCGTTGATGCGGCCGCTCTGCGGGCAGGTGTGCCAGTCGTTGATCGTCGTGTCGAACTGCAGCCCGGGGTCGGCCGAGGCCCAGGCGGCATGCGCGATCTTGTCCCAAAGGTCGGCGGCCGGCAGCGTCTTCGTCACCTTGCCGTCGGTGCGGCGGGTCAGGTGCCAATCGGCGCCGGATTCGACGCGTTCGAGAAAATCGTTGGTGACGCGCACGGTGTTGTTCGAGTTCTGCCCGGCGACGGTCAGATAGGCCTCGGAATCCCAGTCGGTGTCGTAGGTGCGGAAATCGATCCGGGCAAAGCCCTGACGGGCGAACTGGATGACCCGCTGGACGTAGTTCTCCGGGATCGCCAGCCGCCGCGCCGCGCGAATCTCGTGCTTCAACAGCGCGTTCTGCGCCGGATCGAACGGGTCGCCGCCACCTTCCGGCTCCTCGCGGCAGGCCGCCATGATCAGGTTGAGATGGCGCGCCGCCATTTTCGAGCCGGCGACCAGCGCGGCGACCTTCTGCTCCTCGACGACCTTCCAGTCGATGTACGCCTCGATATCGGGATGGTCGGCGTCGACGATCACCATCTTGGCGGCGCGCCGTGTCGTGCCGCCCGATTTGATGGCGCCGGCGGCGCGGTCGCCGATCTTGAGGAAGCTCATCAGCCCCGACGAGCGGCCGCCCCCCGACAGCCGCTCGCCGTCGCCGCGCAATTTCGAGAAATTCGAGCCGGTACCCGAGCCGTATTTGAAGAGGCGCGC
>DATLRS010000015.1:0-30840 GCA_035534535.1 Allostellaceae bacterium | reverse complement strand
GGCGGGCGAAGTCGTTGGCCTCTTCATCATGCTTCGGCTGGAGGTGCGGCCGTTCAGCGACAAGCAGATTGCGCTGTTGGAGAATTTCGCGGCGCAGGCGGTCATCGCGATGGAAAACGCGCGCCTCATCACCGAGACGCGCGAGGCCCTCGAACAGCAGACCGCGACCGCCGAGGTGTTGCAGGTCATCAATGCCTCGCCCGGCGACCTCGCCCCGGTGTTCGACGCGATCCTTGATAAAGCGCAACGCGTTTGTGGCGTCGACCATGCCGCGCTGGAGCTCTACGACGGCGACCGCATGCACGCAGTAGCGGTGCACGGGGCGTCGAACACGTTCGCTGCAACGCTACGGCAAGGCTATCGGGCTACGGAGTCGCCAGCGGCTCGATTGTTGCTTGAGGGTCAACGTTTCGCGCAAATCGTCGACGCGTCACAGATCGATCACACTACGTTTCGGACCGCCGCGGAGGTTGATGGTGTGCGGACCGTGCTGTTTGTACCACTGCGGCGAGACGATGCGCTGCTTGGGATGATCGCATCGGCTCGTCGTGAGGTACGCCCATTCTCCGACAAAGAAATCGTGCTTCTGGAGAACTTCGCGGCGCAGGCGGTCATCGCGATGGAGAATGCGCGCCTCATCACCGAGACGCGCGAGGCCTTGGAGCAGCAGACCGCGACCGCCGAGGTGCTGCAGGTCATCAACGCCTCGCCCGGCGATCTCGCGCCGGTGTTCGACGCGATCCTGGAAAAGGCGCACGTACTGTGCGGAGCGCCCCAAGGGGGCATGTTTCTGCGAGACGGCGACAAGTTCCAGGCCGTGACGACGCGCGGAATGCCCGAGGCGTTCGCCGAGCGGTTGCGCCTCGGGATTGGTTCCGACAGCCCGGTACTCAAGCCGCTGCTCGCGGGTGAACCTTTCGTCCATATCCGCGATATGGCAGAGGTTGACCATCCAATGGCACGGATGGCTGTCGATATCGGTGCCGCGCGCTCCATCTTGGCCGTGCCATTGCGTAAGGATGATCAGCTGTTCGGGATGATTGTCGCCGGGCGCCGGGAGTTGCGCCCATACTCCGACAAACAGATCGCGCTGTTGCAGAATTTCGCGGCGCAGGCGGTCATCGCGATGGAGAATGCACGGCTCATTACCGAGACGCGCGAGGCGCTGGAGCAGCAGACAGCGACCGCCGAGGTGTTGCAGGTTATCAACGCCTCGCCCGGCGACCTTGCGCCAGTGTTCGACGCGATGCTCGACAGGGCCATCCGCCTTTGCGAGGCCGCGTTCGGCAGCCTATGGACATACGACGGCGAGTTTTTTCACGCTGTTGCGGTCCGCAACGTGCCGGATGCGCTGGCGCAGTTCGTCCGCGAACCGCACGCTGCCGGTCCCAACACGCCCCTCGGTCGCGTTGTGCGGACGAAGCAGCGCGTATCGATAGTCGATCTGGCGACGGACGACATGTACCGGTCGGGCGATCGGTGGACCGCCGCGCCCGTCGAACTTGGCGGCGCCCGAAGCTACCTTGCAATCCCGCTGCTGAAGGATGACGCTCTGGTAGGAGCCTTCGCCGTGTCCCGCGAGGAAGTGCGGCCCTTCACGGATAAGCAGATCGCGCTCGTCGAAAACTTCGCGGCGCAGGCGGTCATCGCGATGGAGAACGCGCGCCTCATCACCGAGACGCGCGAGCGCACCCGCGACCTGCAGGAATCGCTCGAATACCAGACCGCGATCAGCGACGTCCTCAAGGTGATGAGCGGCTCGGCTTTCGATCTCGCCCCGGTGCTGGAGACTGTGGTCGCCACCGCGGTGCGGCTATGCCGCGCCGACCAGGCGACGATCTACCGCCTTGAGGACGGCGAATACCGCTGGGATGCCGCCGCCGGGCAGGAGCTGATGCCGGAATTCGCGCGCATCGAGCGCGAGGTCAGGATCCGGCCCGGCACCGGCACGCTGGTTGGTCGCGTCGCGCTCGCCGGCGAGACGGTCCAGATCCTCGATGCGTGGAGCGATCCGCTCTATGAGGTCAAGGAAGACGCGCGGCTCGGCCGCATCCGAACCCTGCTGGGGGTGCCGCTGCTGCGCGACGGGGTGCCGATCGGCGTCATCGGTCTCGCGCGCCAGCGCGTCGAGGCGTATTCCGACAAGGAGATCGAGCTCGTCCGGACCTTCGCCGACCAGGCGGTAATCGCGATCGAGAACGCGCGCCTCTTGAACGAATTGCGCGAGCGCACCGACGAGTTGGCGCGCTCGGTCGAGGAATTGAAGGCGCTCTCCGATGTCGGGCAGGCGGTCAGCTCGACCCTCGACGTGCGCGCGGTTTTGTCGACGATCCTCGGCCGCTCGGTCGCGCTGGCCGGCGCCGAGGCCGGCGCGATTTTCCGCTACCGGCGCGGCGCGCGGGCCTTCCGGCTGTTCGAGGCGGTCGGCTGGGACGAGCGGCTGGTCGGCGAGGTGCGTCGGCTTGATATTCCGGAGACCGTAACCGGGATCGGCGAGGCGACGGCGCAGCGCCGGCCGCTGCAGATCGCCGATCTGACAACCCGGCCGAGCAACCCGCTGCGCGATGCGACGGTGGCGGCCGGCTACCGCTCGGTGCTGATCGTGCCGCTGGTCGGCGCCGACCGCGTCTTTGGCGCGATCGTGCTGCAGCGACGCGCGGTCGGCGAATTCCCGGAAGCGACGCTGCGGCTGATGCAGACGCTGGCCAGCCAATCGGTGCTGGCGATCCAGAACGCCCGCCTGTTCCGCGAGATCGCCGAAAAGAGCGAGCAGCTGGCCGAGGCGAGCCGCCACAAATCGCAGTTCCTGGCCAATATGAGCCATGAATTGCGCACGCCGCTCAACGCCATTCTTGGCTATACCGAATTGATGGCCGACGGGATTTACGGTGAGTTGCCGCCGCGCGCCGCAGGGGTACTGGAGCGCGTGCAGAACAACGGCAAGCATCTCCTTGCGCTGATCAACGACGTGCTCGACCTGGCGAAGATCGAGGCCGGGCAGTTGAGCCTGACGCTGGACGACTACGCGATGCCCGATGTCGTCCGCTCGGTGGTCAGCGCCACCGAGGGGCTCGCCAATTCGAAGGGGCTCAAATTCACCGCCGATATCATGCCGGGCCTGCCGACCGGGCACGGCGACGCGCGCCGCCTGTCGCAGGTCTTGCTCAACCTCGTCGGCAACGCCGTCAAGTTCACCGATGCCGGCGAGGTCGCGATCGCCGCCACCGCCGAGGACGGGCATTTCGTGCTGACGGTGCGCGATACCGGCCCCGGCATCGCGCCCGAAGACCACGGCAAGATCTTCGAGGAATTCCAGCAGGTCGATAGCTCGAACACCCGCAAGAAGGGCGGTACGGGCCTCGGGCTGGCGATCTCGAAGCGCATGGTCGAGATGCAGGGCGGCTCGATCTCGGTCGCCTCCGAGCTGCGGCATGGCGCGACCTTCCGGGTCACGCTGCCGATCCGCGTCGAAGAAATACCCGGCGCGTTGACCGAGGAACTGATGGGGGCGGCATGACCCAGCGCATCCTGGTTATCGAAGACACCGAGGACAACCGCCGGATCATCGGCGACCTGCTGGCGAGCGCCGGCTATGAGTCGATCGAGGCGGTGGACGGGCTTGAGGGAGTCGCCGCGGCCGAGCGTGAGCTGCCGGACCTCATTCTGATGGACATCCAGTTGCCGGGCATCGATGGCTATGAGGCGACCCGCCGCATCCGCGCGATCCCGGCACTCGCCAAGGTGCCGATTATCGCGGTCACCTCCTACGCGCTGTCCGGCGACGAGGCGAAGACGCGCGCGGCCGGCTGCGACGGCTATGTCGCCAAGCCGTTCAGCCCGCGCCAGCTGCTCGCCACCGTGCGCTCGTTCCTGCCGTGACGGGAACGGGGCCATGCACAGTCCGCCCTTGATCCTCGTCGTCGACGATGTGCCCGACAATGTTGAGATCCTGCAGATGCGGCTGGAAAGCCAGGATTACGCGGTGATCACCGCCGGCGACGGCGAGGCGGCGTTGGCCGTGATGCGCGAACGCCGGCCCGATCTCGTCCTCCTCGACATCCAGATGCCGAAACTCGACGGCATCGCCGCGGTCAAGCAAATCAAGGCCGATGCAGCGTTGCCGTTCACCCCGGTCATTCTGGTGACGGCGCGGGCCGATGCGCGGGACGTCGTCGCCGGGCTCGAGGCCGGTGCCGACGATTATCTGACCAAGCCGGTCGATCAGGCGGCGCTCTTGGCGCGGGTGCGCGCAATGCTGCGCATCAAGGCATTGCACGACACGGTGCACGAGCAGGCGCGCCGTCTCGAGGATCAGGCCGCCGAGTTGGCGCTGTGGAACAGCGAGCTCGAAGCCCGCGTCCAGACCCAGCTCGGCGAGATCGAGCGGATCGGCACGTTAAAGCGGTTTCTCGCGCCGCAGTTGGCCGAGATGATCATCGCCGAGGGTGCCGACCGCATCCTCGAAACCCATCGCCGCGACATTGTCGTCGTGTTCTGCGATTTGCGCGGCTTCACCGCGTTTGCCGAGACCGCCGAACCGGAGGAGGTGCTCGACCTGCTGCGCGAGTATCACGGCGCACTGGGGCCGCTCGTCGCCGGCTCCGAGGGCACGCTCGATCATTTCTCGGGCGACGGCATCATGGTGTTCTTCAACGACCCGCTGCCGTGCCCCGACCCGGCCGAGCGCGCCGTCCGCATGGCGATCGGGATGCGCGAGGCGGTGGCGGGGCTGCAGAGCGAGTGGCGCCGGCGCGGCCGCGAGATCGGCTTTGGCGTCGGCATTGCGCAAGGCTATGCGACGCTCGGCCAGATCGGCTTTGCCGAGCGCGTCGACTATACTGCGATCGGCACGGTGTGCAACCTTGCCGCGCGGCTGTGCGATGCCGCCGCCGACGGCCAGATCCTGGTGGCAAAGCGGGTCGCCGGCGCGGTCGAGGGCAGCGCCCGGCTCGATGCGATCGGCGATCTCGCGTTGAAGGGTCTCAGCCAGGCGGTCGCGGTCTACAACGTCGCGCGGGCGGAATAGCGGCCCGCGCGCTACCGCTGTGGCAGCGGACAGAAGCCCTGCGCCGCGATGCCGAGCGGCGGGTTGAACTTGCTGCGAAAATTCTCGAACGCAACGGCAGCGGTCAACGCGACGATCTGCGCCTCGCTGTAATGCTGTTTGAGCCGGGTAAACAGCGCGTCATCGACGCTCTGGCCGGTGATCGTCATGCGCTCGGCGTATTCGAGCGCGGCGCGCTCGGCATCGCTAAACAATACGCTGCCGCGCCAGTTCGCCACCGCCGCCAGCTTCATCTCGCCGCCATCGCCTTCCCGCACACGGAGGGAATTGATGTCGATTCAGAACGGGCAGCCATTGAGCGATGCAACCCGCAGATAGACCAGCGGCAAGAGCCCTGCCGGAAGCCGGCCGGACCGGTCGATCGCGGCGCCGAGCGCCTGCGCGGCGGCGAGGATCGGCGGACAATGCGCCATCGCTTTGGTCGAGTTCAACAGGTCGCCGAACTGCCCGCGTTCCCGGGCGAAGATTTCAGCCAGGACCGGATCATCGCCGGCCTCGTCTATCTCGCTGACCCGTGGCATCGATGGTCTCCTCCCGCGTGAGGGCAGGCGTTACTCACAGAACGCCATGACGATCCGATGGTTGTCGTCGAGGCTGACCCTGCCCCGCAACGTCAATTTGCTCCGGCCTGCCGGGGAGCCACGGATGCCTCACGCGACCACGGTGGTGCGAGCGCCAGGATGCGAGGATAGACCGGGCAATCCGGCTCGTGCGCTCCCGGCAGAAACCCCAGGCTCATCAGGAATTCGCCGGTGATGAGCCCGCCCGTGAAGCGGAAATTCTGCCGGAAGAGGCGCGTCCACTCGGGCAGGGGGCGGGGATGATGCGCCTCCAGCCAGCCGCCAAACGAACCGTGCGAGCCGCGCAATTCCTGGATGCGGCGGGCGTTGGCAATGACGGCCTCAATCTTCTGCCGGTTGCGCACGATGCCCGAGTCGCTCAGCAGGCGCGCAATCTCGGCAGCGCCGAACGCCGCTACCCGATCGACGGCGAAATCGGCGAAGGCGGCGCGAAACGCGGCGCGCTTTTGCAGGACGGTCAACCACGACAGCCCGGCCTGGTTGATCTCCAGCGCCAGCCGCTCGAACAGCACCGCCTCGTCGGTCGCCGGAAAGCCGTATTCGCCGTCGTGATAGGGACCGTGCCATGGATGCGCGGGGGCGGCCCGGCAATAGGCGGCACTCATTCGCGCAGCCCCCTCACGAGCCGCGAAAACTGAGCCACGGCGAGCGCACCAGGATGTAGATGCCGAGCCAGATCACCGCCGCAACGGCGCTCGTCAGCGCCAGCTTGCGCCCCATCAAGGGCCGCCGCGGCGCGCCGGCGGCATGGCCGGGTTCGCCGGGCCGGGAGGGTGTCACCCATAGCGGCAGGATCGCAAACAACGTCACCCACCACGTCAGGATATAGACGACGACCGCGGTCAGCCAGGTCATGGCGAGCGCGCGACGTTCAGAATTTCTTGAAGCATTCCTTGCCCGCCCCATTGGCTTTGAAGATGTCGCAACCGATCGCGGTGACTTCGCCCAGCGGATCGATCTGTACCGCCCAGGCGCTGGCGTCGACGCAGCGCAGGCTCCAATAGGCATTGCCGCGCCCGGGTCCGGCGCTGACGACGCCCATCAGGAAGGCCTCGGTACCGATGCACCAGTGGCCGACGATGTGCGCGAGTGCGGCGCTGCGTTCGGACGGCGACATCTTCAGCAGCTTGTCGTTGGCCGGGTTGAGCGACGGCGCCGGCTGCGCCGCCGCCGCGGCAGGACCGGCGGCAAACAGCGCCGCTGCAAGCGCCAGCGCGGCGCATCGCCCGAATCCATTCTTCATAGCCGCCCTGCCCATTTCCTTGTTAGCCGGCGCGCGGCGCGGTCGTCAGCCGGCCGGCTGCGGTGCCGCGGCCGGCTCGCGTTCGACGCGACCGGCGCCGATGAACAGCACCATCAGCGCGGCGAGGATGCACAAGATCCCCGACAGCATGAAGGCTTCGAGATAGGTCCCGAAGGTGATCCGCAACACGCCGCCGAGATAGGCGGCGGACGCCGCGCCGATCTGATGGATGACGGTGATCCAGCCGACCATGATGCCGATCCGCTCGGTGCCGACCGTGCGGGTCAACAACCGCACCGTCGGCGGCACGCTGGCGATCCAGTCGAGCCCGTAGAAGACGCTGAACACCGACAGCCCATAGAAGCTCATGTCGAAGGCGAACGGCAGGTACATCAGCGACAGGCCGCGCATCCCGTAATACCAGAACAGCAGAAAGCGGTTGTCATAGCGGTCGCTGAGCCAGCCCGAAGCCGAGCCGCCGAAGAATGCGAAGACGCCGGTGGTGGCGAGCAGGCCGGCGCCGGCCACCTCGCTCAGCCCGTGATCGACGCAGGCCGGGATCAGGTGGGTGCCGATGAGGCCGTTGGTCGAGGCGCCGCACACGAAATAGCCGCCGGCGATCAGCCAGAAATCGCGGGTGCGCGCACCCTCGGAAAAGGCGCGCAAGGCGATCCCAACCGGGTTGCCGATCGGAAGCGGCACCGCGCCGGCGGCACGGCTGTCGCCGTAGGGGGCGAGGCCGAGATCCTGCGGCCGGTCGCGCATGAAAAAGGCGAGCACCGGCACCAGAGCGATGACGACCGCGGCCAGGCTCAGCGACATCGTCCGCCAGCCGGCATAGGTCGCGATCGCGGCCATGCTCGGCAGGAAGACGAGCTGGCCCGCCGCATTGCCGGCGGTCAGGATGCCGATCACCAGCCCCTGCTGCTTCTTGAACCAGCGCGCCGCGATGAACGCGGAAAAATAGGCGCCGATAAAGCCGGTGCCGAGCCCGACGACGACGCCCCACAACAGCACGAGCTGCCAGGGCTGCGTTATCAACGGGCTGAGCGCCACGCCGCATGCCGTCACGGTGAGCGCCAGCGTCATCGTCAGGCGCACCCCGAAGCGGTCCATCAGCGCCGCGGCAAACGGGCCGATCATTCCGTAGAGCAGCAGATTGACCCCGACCGCAAACGAGATGGTTGCGCGCGACCAGTGGAATTCCTGTTCGAGCGGCACGATCAGCACGCCGGGCGTCGCGCGCACCCCGGCGGTCAGCAGGATGACGACAAAGGTGACCGCGGCGATGATCCAGGCGTAATGCAGCCGGTGCGTCGCGGGTCGGGTTGGGATGGCGGTCAAATCGGCCTCTCCGTCGCGCTGGGCGGCATCTATTTGGCAGCGGTGAGCAGCGGCTGGTCGGCGAAAGCCGGCATGATGTCGCGGGCGAAGCGGCGAATGTTGTCGCGCGAGCCGCCGAAATTGACGATGACGTATTCGACGCCGCCGGCGCGCAGCGCCTCGAGCTTCTGCGCGATCTGATCCGGCGTGCCAAAGATTGCGGTCTCGTCGCACAGCCGCCGGATTTCGCGCTCGTCGTGGCGGGCAAAGCGTTCGCGTGCGTCGCCGGGCCGCTCGGCGAGCTGGTTGATCCGCAGATGCCCCTGGTAGCGGCGCACCTGTGCGGCCTCCAGCTCCTCGGCGGTGTCGGCGAAATGCACCGCGCGCGCGACGCCGACCTGCATCGGGTCGTAGCGCCGGCCGCGCGCCGCGACATCGGCCTTGAATTGCGCCACGTGGGCGAGCACGTCCTCGGCCAGATCGTGTTGCCCCAGCAGCATGTTGTAGCCGCGCTCGGCGACCTGGCGCACCGAGCGTTCGCTGCCGGCGCCCATCCAGAAGGGCGGGTGCGGGCGCTGCGCCGCGGGCGGCTCGACGACGATGTTGTCGTATTGCCAGTAGCGGCCGCGATGGCTGAACGGGGCGTCGGAGGTGAAGGCCTTGGTGATCACCTCCATCGCCTCGTCAAAGCGTGCGTCGGCCTCTTCCATCGGGGTGCAGAACCCGGCGAACTCGTTGTAGCGGTAGCCCTTGCCGATCCCGAAATCGAGCCGCCCGCCGGACAAGAGGTCCAAGGTCGCGGCCTGCTCGGCGAGCAGGACGGGATTGTGCCACGGCAGCACCAGGACGGCGGTGCCGAGGCGCAACGTCGTGGTGCGGGCGCCAAGCCAGGTCAGCAGATTGAGGCTCGCCGAGACCTGGCCAAAGCCGGTGAAATGATGCTCGACGACAAAGGTGCTGTGAAAGCCGAGCGCTTCCGCCTCGACATTGTTTTCGATCCACTCGTGGAAGCCCTGGCTGCTGTCCGTCAACTCCGCGCCGGGCGCGGGGCGCCGCGCCTGGGCGCTGCCGAAAAGTCCGAAACGCATCGCTTTCTCCGCTTGCGCGCCGTGACGCTGGCGCTATTGCAGTGTGCCATGGCAGCAGGTCGCTGACCAGGATCGGACGCTATGGCTGGCCTTTCTGCCAGTAGATGACGGCGACCAGGATCGCCAGCAGGCTGCCGGTGATCGCCAGGCTGATCTTGGTGGATTGGTGAGCGGCGCGGCGATCGAGCCACGTGCGCGGTTTGATCCCCTTGGCGACGAAAACCAGCTGGGCTGACAGGTTGACGCAGACGAGATTGACGGCGAGCAGCGCCGCGGCGCCCGCCGCCAGCTTCAGTTGGACCGTGCCGAGCATATACCCGAGCGTGGCCGCGGGCGGTAGCAGCGCCACGGCGACCATGACGCCGGTCAGGGTGCTGGGGAGTTGGGTCGTCAGCGACAGCGCCCCGGCCGCGCCCGACGCCAATGCCAGCAGAATGGCGTCATAGCCGAGCTGCGTCCGCGAGATGAGCGCGAGGCTGGAGTCGTCGACCGGCAGTATCCGGCCGGCCACCGCGGCGCAGGCGACGCTCAGCGCGATCCCCGCGGCGTTGGCGAGTATTCCGCGCACCACCAGTTCGCGGTCGCCCAGCGTGCTGCCGAAGGCCATGGCGATGTTGGGGCCGAGCAGTGGCGCGATCAGCATGCCGGCGATCACCAGCGTTGTGGCGTTCTCGAATAGTCCGATCGCCGCCACGAGCGTGGAGAGGGCGACCAGCTCGAGGAAGGTGCTGTCGACCCGCGCCCCGCGGTCGATCGCGGCATAGAGCTCCTCGCGTGTGGTCTGTTCGGGAGTGCGCCGCTCCTCTTGCGGCTGCTCCAGCTCGGGGATCGTGGCCTCGATCGGCATGATCGTGATGCGCCACGGCTTCCCCTTGCCAAGAGCGCCCTGCAGCTGGTCGATCAGCTCCTGCTGGTGTTCCGGCCGGGCGACGATGCGGGAAGTTTGAACCGGGGTTGAACCTTCGGCGCCGCCCGCGGGCGCCGTATCGGTCCAGCAGTTGAGCGCCTTAAAGCGCTGCGCGATCGCCGCTATCCTGTCGGCGTGACCAGGAGGGGCAAAGACTTCGATCAGCCTGAGCGGCACGCCATCCTCCGAGATGGCCGAGGTTGCTGTCGCTGCCGCGCCCGGTCGGCGCGGCAGCTCCCTCGTGCGCGATGCGGCGGAGGGCTTGCAGCCTGATCAGCTGCGCTGCACCAGTTCGATGCGGTAGCCGTCCGGGTCTTCGATAAAGGCGATGACCGAGCCGCCATGCGCCATCGGGCCGGCCGGGCGCGGGATCTTGACACCGGCGGCGCCGAGCTGCTCGCAGGCTTTGTAGACGTCCGGCACGCCGATCGCCAGATGGCCAAAGGCGCTGCCCAGCGCATACGGCTCCGCCTGGTCCCAGTTGTGGGTCAACTCGATGACGGTGCTGTCGGTTTCGTCGCCATAGCCGACAAAGGCGAGGGTGAACTTGCCGGTCGGATAGTCGCGCTTGCGCAACAGCTGCATGCCCAGCAGGTCGTTGTAGAAATGCAGCGATTTGTCGAGGTCCTTGACCCGCAGCATCGTGTGCAGCAGGCGGGCCTTGCCCAGCCCCTCGGCCGGCCGCGTTTTGCTATCGGTCATCGTCATGATGCAGACACTCCCTTCGGTTGCGCGGCGAGGATCGCCAGGATCCGATCGGCGGCGGCGCGGCTCGGTGACGCCGTGTCCGACTGGTCATCGCCGCGCAGCCGCCGTATCGCCTCATCATAGCCCGCCAGATGCGCGCTGCGAACCCGTTCGTCCCGGATCAGTTCGGCAAGCGAAGCGGCGAGCGGCTCCGGCGCGCATTGCCGGCGCAAATGCTCGGGAACGAGCGGCCGGTCGAGCAGCAGGTTGACGAGGTTCGCCTGGCGCACCTTGACGATATGGTCGAGCAGCATCTCGGTCAACGGGTTGAGGCGATAGGCGACCGCCATCGGCACGCGCGCCAGCGCCAGTTCGAGGGCGATCGTGCCGGAGGCGGCCAGCGCCGCGCGGCTCGCCGCAAAGGCGTCGTACTTGGCGGCATTGCCGCGCAGCACGATCGGCCGCCCGGGCCAGTCCCGCACCCCTGCGGTGACCGCCTCGGCGACGGTCGCCACCGTCGGCACCGCGACGCGGAACGGTCCGACGATCGCCTCCAGGCGTTGCAGCGTCGCGCCGAACACCGGCAATAGCCGGCGCACTTCGCCGCCGCGGCTGCCCGGCAGCACGGCCAGCACCAGTTCGTCGGCGGCGATCGCGTGGGCGGCGCGAAACCGCGCCGCGTCGCCATGCCCGGCGCCGCTATCGAGCACCGGATGGCCGACATAGCTGGCGGCGAGGCCGACCCGCTCGAAATAGGCCGGCTCGAACGGCAACAGGGTCAACAGGTGGTCGTACCAGAGCGCCATCCGCCGGGCGCGGCCGCCGCGCCACGCCCACACCATCGGCGCGACGTAATGAATGAGCGGCAGCCGCTCGCCATGCCGCCGCAACCGTTGCGCGACGCGCCAGCTGAAACCGGAACTGTCGATCGTGACGACGGCGTCCGGCCGCACCATCCGGATCGCGGCGACGGTCTGGCGCACCCGGCGCAGGATCAGCGGCGCCCGGGGCAGGACTTCGGCGATCCCCGCCACCGCCAGATCGGCAAGCGGGACGAGGCTGACCAGACCCTGCGCCGCCATCTGTTCGCCGCCGATCCCGGCAATCCGCAGATGGCCGCCGGTGCGTTCGCGCAACGCCGTGATCAGCGCGGCGCCGAGCGCGTCGCCCGAAGGCTCGCCGGCGATGATGAAGAGGAACGGCGCGGCCTCGCCCGCCGCGTTCATGGCACGGCGATTCCGACCACGAAGAGGCCGGCCGCATCGGCGCGGCGGATGATCTCGTCGCGGTCGATCAGCAGCGTCGCCCCGGCCTGCGCGGCAATGCCGCGCAACCCGCTCTCGGCCGCCAGGATCACGGTCTGCGGACCGACTACCGGCCGGTCGGCGCGGCGTTCCTGGCCCGGCTTTTCGGCCTTGACCAAGACCCCGCCCGGCCCCGGCCGGTGCAACGCCGCGCACCGCCGCAGCAACCCGTCGGTCCCCTCGATCGCCTCGACTCCGAGCACGAGGCCCTGCTGCACAACGACCGCCTGTCCAATGTCGAGCGCACCGATCGCCCGCGCGAGGCGCATGCCACGCGCGATATCGGCGAGCGCGTCGGAATCGGGCCGCAGCCGCCCGAGCGGGCCTTCCGGCAAACTCGCCCCGTCAAGCAGCTGGTCGGCGCCGATCACGCGGAAGCCCTCGCGCTCCAGCTCCTTGACGATTGCGCTCAGCAGCCCGTCATCGCCAAGCGCGCGGTAGCCGACCCGCGCGAGAAACTTGGCCGCCCGCCAATCGGGGCGCAACGCCACCAGCGACGGGCGGCGCACCGCGCCGGCCAGCATCAGTTCATCGATCCCGCGGGCGCGCAGCACGTCAAGCCCGCTTGCCGCGCCGCCAATGCGGCACCAGGCATGCGGCACGGCGGCGACCGTCGCCGGGTCGGCCTCGCCCTCGAGCGCCAGCACGAAAACCTCGCGTCCCGCGGCCCGGCAGCTTTCGATGATTCGGCGCGGCAACCCGCCGCTGCCGGCGATGATGCCCAGCGGACGATTGGGCGGGCGGTCGGGCAGGTCGGGCGAGCAATCGGCCGCGCTATCCGCCATTCGCCCCTTTCGGCTGGCAGATCGCGCGGCTCGAATCGGCGCGGATGAAGGCGATGATGTCGGCCACCGGGCCGATGCCGCCAAAGCGCTCGGCCGTCTCGTTGACCCGGTCGCCCAGCGTGCCGTCGGCCGAGAACAGGAACTGGTAGGCGCTGCGCAGCCCCTGGATGTCCTCGCGGCTGAAGCCGCGGCGCTGCATGCCGATGATGTTGAGGCCGTTCAGCCGCGCCCGGTCGCCGATCACCTGGCCATAGGGGATAACGTCGCGCTCGACTCCGGACATGCCGCCGATCATCGCGTGCCGGCCGATCCGCACGAACTGGTGCACGGCGCACAGCCCGCCGAGGATCGCGTATTCCCCGACGACGACATGCCCGCCCAGGGTCGCCTGGTTGACCAGGATCACATGGTCGCCGATCTGGCAATCATGGGCGACATGGGCGCCGACCATCAGCAGGCAATGATCGCCGATCCGGGTCACCATGCCGCCGCCGGCGGTGCCGGGGTTGATCGTCACATGTTCGCGGATCGTGCTGTGGCGGCCGATCACCAGCGTCGAGGCTTCGCCCTGGTATTTGAGGTCCTGCGGTTCCATCCCGATCGAGGCGAATGGGAAGAGGCGCGTCGCCTCGCCGATCGTGGTATGCCCGTCGATGACGACATGCGCGGCGAGCCGCACGCCGGCGCCGAGCACGACATTCTCGCCGATCACGCAGTAGGGACCGACCACGACATCGTCAGCAAGGCTCGCCCCTGGCGCCACGATCGCGGTGGGATGGATCTGCGGCATGGGGGCCTAATCGTCCATGATCATCGCGGCGAACACCGCTTCGGCCATCAGCTGGCCGCCGACCTCGGCGCGGCCCTCGAATTTCCAGACATTGCCGCGATGGCGCTGCTTGGCGACCCGGACGTGCAGGCAGTCGCCGGGGAACACCGGCCGCCGGAAGCGCGCGTTGTCGACGCTCATGAAATAGACGAGCTTGCCCTCCGACTTGCGCCCGAGCGTATGGACCACCAGCACCGCCGCGGTCTGCGCCATCGCCTCGATGATCAGCACCCCGGGCATCACCGGGCGGGATGGAAAATGCCCCTGGAAGAAGTGCTCGTTGATCGAGACGTTCTTGATGCCGGTCGCGCGCACGTTGGCCACCGCGTCGATGACCTTGTCGATCATCAGGAACGGGTGGCGGTGCGGGATCATTTCCATGATCCGCTGGATATCGATCGCGATCGATTGCTCGTCGGAGCAGGCCGGATCGATCATCGTCCGTCCTTTTTCTTCGCAAGGCGTTGCAGGATCGCAACCTGTTTCATGAACAAGCCTATCGGCACCGCCGGCGCGCCACACACGGTCTCGCCCGGCGGGATGTCGCGCATCGCCCCCGACTGCGCCGCGATCCGGGCGCCGCCGCCGATGCTCAAATGGCCGGCGAATCCGGCCTGTCCTCCCGCCATGACAAAATCGCCGAATCTGGTGCTGCCGGAGATCCCGACCTGACCGGCCAGGATGCAACCCCGGCCGAGAACGACATTGTGCCCGATCTGCACAAGATTATCGATCATTGTGCCGCGGCCGATCACGGTGTCGTGGCCCGAGCCGCGATCGATCGTCGTGTTCGCCCCGATGTCGACGTCGTCGCCGATGATGACGCGGCCGAGTTGCGGGATCTTGACCGGTCCCGCGGGATCGGGCGCGAAGCCGAAGCCGGGCTGGCCGATGCGCGCGCCCGGGTGCAGCACCACCCGCGCGCCGATCAGGCAGTGGCTCAGCGTCACGTTGGCGCCGACCCGGCAATCCTCGCCCAGTTCGACGCCGACGGCGATCACCGTATTGGGCCCGACCTCGCAGCGGGCGCCGAGCCGCACGCGCGCCTCGATCACGACGTTGGCGCCGATTGCGCAATCGGCCGGCACCACGGCGCTCGGATCGATGATCGCCGAGGGGGCGCGTCCGGGCACCACCGGCGGCGACGGATGGAACGCCTGTGCAGCGCGCGCAAACGCCTTGTAGGGATCGCGGGCGATCAATAGCGCCATGCCCGCCGGGGCCATTGCCGCGAGGCGCTCCTCGACAAAGGCGGCGCCGGCCTGCGATTGGGCGAAGGCCTCGACGTATTTGCGATTGTCGAGAAATGTCACGTCGTCGGGGCCGGCGCTTTCGAGCGGGGCAACGTCGCGGAACAATCGGCCGGCCGCGCCCGGGTCTTGCACCGCGGCTCCGCTCAAGGCCGCCAGCGCGTCGAGCGAATAGGGCCCGGCCGGCTCAAAGAAGCGGGGATCTGCCATTGGCCGGCGAGCCTCGGGTTTCATGACGAGCGCGCATGCTATCTCCCTTCGGACGGGTTGCAGCGGCGCCGCGGCGACACCCGTGGCGGCGCGCTCAGCGGGGCAGGCTTGCGCCGCGTTGCGTCGATCTCGACCCTGACAAGGTCTGCCATGTTGCTGAGGCGGTTTCGCCAAAAGCGTGGCCTGAGCCACCGCCGGCCGATCGCCGCGAGAACGCTGTGACTGCGGCCGGGTCCCGGATCGACCGGCTTTCTGAAATCAACGTCACCCGGGATGTTATCGATATCGCCAACGGTCACGTCACGACCGTAATGTGCCGTCCATCGATCGCAGATGCGTCCCGTAATGGCGACGGGGTCGTCACGACGATGGGAAACCGCTATTTTTGGCATTTGAACATCGTGGGCTAGCTTTAATATTCTCCACACTGGATTTGTACGGGAAACACCGACATATCGCGAGGCTTGTAGCGGCGATCACTTCTTCCTGTGCGACGGCTTTGAGGCGGTTTCCGCCGCCGCGGGGTGGCCAGGCGATGCACCGCTGGCGGCCGGAACGACGAAATTGACCGTCAGCGTCGGTAACTGCTCGTTGAGCTTTTGCAGTACCTGATCGGTCACATCGAAGCCCTGGCCGAACAGGATGACGTCGCCGCGCTGAAACACCAGATTGGCCTTCCGCTCCTTGGCGATCTGGGCGACGATCTTCAGCATCGCATCATGAATTTTCTCGAGCGCTTCGGCGTAGGACCGCTTCAGCGCCTCGCCCTTGGCCTGCACGCTGCGGTTGAGTTCGTTGACCTTCTGTTCAAACTCCTGCCCTTTTTTCCGCAGGGCTTCCGACGACAGCGATGCCTGTTGCCGCTGCAGCGTGTCGCGCTCGTGGCGCAATTGCGCTTCCTCGCGAGAAAACTCCTTGGTGTATTCAGCGCGCTTCTGTTCGACCTGATGCAGCACCATCTTGGCCGCTTTGGACTCCGTCAGCAGCGACTGCTGATCGACCAGCAGGATACTCAAGCCGGGCGATGCGGTCGCGGCCGGGGCGGGAACTGCCGCCGCGACGGGGGCCGCGACGGGAGCCGGGGCAGGCGCCGGCTGTGGCGGCTTTTGCTGCGCCCGGGCCTCGCCGAGCATCGCGCCCAGCGCCAACAGCACAACCAGCGGGGTCAGCCCCGCACGCGTTACCGACATCAGAACCTCGTACCGAAACTGACATGAAAGAACTGGCTCTTGTCGAATGGCTCGCGCTTGATCGGCAACGCCAAATCGATGCGGACCGGGCCGACCGGGGATTTCCAGGAGACGCCGATGCCGGCGCTGACACGGATCGCCGGCGAATCGGCGACCTGCGGCGCGATGCCCCCCGTCGTGACCAATTGCGCCGGTGTCAGAATCAGGTTCTTTTGGTCGTTCGACCACAGGCTGCCGAAATCTGTGAAGACCCGTCCGCGGATGCCGAGCTCCTTCGGCAGGCCGAGCGGCACGTCAAGCGAAACCGAGCCGACATAGTATTTGTTGCCGCCGAGCGAGTCGCCGGAAATCGTGTCGCGCGGGCCGATCCCGGCCGGTGCGAAACCGCGCAGATTGTCGCCGCCGACAAAGAAGCGATCCTGCAACAGCACCGGTTGCCCGCCCCAGCCAAAGACGTCGCCGGCCTCGCCGGTAACACTGAAGACCCATTCCGGCCATATCGAATAATAGTAGCCGACATTGATTTTGTTGCGGATAAAATGGACGCCAAAGCCGGCGCCCGCAAAATCATTGCCGATCGAGGCATAGTATCCACCAGTCGGCTCAAGCCGGTTGTCGCGACGGTCGTACAGCAGAACCTGCCCGATCTCGGATGTCAGATGGGTGCCCGACTGGAGCGCGATGAACAGGGAAGCGTCGCTCTGGATGTCTGCAATATCGTCCGATCGCGCCGTGTATTTCCACGTCTGACGCAGATTTTCCGATATCTGATAGCCGGCACGTAGCGATCCGCCGTAGGAAAACTGGGTGTAAGGCGGGGTCACTCCGCTGAAGAAACTTGCTGTTGGGCTGGTCTTGACCTCGAACACATCGAACCCGGCGGCGATGTTCTTGTCAAGAAAGTACGGTTCGGTGAAACTTATGTCGATCTGCTGGGAACGCAGCGCGAGAACCGTGCTGAGCCGTACATCCTCACCGCGCCCGAGAAAATTGCGCTCGCGCACCGAGGCATCGATCAGCGGGCCATCGGTGGTCGAGAAGCCCAGGCCGAACGACAACTCGCCGGTCGACTGTTCTTCGACCTCGGCCGTGATGACGGTCCGGTCGGGCGCCGAACCCGGGCGGTTGGTGACCTCGACCTTCTTGAAAAAGCCGAGGTTCTTGATGCGCTCCTTCGAGCGCTGCATCTTGTCGGTGTTGAACGCATCGCCCTCGACCAGTTGGAACTCGCGGCGGATCACCTTGTCGAGGGTGCGCACGTTGCCGGTGATGTCGATCCGCTCGACATAGACGCGGGGCCCTTCCTGCACATGGAAGACGACGTCGAGGGTGTGCTTTTCGCGGTGCCGGGTGATTTCCGGCTTGACCTCGACAAACGCGTAGCCGCGATTGCCGAGCGCATTGGTGATCACCGAGATCGAATGCTCGACCGCCGAGCCGTCGTACCAGTCGCCGGATTGGACGGTCAGCAGCGGCAGCACCGCCTCGCGCGGCAGGCCCTTGAGCTTGATGTCGACATCCACCTTGCCGAAGCGATAGCGCTCGCCTTCGTCAACGGTAAACGTGATGACAAAGCCGTCGCGGTCGGGGGTCAATTCCGCGATGGCGGAGACCACCCGGAAATCGGCATAACCCTGGCTCAGATAATATTTGCGCAGCAGCTCGCGATCATAAGCGATCCGATCGGGGTCGTAGCTGTCTGCCGTCGAGAGGAAGCGATACCAGCGGCTTTCCTTGGTCGCGATGACGCCGCGCAAGGTGCTGTCGCCGAAGTGACGGTTGCCGACGAAATTGATGCTGCGCACGCCGGTCGCCGGACCCTCGTTGATCTGAAAAACCAGATCGATCCGGTTTTCCGACAATTGGATGATCTCCGGGTCCACCGTCGCCGCAAAATGACCATGCCGGCGATAGAGTTGCAGGATGCGGCGCACGTCGTCCTGGACGCGGGTGCGCGTATAGACGATGCGCGGACGCAGCTGGATTTCGCCGTTGAGGTCTTTGTCGGACAGCTTCGAATTACCCTCGAAGGCGATGCGGTTGATGATCGGGTTCTCGACCACCTTGACGACCAGGATGCCGCCGTCGCGCACCAGCTTCACATCGGCGAACAGGCCGGTCGCGAACAGCGCCTTTAGCGAGGCATCGATGCGTTCGGGATCCCACGGATCGCCGGTGTGCACCAGCAGATACGAGCGGACGGTCTCCGGGTCGATCCGCTGGGTGCCGACGACCCGGATATCGGTGATCGTGCCGGTCGCCGCCGTCGCCGGCAGCGCGCGGCCGATCCCCCCTTGCGTGGTTCGCTTGGCGCCGCCCGGGGCGCCCCCCGGGGTGGCCCCTTGAGCGACCCCCGCGGATAGCCACACCGTCGCCGCAACGACGACGGCCAGCCCCGCCAGCCAGCGGACGATGATGCGCTTCGGACCCAAACCCCCAGCCCCCAAACACCGGCGCCTGCGCTACGCCAACCGCGTATCAGGTCACGATTTGCTGCACGATTACCAACGAACGAGATCGTTCCAGGTGGCGAACACCATCAGCGTCAGCACCAGCGCCAACCCCACGCGGAAGCCAAATTCCTGCGCGCGCTCGCCCAGCGGCTTGCCGCGAATCGCTTCAGCGGCATAGAACAGCAGGTGCCCGCCGTCAAGCACCGGCACCGGGAACAGGTTGATCAGCCCGAGATTGACGGACAGCACCGCGATCCACCAAAGCAGCGGCCCGATGCCGAGCTGCATGGCTTGGCCCGACACCTGCGCGATCAGCAGCGGCCCGCCCAACTCGTCGGCGCTGCGCCGGCCGATCACCATCTGCCACACCCCTTTGAGGGTCGTGGCCGACAGGTTCCAGGTCTCCTCGACCGAGCGCACCACCGCGCTCGCCGGATTGCGCCTGACGTACTGGATCGCGCCGACGCGGATGCCGAGCCGGCCGACCTGATGACGGCCCAGCCGGTCGGTCTCCGTCACCAGGCGCGGCGTGACGTGCAAGGTGACGAGCTTGCCGTCGCGGCTGACGACGATGGTCAGCGGCACGTTCGGACTGGGCTGCACGACCTGCAGTATGTCTTCAAAGCGTTCGATTGCCTGCCCGTCGATGCGCACGACGGTGTCGCCGGCCCGGATACCGCCGGCTTCGGCCGCGCTGCCCGACATGACCTCGCCGACCTTGGCCGGCGTGAACGGCTGGCCGTAGGTCATGAACAACAGCGCCAGCACGACGATGGCGAACGCGAAATTGGCGAGCGGCCCGCCGGCCACGATGGCGGCGCGCTGCCCGAGCCGCTTGCCAGGAAACGAGACGGCGCGCTCCGCCGCGCTCAGCTCGGCCAGACCTGCCGTCGGTAAGGTTGAGGTCGCATCGCTGTCGCCGCACATCTTGACGTAGCCGCCGAGCGGAATGGCGCTGAACTTCCAGCGCGTCCCGGCCCGGTCCCACCAGCCGAACAGTTCGGGGCCGAAACCGATCGAGAATGTCTCGATCCTCACCCCGTTGCGCCGCGCCACCAAATAATGCCCAAGCTCGTGGACAAACACCAAAACCGTCAGAACGATCAGAAATCCACCCGCCGCCCACAGGAAATTGGGCAGGCCGCTACTCAGTAACAGAACCAGATATTTCATATTGCTTCCGTGCTCTTGGCGGCGCGCGGCTGGCGGCGGGGGGCGAGCAGGCGGGTTGCGGTGGCGCGCGCTTGTCTATCGAGATCGTAGACCGCGTCGAGCGAATCAAGGTCGCCGCCCGGCATCGCCTCCAATGTCCGCTCGACCGTCGCGGCAATATCGAGAAAGCCGATCTGGCCGGCGAGGAAGGCGTGCACGGCGGTCTCGTTGGCGGCGTTGAGGACGGTGGGGCCGGCGGCGCCGAGGGCGAGCGCCTCGCGCGCCAGGCGTAGCGCCGGAAAGCGCACCGGGTCGGGCGCCTCGAAGGTCAGCCGCCCGACATCGGCGAGGTCGAGCCGTTTGCTCGGGGCGATGGCGCGCCCCGGCCAGCCGAGGGCATAGGCAATCGGCGTGCGCATGTCGGGCGAGCCGAGATGGGCCAGCACCGAGCCGTCGCAATAGGTGACAAGCCCGTGCACGATCGATTGCGGATGGACGACGATGTCGATGCGCTCAGGCCCCATCTGGAACAGGTAATGGGCCTCGATCAGCTCGAGGCCCTTGTTCATCAGGGTCGCCGAATCGACCGAGATCTTCGCCCCCATGCGCCAGGTCGGGTGCGCCACCGCCTCGGCCGGCGTGGCATCGCGCATCGCCGCCACGCTGCGCTCGCGGAACGGGCCGCCGCTGCAGGTCAGGGTGATCTTCTCGATCCCCTCGACGCGGCTGAAATCAAAGCATTGCCAGATCGCATTGTGCTCGCTGTCGACCGGCAGCAGGGTCGCGCCGTGCGCCGCCACCTCGCGCATGAACAGGCTGCCGGCGCACACCAGCACTTCCTTGTTGGCGAAGGCGACGATGCGTCCCTGGCGGACCGCCGCGAGGGTCGGCTCGAGCCCGGCGGCGCCGACGATCCCGGCCATCACCCAGTCGGCCGGCCGTTCGACCGCCTCGACCAGGGCGGCGGGGCCGCACGCCACCGCGATACCGGCGCCCGACAAGGCCGCCTTGAGGGCCGGATACTCGGCCGGATCGGCCACCGCGGCAAAGCGCGCGTCGAGCGCCTTTGCCTGTTCGGCCAGCAGGGCCGCGTTGTGGTTGGCGGTCAGCGCCTCGACGACAAAATCATCGCGGTTGCGCAGCAGGAGATCGATCGTGCTTTGCCCGATCGAGCCGGTCGAGCCGAGGATCGTGACCCGCCGCGGCCGCTCGCCGGTCACCATGTCAGCACGCTGCCGCCACCGATGAGGGTCAGCAACGCAACCGCCGGGACCACGGCCAGAAGGCCGTCGAGCCGGTCGAGGAGACCGCCATGCCCAGGGATGAGGCCGCTCGAGTCCTTCACACCGAACCTTCTCTTGGCCACCGACTCTGCAAGATCGCCGAACTGCTCGACAATCGCAAGCCCCGCGCTGACCAGCACCAGGGGCAGCACCGAGGCGACGCCGAGCAGATTGGCGGTGCCCCAGCCCGCCAGCGCGGCGCAGCCGATCCCGCCCAGCAGCCCGGTCCAGGTCTTGGCCGGGCTCCAGCGCGGCGCGAGGCGGGGCCCGCCGAGCCGGCGGCCGATCCCATAGGCGCCGATGTCGGTGGCCCACACGACGGCGAAGATCCACAGCAGCGTCAGCCGCCCGGCCGCTTCCCGGCCGGCGAGCCAGAGCAGCAGCACGCAGGGCAGCGCGACCCACAGCGCCCCGAGCGCCAGCCAGGGCGCGTCGCTGCCGGTCTCGCGCCGCGCCATCCAGAAGATCGCCCCGGCGCCGCAGAGGCTCACACCGACCGCAATGACGATCGCCGCGGCCGCGGCCGCAACGATCGCAACCAGGACGACGCCAATCAGCACCAGCCCGCTCGTCCCCAGCCGGCCGGCGCCGCACAGCCGGGCCCATTCCCACGCCATCACCGCACCGGCCGTCGCCGCCACAAGCGGCAGCCAGGGCCAGCCGAACCAGGCGGCGGCGACCGCAAGCGGCGCCAGGACCACCGCCGAGAGGGTCCGCAGCCGCAGCGACCCCGGGTCAGCGCGAGCCAATCGAGGTCCCGTAGCGGCGCTCCCGGCAGCCGTAATCGGCTATCGCCGCTTCGAGGTCTGCCCGCCCGAAATCCGGCCATAGCGTCTTGGTGAACATCAATTCGGCATAGGCGCATTGCCAGAGGAGGAAATTGCTGATGCGCTGCTCGCCGCTGGTGCGGATCAACAGATCGGGGTCGGGCAGGTCGGCGGTGAACAGATGGCCGGCGATCAGTTCCTCGTCGATCGCCGAGAGGGCGAGGCGGCCGGCCGCCACCTTGGCGGCAACGGCGCGCGCCGCAGCGGCGATCTCGGCCCGCCCGCCATAGGACAGCGCAATCGTCAGGTTGACGCCGCGATTATCGCGGGTCAGCGTCTCGGCATGGTCGATCAGCGCGACGATGTCCGCCGACAGCCGCGTCTTGTCGCCGATCACCCTGAGGCGCACGCCGTTCCGGTGCAGTTCGGCGATCTCGCCGCGCAGGTAGTGGCGCAACAGCCCCATCAGATCGTCGATTTCGGCGAGCGGGCGCTTCCAGTTCTCCGAGGAGAAGCCGAACAGCGTCAGATAGGGGATGCCGAGCTCGGCGGCCGCGACGAGGGTGCGGCGCACGGCTTCGGCGCCGCGCCGATGCCCGGCGATGCGCGGCAACCCGCGTGCCTTCGCCCAGCGGCCGTTGCCATCCATGATGATCGCGATGTGCCGCGGCAGCGCGCGCGGCGAGGCGGCGGACAGAGTCATCAGATCTGCAGGATTTCCTTGTCCTTTTGCGCCAGCGTCTCGTCGATGCGCTTGATGTGGTCGTCGGTCAGGTGCTGGATGTCACTCTGCAGCTTGCGCTGCTCGTCCTGCGAGATTTCGCTGTCTTTTTCAAGGCGGCGCAATGCCTCGACGCCGTCGCGCCGCACGTGGCGCACCGCGATCCGCGCATCCTCGGCGTATTTGGCCGCGACGCGGGTCAATTCGCGGCGCCGCTCTTCGTTCAATTCGGGGATCGGCACGCGGACGGTCTGGCCCTCGGTTTGCGGATTGAGGCCGAGACCGGCTTCGCGGATCGCCTTGTCGACCGCCTTGGCAAGGCCGCGGTCCCACACCTGCACCGTGATCATGCGCGGCTCCGGCACACTGACGCTCGCCACCTGGTTGAGCGGCACCTCGCCGCCATAGGCGCTGACCGTGACCGGCTCCAACAGGCTCGCCGAGGCGCGCCCGGTGCGCAGCCCGCCGAATTCCTTGCGCAGCACGTCAATCGCGCCGTCCATGCGACGCCTGAGGTCCTTCAGCAATTCGTCTTGCGCCATGGCGTGTCGTCCCTTCGCGCTGTTCGCCGCCCCACAGGTTATTATGGAATATCCGCGATAATCGTGAAACGTCCGTTGCCTTGCACGACCTGCGCGAACCCGCCGTTCTCGAAGATCGAGAAGACCAGGATCGGGATGCGGTTTTCCCGCGCCAGCGAGATCGCCGAGGCGTCCATCACCTGCAGGTCGCGTGTCAGCACCTCGTGGTAGCCGAGCCGCTCAAAGCGCTGCGCGCCCGGCACCAGATGCGGGTCGGCATCATAGACGCCATCGACCTTGGTCGCCTTCAACAAGGCATCGCACCCCATCTCCGAGGCGCGCAGGGCCGCCGCCGTGTCGGTGGTGAAGAACGGGTTGCCGGTGCCGGCGGCGAAAATCACCAGGCGGCCCTTTTCGAGGTGGCGCACGGCGCGGCGCCGGATATAGGGCTCGCACACCGCCTGCATCGAGATCGCCGATTGCACCCGGGTGGTGATGCCGCGGCGCTCCAGTTCGTTCTGCATCGCCAGCGAATTGATCACCGTCGCCAGCATGCCCATGGAGTCGGCCGAGGCGCGCTCCATGCCGACCGCGGCGCCCGACACCCCGCGGAAGATGTTGCCGCCGCCGATCACCAGGCACAATTCGACGCCGAGCGCGTGCACCGACGCGATCTCGCCGGCAATCCGCCCCACCATCGCCGGGTCGAGACCGTAGTCGCGCTCGCCCATCAGCGCCTCGCCGGACACCTTGAGGAGCACCCGACGATACTTGAGACCGGCTGCCATGCGCCCCGCGCCCATTCGGCTGAAACACCCGTCTTGCGGGTGATCTGCACACTACACCAAACCGGCCGCCCCGAGGCCGCTCGATAGCGTCGCAGCCTGGCTCAGCCCGTCAATTCCCTCGCCGGCGCGGCTCCCGAGACACGACGTGCGTCGGCCGTCAGCTCTTCAGCTGGGCGGCAACGTCCGCCGCCAGATCGCTGGTCGGCCGCTCGACGCCCTCGCCGAGCATGAAGCGGACAAAGCCGGTGACCCGGATCGGCGCGCCGGCCGCCTTGGCGGCGGCCTCGATCGCCTTGCCGACGCGGGTTTCGCCGTCAATCACGAAGATCTGCTCCAACAGCACGCTCTCTTCGTAGAATTTGCGCAGCCGGCCCTCGACCATGCGCTCGACGATCGCCTCGCTCTTGCCTTCGCTTTGCGCCTGCTCGCGCAGTACGGCGCGCTCGCGCTCCAATGCCGCACCCGGCACCGCGGCGATGTCGAGATAGAGCGGCTGGGCGGCCGCGATATGCATCGCCAACTGGCGTCCGAGCGCGGCCAGCGCGTCCTCTGCGGCGTCCGATTCGAGGCCGACCAGCACGCCGATCTTGCCGAGGCCCGGCGCCAGCGAATTGTGCATATAGGAGGCGACAACGCCGCGCTCGACGGCGAGGCGCGCGGAACGCCGTAGCACCAGGTTCTCGCCGATCCGCGCCACCAGCTCGGTCAGTTCGTCGGCCACACTGCGGCCGGTGCCCGGATAGGGCACTCCCTTCAGCGCCTCGACATCGCCGACGCCGCCGACCGCAACCGCGGCGACAGTTCGCACAAAGGCCTGGAACAGCTCGTTGCGCGCGACGAAGTCGGTCTCGGAGTTAACTTCGACGACGGCGCCGGCGCGGCCGCGCGTCGCGATCCCGACGAGGCCCTCGGCGGCGATTCGCCCGGCCTTCTTGGCCGCGGCGGCCAGCCCCTTGGTGCGCAGCCAGTCGACCGCCGCCTCGAGATCGCTGCCGCTCTCGCCGAGCGCGCGCTTGCAGTCCATCATCCCGGCGCCCGTCCTGTCGCGCAGTTCCTTGACCAGCGCCGCCGTCACCTCGGCCATCAATCGATCCTCTCGTCTAATGCTGTCCGGCGCCGCTCATTCCGCCGCGGGCGTCGCCTCGGCCTCGGTCGCGGCGCCGGCGAAGACGTCGCCCAGCCCTGCGTCGCCGTCGATCTCGTCGGGCGCGATGGCCTCCGGCAATACCGCGCGCGCCCCGACATCGATGCCCGAGGCCGCGAGCTCGGCCTGCAGCCCGTCGAGCACCGAGCTGCTGACCAGGTCGCAATACAGATGAATGGCGCGCATCGCATCGTCGTTCCCGGGGATCGGATAGGCGATGCCGTCGGGCGAGGAGTTCGAATCGAGGATCGCGACGACCGGGATGCGCAGTTTGTTGGCTTCCTGAACCGCGATCGCCTCCTTGTTGGTGTCGATCACGAACAGGATGTCGGGCAGCCCGCCCATCTCCTTGATGCCGCCGAGGGCGCGCTCGAGCTTGTCGCGATCGCGCGTCAGCTCCAACAGCTCGCGCTTGGTCAGCCCGCTCTCTTCCACCGTGATGCGCTCGTCCAGCTCGCGCAGCCGCTTGATCGATTGCGAGATCGTCTTGAAATTGGTCAGCATGCCGCCGAGCCAGCGGTAGTTGACATAATATTGGCCGCAGCGCTTGGCCGACTCGGCCACCGCCTCCTGCGCCTGGCGCTTGGTGCCGACCAGCAGCACCCGCCCGCCACCGGCGACGACTTCGCGGATCGCCTCGAGCCCCTGGCGCAGCAGCGGCAC
Organism: Allostellaceae bacterium; assembly: GCA_035534535.1. Taxonomy (GTDB): domain Bacteria; phylum Pseudomonadota; class Alphaproteobacteria; order ATCC43930; family CGMCC-115725; genus DATARH01. The sequence continues at coordinate 4,886 of DATLRS010000015.1, read as the reverse complement.
GCTCTGTTCGAGGTCGACAATATGGATGCCATTGCGGACGCCGAAAATGTAGGGCGCCATCTTCGGGTTCCAGCGCCGCGTGTGATGGCCGAAATGCACGCCGGCTTCGAGCAGCTGGCGCATCGTGTACTCGGGCAATGCCATGTCTGGTCCTTCCGGTTAGGCCGCCGCAGGAAAAGATCGGCCCCCAGAAGCGGGAGTTCCGACACCGGAGCGGCGCCCAATAGAAGAACACCGCAGCCCTGCGTGAGGGGTTACGCGCGGCATTACGTAAGACCGGCCGGCCGATTTGGCAAGCGCGCCGGCGCAGACCACGTGCCGAAGCCCGTCATGGCGTCGCTCGCGGCTGCCTCGGCTGTCCGCTCGCGGCTTGAGCCGGCATGCCCCGGCGGCGCATGATGCGGACAGACCAGCCCGGAGGGCAATCCGTCATGAAAATCGCCAAGATCGAAGACCTGCACTGCGATGCCGGCTGGCGGGTCAATTCCTTTTTGAAGATCACCACCGACGACGGCCTCGTCGGCTGGTCGGAATACATGGAGGGTTACGGCGCGCCGGGCCTCACCGGCGTCATCCGCAGGCTGTCCGAGCGGCTGATCGGGCAGGACCCGCGCCCGGTCGAGCGCATCTCGGCGACGCTCTACGCCGCGACGCGGCAGGCGGCCGGCGGCATCAACGCGATGGCGATCGCCGCGCTCGAGAACGCGCTGGTCGACATCAAGGCCAAGGCGCTCGGCGTGCCGGTCTACGAGATGCTCGGCGGCCCGATCCGCGACCGGCTGCAGGTCTATTGGTCGCATTGCGGCACCTACCGGGCACGCTACGCCGACAAGATCCGCGAATGGTGCGGCGTCGAGCCGATCCGCTCATTGGACGATGTCGTGCGGCTCGGCGCCGAGGTGAAAGAGAAGGGCTTTCGCGGCCTCAAGACCAACCTGATCCGCTTCGACAAGGGCAAGCCCTACATGTACGGTCCCGGCACCGGCAACCCGCCGGGATTTCCCGAACTCAACGCCGACAAGGCGATCGCCGACGCCGCCTATACCCAGCTCGCCGCCTTCCGCGACGGCGCCGGCCCGGAGGTCGGCCTCCACCTCGACACCAATTTCAACTACAAGATCGACGGCTATATGCGCCTCGCGCGCCGGCTGGAGCCGCTCGACCTGGTGTGGCTGGAGATCGACCTCTACGATCCGGCCGGCCTGGCGCTGATCCGCCGCTCGTCGGGGACGCCGATCGCTTCCCTCGAATCGATCTACGGCAAGCGCAACTTCCGGCCTTATTTCGAGCAGCAATCGGTCGACTACGCGATCATCGACGTGGCATGGAACGGCATCCTCGAATCGATCAAGATCGCCGCGCTGGCCGACGCCTACGAGGTCAATGTCGCGCCGCATAATTTCAACGGCCACCTCGGCTCGCTGATCAGCGCGCATTTCTGCGCCGTGGTGCCGAACTTCAAGGTCATGGAGATCGACATCGACGACGTGCTCTGGAAGGACGAGATCGTGACCCAGCCGCCGGTCATCGAGGACGGCGAACTCTTGTTGCCGACCGGCCCCGGCTGGGGCGCCGATGTCAACGAAGACTTCGTCCGCGCCCACCCACCGCGTCGGTAATATCGCAACGAGGAGGAACCAGCCGTGAGTGACAACAGCCAGGATTTCAACTTTCTGCAAGGGATCAAGGTCGTCGATTTCACCCAGTTCGAGGCGGGCACGACCTGCACCGAGGTGCTGGCGTGGTTCGGCGCCGAGGTGGTCAAGATCGAAAACCCGGGGCGCGGCGATCCCGGACGGCGGCTGCGGCCCGGCAAGCCCGATGACGACCCGTGGTATTTCCGCCAGTTCAACGTCAACAAAAAGTCGCTGGCGATCAATCTGAAGTCGCCCAAAGGGCTTGAGATCGTCAAGGAGATGCTGAAAAAAGCCGACGTTACGGCCGAGAACATGGCGCCCGGCACGATCGAGCGGCTGGGGCTCGACTACGAAGCGGTCAAGAAGCTCAACCCCGGCATCATCTACTGCCGCATCAAGGGCTTCGCCCCGGGCAGCGCGCACGAGAAGGGGCTGGCCTTCGACATGATCGCGCAGGCCGCCGGCGGCCCGATCAGCGTCACCGGCGAGCCCGGCCGCCCGCCGATCAAGCCCGGCCTCAGCTTCGGCGACACCGGCACCGGCATGCTGATGGCGGCGACGATCCTGGGCGCCCTGCACGAGCGCAACCGCACCGGCCAGGGGCGCCTGCTCGAAGTGGCGATGCAGGAGGCGATGGTGCACTACATGCGCACCTGCTTTGCGACGATGATGCGCACCGGCAAGCCGGCGACGCGGCGCGGCTCGAAGCCGAGCGCCGGCAACAATTCGCCGGCCGGGCTCTACCCGGCAAAGGGCGGCGGCCCCAACGACTACCTCTACATCACCACCAGCCGGGCCAACCCCGAGCATTATTCGCGGCTGATGAAGCTGATCGGCCGCGAGGATCTGATCGAGGATCCGCGCTTTGCGACCGGCGACGCGCGCGTGGCGCATTCCGATGAGCTTGATGCGATTATCGGCCAGTGGACATCGCAGCATGACAAGCACGAGGCGATGGAGAAGCTGATCGCGATCGGCGTGCCGGCCGGCGCGGTGTTCGACACGATGGAACTGCAGAACGATCCGGGCTTCGAGGCGCGCGGCTTCATGCAGCAGGTGCATCACCACAACGGCGACGACAAGATGGCAAGCTGGCCGGTGCGGATCGACGGCAAGAATGTGCGGCTGAAGGGCGCACCCGCCCTGGGGCAGGACACCGCCGACGTGCTGCAGAGCTGGCTCGGGATCAACGCCGCGGAAGTCCAGAACCTGCGCGGCGAGGGGGTTGTCTGATCCGGCGAAAGCCGGCGCCGGCGGTCGGCATACGCCGCCGGCCGCCGGTTAATCGCACGTTGACGAGCCCGCGGAACAATTGAACCGGAACAGCGTTGATCGTTCCCGAAGTTATGTCGATATGGGGGGAGTTTCATGGCACGAGGGGGTATTGCGGTCATCCTGGCGGTTGCATCGCTGGCGCTGGCCGGCTGCGGCGTGACGCCGGGATGCCGGGCGGTCAGCACCGGCATGCTGGGGGCTGGCACCGGCGCCGCCATCGCGGCGGTCGCCGGCGGGCCGATCGGCCTCGGGGCTGCGATCGGCGGCGCGACCGGGCTGATCGGCGGCGCGGTAACTCCGCCGCAACGGGCCTATCTCGGCCCCTCGCCGTTCTGCTATTGAACCGCCAAACCGCCGCGCAGGATCGCGCGAGCGTCAGCGCGGTGCGGTCAGCAAGGGATTAAGGTCGCCGCTGTCAGCCAAGGGGAGCAGCGTCTGGCCGCCGGCGGCTTGAAGCTGGTCGCTGGGAGGTTGGTCGCTGGTGCCGAAAGCGCCCAGTTGTGAATAATGGTCGGGGTTGGCTTGGTCGCCCGCGCCGTTGAGCAAGGGGTCCAAAGCGATATCGTTAAAGCTCGTCTGAAACGAGCCGGCAGCGGCCGGCGGGTCGGTGACCAATGTCCCGCCATGCAGGTCGCCAGCCAGATTGAACTGGCTCGTCGTATATTGCCCGAGCAGCGTCAGACTGGCGGTATGGGTTCCATCGCTGACGGTGAGCGTGCCGCTGGTATTGCTGATCGCCTCGGTGAAATTACGGGTCGTGGTTATCCCCGACCCGTAGCCGATGTCGCGCAGATCCAGCCGGTCGGGCACGGCGAAACCCGCGATCTGGCCGGTGACGCCGGTCGAGGCATCGAGCTGCAACGTGCCGCCGCCGGCGAAGGTGATCGGCGCGCCGCCGATCGAGCCGCCGCTTGCCACCTCGACCCGCCCGCCGCTGATCGTGCCGCCGCTCGCCACCCCGCCGCTCTCGACGGTGACGTTGCCGCCGCTGTTGACGGTGGCGAGGCTCGCCGTGCCGTAGACATAGGCATTGCCGCCGCCGTCGACGATCGTGCCGCTGGCGGTCCCGCGAACGACCTCGACGCCGCCGCTGCTGACCGTCGTGCCGCTCGCCACCCCGCCGACCGCGTCGATCTGGCGGCCGTGGCTGCCAAGGACGCTGCCGCTCGCCACCCCGCCCGACCCGACATAGGCGAGGCCGCCGCCGCTGACGATCGTGCCGCTCGCCACCCCGCCATTCTCGACGGTCACGGTGCCGCCGCTGTTGACGGTGGCGAGGCTCGCCGCGCCGTAGACATAGGCGTTGCCGCCGGCGTCGACGATCGTGCCGCCGGCGGTCCCGCGAACGACCTCGACGCCGCCGCTGCTGACAATCGTGCTGCTCGCGACGCCGCCGACCAAGTCGATCTGGCGGCCGTGGCTGCCAAGGACGCTGCCGCTCGCCACCCCGCCCGACCCGACATAGGCGAGGCCGCCGCCGCTGACGGTCGTGCCGCTCGCCACTCCGCCATTCTCGACGGTCACGGTGCCGCCGCTGTTGACGCTGGCGAGGCTCGCCGTGCCGTAGACATAGGCGTTGCCGCCGCTGTCGACGATCGTGCCGCCGGCTGTCCCGCGAACGACCTCGACGCCGCCGCTGCTGACCGTCGTGCCGCTCGCCACCCCGCCGACCGCGTCGATTTCGGTGCCGCCGCTCAGCGTCGCGCCAACCGCCCGGCCGCCCGCCAGCACGTACTGGTGCCCGCCGGTCTCGACCGTTGTGCCGCTCCCCGTGCCGGCCGAAACGGTCTGGATCCCGCCGCCGTAGACGACGACCGCGCTCGCGGAGCCGAAGACATTCTGCACGGCGCCGCTGCTGATCGTCGCGCCGACATCGACGCCGCCGGCCGAGATGATTTCATACCCGCCGCTGAGGGCCAGGGTGCCGCGCAACGTGCCGCCAGACTGGACGATTTCCTTGTCGCCCGAATAGAT